>NZ_JBEOWK010000022.1:0-153577 GCF_040295985.1 Streptosporangium sp. NPDC002524 | reverse complement strand
ATCCCGCCTACGCTCGATCCGGTCACATCAACCTCACCCGTGTCGCCAACCCTCCACGACAGAGGTTTTCTGGTGCCTCGTCGCCCGGGGCGGGCTCGGGGAGGTCACCGCTTCCAGAACGGGCGTCGCTTGGCGGGGCCCGCCAAGGACTCCAGGACCTCCTCGGCCCGCCGCCACAGGGTGTCCACGTCCCCACCGGCCCGCAGCTCCTCGGCGAGGGCCGCCAGCTCCGCGTGGCCGCCGAGGTAGGCGACCAGGGCCGCGAGGCGGCTGCCCAGGTCCTCCAGCAGGCGCAGCCGCTCGGCGGCGGGCAGGGACGCGGCTGCGCGCAGCCGCTTCAGCTCCTCGGCGAGCTGCTCCTTCGGCGGGTCCTGCGGGCCGGCCGGGGGCCTGCCCTGCTTCGGGGGAGCCCCGGCCGGCGCGGGACGCAGCATCCGGGCGCGGTCGTCGAAGCCTCCGGCCGCCGCGTCCTGCGGCAGGCCGCCGCCGAGCGGGCTCGCCGCGAACCTCGGCGCGGCGCCGGGAGCGGCCATCCCGGGCGGGCCCATGGGCGGCGGCGGGCTCGGGGCCGCGTTCTCGAAGGACATCGAGGTCAGCATCATCGGCGCGGCGGAGGCGACCGGGCTCTCCCAGCCGCTGGGCAGCTCCACCGGCTGGATCACCCGGTGCCCGGGGCCGCCCTCGGCGACCACCTGCGTGTCGACCGCGACGAAGGCGGTGAACCGGCAGAGCACCCCGTACCTGAGCGAGGTCTCCACGATCTCGGTCTCCAGCGACCGGTCACCGGCCGCGTAGCGGTCCTCCAGGGCCCGCAGCCGCGCCCGTGCCCAGATCGCGCGTACGGCCGGATTGTCCACCACGGACGCGGTGACCCTCCGCTCCCACGGCGAGCCGTCGGCGGCCAGGCCCCGTACGGTGAGCGCTCCGGCGGACGTGCCACGGTAGCGGCCGAGCACGGTGAGCGGGACGCCCGAGTAGATCGAGCCGACGTGGCTCACCGTCTCGGTGACCAGGTCGAGCCCGTCGGCCTTGAGGGAGAGGTCGGTGACGAGGGGGGCGCCGATGCGGCGGTGAATGTGCTCCATCGCCTCGTCCAGCCGGTCCTCGGACTCGACCAGCTCGCACCTGCCCCCTCCCAGCCCGGCCAGCCTGCCCAGGAAACCGGCGTTGACCGCCCTGTCGATGCCGACCGTGTGCACCCGCACTCCGGCGAGCGCGGCGCCGAGCCGCTCCAGGATCTGGTCCTCGTTGCCGACCTGCCCGTCGGTGACGAGCACCAGCACCCGGTCCCCGGCGGAGTCGGCGAGCAGCGCGGCGGCCCGCTCCAGCGGGGACAGCATCTCGGTGCCGCCGCGCGCCTCCAGCCTGGCCAGGTGCTCCACGGCCCGGTAGCGGTTGCGGTCGGACGCCTCGGACAGCCCCTCGCCGAGCCCCTCCGGGTACTCCACGACGGTGTCGAAGGAGAGCACCGCGAACCGGTCGCCCGAGGTGAGCGTGTCGACGATACGCGCGGCGGCGCGCCGGGCGGCCACCATCTTCCAGCCGGTCATGCTGCCCGAGCGGTCGAGCACCAGCACCACGTTCTTGGCGCCGGTCCCGGCGGGTGCCGGTCCGGGGACGACGGTCAGCGTGAACGTGCCTTCACCCTTGTCGTTCTCGCCGTCCTTGTCGGGGGCGAGCGCGAGGGAGGTGGAGGAGCCTGCGGCCAGGCGCAGGATGAAGTCGCGGTCCAGCCGCTCACCCGGCTGGAGGCGGATCACGCTGCCCTCCTCCCGGACCACGTGCAGGCTGGAACGGACCTCGCGCAGCTCCAGCCCCGCCGGGTCGACCGAGACGGCGAGCGAGAGGCGGACCGGGTTGGGGAAACCGGGCAGCAGCACCGGCGGGGTGATCCGGGAGGCGTCGGGGACCGCGTCGGTGTCCGGGGCCCAGCCGTCGCCCGCGCGCTCGCCGTCCAGCGGGGTGCCCGGGATGTAGCGGGGGGCGACGACCAGCGGGAAGCGGAAGGTGGCCGCGCCGTCCTCGTACGGGAGGGGCTGGTTCAGCGTGAGGCGCACGGTGACCCGCTCGCCCGGCACGATGTTGCCGACCCGCATGGTGAAGACGTCCGGCCGGTCCTCCTCGGCGATCGCGGCCCGCTTGCCCTGGGAGATCGCCTGGTCGTAGTCGGCCCTGGCCTGGCCGCGCTCCTTGAGCACGCCCTCGATGACCCGGCCGTCGGCCTCCATCCTGAAGGCGGTCACGGCGGCCCGGTCGGGCAGCGGGAAGACGTACGTCGCCTCCAGTGCCACGTCGTGCGGGTTGTGGAAGCCCTGGACCACCTCGACCCCGGCGCTCAGGCCGGACACGGCGGCGGTCACGTCCACGCTCTCCAGCGGCAGGTTGCCGCGCTCGGTGGCGAGCGCCCCCATCCCGGCGTCGGGGACGGGCAGGCACTCCTCCGGCAGCAGTGTGGTGATCGAAGTGGTCATGCGTGAATTCCTTCCGGAGGTGTGAGGCCGCGTTCGCGGAGGAGCGACAGGAGTCCCTCCGAGGCGGCGGCGATCTCGGCGAGGTCGTCGGGTGAGGGGGCGTGTCCACCCGTGTCGAGCATCAGGGTCACGCCGTTCGCCAGCCGTACGCCGTGGACGAGCACGGCTTCCGTGGCTTCCTGGGCTTTCAGGGCTTCCCTGGCTTTCGGGTTTTTCGGGGCCGGGGAAGTCCTGGCGGGCGGGGTCCGGGCCGGCAGGGCTCGTGGGGTCGGCGGGGCCTTGGCGGGCGAGGTCTCACCGGGCGAGGCTTCTCCGGGTGAGATCTCACCGGACGGAGCCTCACCGGACGAGGCTTCACCGGACGGGGCTTTACCGGACGAGAGCGGAGGCGGTGGGGCTTCGCCGGAGGGGGACGGCTGCGCGGGAGCGGGGGCGGGAGCAGGGGTGGCGTCCGCCGGGAAGCTCGGGTCCGCGGGGAGGCCCGCATCCGCGGGGAGGCCCGCATCCGCCGAGGCGGCGGTCGGCCCGGCCCAGAAACGCGGGCGTGCCGCCCGGGGAGCGCCGGACCCGGCCGGAGGCGCGAGCTGGTGTCCGGGGGCGTTCTCCGGTTCTGGAGATGACTCCGGCGGGTGCTCCCGTCCGGTTTCCGATTCCGGTGGGGGTTCGGGGAGGCGGGCGATCGACTGCAGGGTCTGGTCGGTGGCCCCGGCCAGCTCGGCCTGGATCTCGGCGATGGTCCGGCCGTCGGACTGACGCCGCTTGACGGCGACGATCTGGAGCAGGTGGCGCCTGCCGTACATGGCGACGCGGCCCCGGCGGGCCGACGGGGGGTCGAGGAGGCCGATCGTGGAGTACCAGCGGATGAGGCGCTCGTTGGGCATGTCCCTGACCCGCCCGTTGAGCTGGGCGGTGGGGGCCAGCGCAGCGGACGCCCGCTCAGCCAGTTCACCGATGGTCCATTCCATGCCTCGATAGTGACACTGTAATCATGACAGTGTCAACATGATGGCCGGAATAGAGAGACGGATAGGTGGGTACGGACATTTCGTAGCAAAGGGGAAATTAAGCTCGAAACAGGGGGGACGCTTCATGTCCGCGATCACCAGCCCACTCAAGCCAGAAGACAAGAAGACCATCGCCGTCGTGCTCCAGGGGGCTCTCGTCGACCTGCTCGACCTGTCGCTCTTGACCAAGCAGGCCCACTGGAACGTGATCGGCCACAACTTCCGGTCGCTGCACCTGCAGCTCGACAAGATCGTCTCGTCGGCCAGGAAGCACGCGGACACCGTCGCCGAGCGCGCGGTGGCCCTCGGGTGCAACCCCGACGGCCGGGCCTCCACGCTCGCGAGCACCACCGAGGTGCCGCAACTGGAGTCGGGTTACATCAACGACGGCAAGGTCGTGGCCGCCATGACGGACATCCTCGGGTCCATCATCCGCCGGATGCGTGAGCGCATCGAGGCCGCCGAGGAGCCCGACCTGGTCACCCAGGACCTCCTCATCGAGATCACCCAGGACCTGGAGAAGCACCACTGGATGATCGAGGCCCAGCGCTAGATCGTCTTTCGAGGCGCCCCGGCCCGTGAGGGCCGGGGCGCCTTCCGCGTTCCCGACCCTTGTCTCCGGCTGCCAGAGGCGTTGACGACCATATATGTGTCGTGTAATTTAATGACACGACACACAATTTCGCGAAAGGTCCCCCGATGAACGTTCCGGCAGATCCCATCAGGCGTGTATCCGTCCTCAGCACCGGCTCGGTGTCCATCCGGCCGGAGCACGTCGGGCCGACGTGGAAGCACCTCTACTTCTGGCTGTTCACCTCGAGGCGCTGGACCGCCCCCCGGCCGATCAACGTCTACGTCATCGAGCATCGCGACGGCGTGGTGCTCTTCGACACCGGGCAGGATCGCGCGTCGGTGACCGACCCGGGCTACTTCCCCGGAGGGCTCAACGGGCTGATCTACTCACGCCTCGCGAAGTTCGCCGTCGAGCCGGACGAGACGCTCACGGCCGGTCTGGCCAGGCTGGGGTACGCCGTCGACGACGTGGACACCGCGGTGATCTCCCACCTTCACCAGGACCACATCGGCGGGCTGCCGCTGCTCGGCCACGCCGACATCGTCGTCAGCCACGACGAGTGGGAGTCCCTGCGCAGGCCGTTGCCGGAGGCGCGCGGCCTGATGCCGTCGCACATCGACCTGCCGGGGCTCAACTGGAAGCGGATCACCCCCGAACCGCTCGCGGATCCGGCCGTGGCGCCGTTCGACACCGGCCACGACCTGTTCGGTGACGGAAGCCTCCTGCTCCTGCCCACTCCGGGGCACACACCCGGATCGCTGTCCCTGCTGGTCCGCCGCCCGGGGCACGCGCCGCTGATGCTGGTGGGCGATCTCACCTACGACGTCGACCTGCTGACCGCGGGCGAGCTGCCCGGCGTGGGCGACAAGAGGCGGATGCGCGACACGGTGGGCAAGGTGAACGCCCTGCGGGCCACGATGCCCGACCTGACGGTCCTGGCGGCGCACGACCCAGGGGCGGCCGGTCGCCTCGCCGAGACGCTCGGCCGCGTGCGGGTCGCGTGAGCCGCCCCTCTCCACCGATTCACCGAGCATCACCGAACATCACCGAGCATCACCGGCAAGGAGTGAAAGATGATCACCGACCTCTTCAGGTCCTCGCGGACGCGAAGGAACGTGAGGTTCACCAACACCCTGCGCGTCGAACGTCCGGCAGGTGTGGTCTTCGACTACCTGGCGGACCTGCGGAACCTCCCCGCCTGGAACTACGCGATCAGCGAGACACGACCGCTCACGCCGGGACCGGCCGGTCTCGGAACCGTCTACGAGCAGTCCCGTACGCTTCCCTGGGTCATGCGGGAGCGACTTGAGATCGTCGAGTACGAGCGCGACCGCCGCCTCGTGGTGGAAGGCGGCTTCGGCCTCTTCCAGGGACGCGCGACCTACACGCTTGAGGGGTCCGCCACCGCGACGGACCTGGTCAACGAGATCGAGCTCGAAGCGGGGGCGCTGGGGGCACTGGGCGGCCTGCCGGCCCGAGGCATGGCCGGCGCCGTCGCGAAGAACCTCCACGTCCTGAAGGACATCCTTGAGGCCCCTGATGCCGGGAACGGGACCACCGCGTGGTGACGGCCGCCGGAGGCGAGGCGCCTCGCCGTCCGGGAGGCGAGGTCGCGGGCGGCCGTCACCGGGCGGGCCGATGACACGTCATCTTCTGTCGTAACATGCACACGCGTGGACGTACGGAGTGGCACTCGCGGTGCGCTCCGCCGGAGGGTTTCCGCACGGTGCGGAGAAGGGATCCGCACGAATGAAGGACGCCGAGGAGTTCCGCTACCTTGTCCTGGCGGTGCAGCGAGAGGGCAACCGCCTGCTCGCCGCCGAGCTCCGCCCGCTCGGGCTCACGCCGTCCCAGGCGGAGGTGGTGAGCGTCCTCGACGATCGCGGCCCTCTCACCCTCTCCGGGCTCGGTGAACTGCTCGTCTGCGAGACAGGAGTCAATCCGAGCAGGTTGGTGGACCGGCTCGTGACCGCGGGGATCGTCGAACGGGTGACCGACGCGGGTGACAGACGGCACGTCACACTGACCCTCACGGCGGACGGCGCGCAGCTGGCCGAGCGTGTCCAGGAGGTCCAGGACGGCCTGAACAACGCGCTTGAGGAAATGCTCGCCGGGCAGCCGGTCGCGTCCACGCTGACCACGCTCCGATCAGTGGCCTCGCGCTTCCCCGCCGGAGAAAAGGTACGCCGACGCAAGGAAGCCCCGGTCCGTTAGGTCTCCGGGGGCCGCTGCGACGTCCGATCCCACGAGCCGCCCCCGAGCCAGACAAGGTCGGAGTGAAGCCGCCGCGCGGCACTGTGCGCGCTCGTCCACCGGCCGAACCCGTGACCGTTCGCACCCACGATCGCCGCCGTCCCACCCGGCAGCGTCAGCCCGTAAGCCACCACCTCTGTGACGCTTTCACCGTCATCCTCGCCCTCGCCCTCTTCGTAGAACTCCTGGACCAGGGCGAACATGCGAGGGAGGTCGCCCGTCATCGTGTACGCCGGGCAATGCTCGTCGAAGTCCGGGGCGTTGCGGGCGGATGACTGGTCGGAACCATTGTGCTGCTCCATGTCGTCGTGCTCCCTTCCGGTGCTGAACCTGAGTGGAGATCTGCTGGACGGCTGCGCCCCGATTCCTCTGTGTTTTCGGATAAATGCCGAGCGTGACCGCCGATACTTCGGTAGCGTGACAGCGAATTCAGGATGACGCAAGCTTGCTTAATGAGGTTGTTGGCGTTGCCCCGATTTGTCTGATACGAGTCGGTGGAACAGACGGTGTGAACCAAAAGGAGGCGGACAATGGGTGCGAAACGAGGGCCGACACTGCGGGCGCAGTGGCTCGGCAAACACCTGAGGGATTTCCGCGAGTCGGCCAAGCTGACACTCAAACAGGCGGGCGACTACCTGCAGCGTGACGCCGGAACCATCAGCCGACTGGAGTCGGGCGTCATTCCGGCGAGGGCGGCTGACGTGCTGGCACTCCTCAACCTGTACGGCGTCGGCGACCAGAAGGTCCGCGACGGGTTGGAACAGATCAGCCGCGACATCTGGCGCAAGGGCTGGTGGGACGGTTATGCCGATGACTCCCTTGGCGGACTGTTCGACCATGCCTGGCTCGAAACCCGCACCGAGGGGATTCGTTGCTATGCGGCGATGGTCATACCTGGCCTCCTCCAGATCCGGGACTACGCCCAGGCGGTCATTGCGGCGGGTGCCGCTGACGCTCCCGGCGAGCAGATCGAGCGTTGGGTGGAGTTCCGGATGGATCGGCAGCGGGTGCTCGACATCGAATCGGCCCCGAATCTGGAGATTGTCCTCGACGAGGCTGTGCTACACCGCATGATCGGCGGCCCGGAGGTGATGTGCGCTCAACTGGAACATTTGACTGAGGCCATGAGCAGGCCGAATGTGACCGTCCGGGTTCTGCCGTTCACCACTGGGGCACATGCCAGCCCAGAGGGCGCTTTCACAATCTTCGACATGCCGGAGCCCTACTCCGACGTGACCTATGTGGAGACCCGAGGAGGTGCTGTCTACACCGAAGCGGAAGGCGCCGAAGTTTTCGTGCGAGCGTACGATTCCTTACAGAGCGCCGCGCTTACCCCGGATGAGTCCACGACCATCATCCGGACCGCAGCCGGTCGTGTCAGACGAGCGAGAGGGAGGAGCACGCGATGATCAGCTCAGAGGAGCTGGCGGGCGTAGCCTGGCGCATCAGCACCAAGAGTGCCGATGGTGGCGGTCAGTGTGTCGAGGCCGGTCCGCTGGCTGACGGCAGTGGGCGGGTCGCTGTGAGGCACAGTCGTCGTCCCGATGCCGATGTGATCGTTTACACCCGGGCCGAGTGGGAGGCGTTCGTCGGCGGGGTCAAGGACGGCGAGTTCGACTTCCCCGCAGGGTGACCGTCTCCGCCTTTGATCACCCACGCCTGGTGGGGTGTCGTCAGTACCGATTCGCGCCTGGCAGGGCTTTGAACGCTGACGATGGCGGATGGCTTCGCGTAGATGAAGGTCGGCTTTCCTCTTCTCCTCGGAGGCCGGGTGGTCAGCTGACGGCGGTCGGAGTAACCCGCCGGGTGCGCCGGTAGTACGACCAACCGGCGACCGGTAGCGCGATCATCCACACGAGGAGGACGGGCAGGCCGACGAACGCACCGGTCAGGGTGAACGGATCGTCTGGACTCGCTTCGGCGATGGCACGAGGGATCTGCGCGGGCAGGGTGAGCGAGTAGCCCACCAGCAGGACCGAGCCCAGGACGGTCGGGGTGAGCGGAAACCAAGGTGGGACCCGGCGTCCGCCCAGCACGGGGATCCACCGGGGATAGACCAGTCCCCAGCCGCTGATCAGACCGAGTGACAGGATCCCGCCGAGGATGGCGAGCAGCGTCAGCACCCCGAGGTACATGGCACCCGCGGGGATGCCCAGGACTCCGCCCTCCGGGAAGCCTTCCGTGCCGTGACCTCGGCCGTGATACCAGGCGTCGAAGCTCGCTTCATTGGCCAGGAACGGGATTCCGAGCATCCAGGGGATGTGCAACGGCACGAATCCGAGGATGGGAGCCGCCCACCCCGCCGTTCCGGCGACACGTGCCCAGCGGGGTGGCGGAGGAACTGCTGTTCGCGTCATGGCCGTAGGATCCACGGCGCCGCCTGTGATCAGACTGAGAGACGCTGATGAGTTTCTCAGCCTCGGTCAACCGAGTCACGCTCGGCAGGGCTTTGAATGCTGATGACGGCGGAGTGTGTCCGGGTGCTGACGGCGGCGAAGCCGGGGCGGCGAGATCGAAGGTCCGCGGATCGGTCTCGCCGGAGCGGAGGACGAGCTTGCGCGGATCGACCGGCGGAGTTCGCGGGCGATCGCCCTGGGCGTGCCGGGTCGCGTCGCCGATCCCGTCCACAGCACCATGCCCGCTCAACACCGCGTGTGACCGGCGAGCCGTCCACAGTGCCGTGCCCGTCCAGCGCCGCGCGTGACCGGCGGGCCGTCCGGGAGCCGCTGCGACGCCGACGCCGCGACGCGGTTCAGGCTATGAGCAGGCGGAGGCCGAGATCCGCCGCGTCGAGGCCGGAGAGGTCGCTGTTGCGCTCGGCCCACCGGCCGGAGTCGAGGTCGTCGCCGAGGCTTCGCACCGCCCGCCGCTCGGCCTCCGGCCCGACCCTCGTCCACACCGACATCGCACGGCGCACGTGATCCTCCAGATACGCCGCCGGTCGGCGCCAGTACGCCTCGAACAGGCCGTCGGCACAGTCCCACGGGATGGGCACCGGCTCGGCGCGGGCGCCGATCGCGTCGGCCATCCCGGCGAGCGGGGGAAACTCCGCGAGGACGGCGGCGAACTCGGGCAGGTAGTCGCGGGTGAGCCAGAACCGGTCCTGCCATCCGGGCTCGTCGGTGTCG
Organism: Streptosporangium sp. NPDC002524; assembly: GCF_040295985.1. Lineage (NCBI taxonomy): Bacteria > Bacillati > Actinomycetota > Actinomycetes > Streptosporangiales > Streptosporangiaceae > Streptosporangium > Streptosporangium sp. NPDC002524. Next base: position 144,147 of record NZ_JBEOWK010000022.1, on the reverse strand, counting down.
AACGTGAGCACCACCACGCGGTGGGCCACCCGCCGCATCTCGCGCAGCCCCGCTATCGGGTCCCCCCAGTGGTGGACGGTGGAGACGGCCATCGCGACGTCGAAGGACCGGTCCTCGAACGGCAGGCTCTCCGCGGCGGCGGCCACGCACGGCGCCGAACCGGCAGGCCGCTGTCCCCGCATGACCGCCGACGGCTCCACCGCGGTCACGTCGCGATCGGCGGGCTCGTAGGAGCCGGTGCCGGCCCCGACGTTCAGCACCGTCCGCGCGTCCCCGAGCGCGTCCCAGATCTGCGTGGCGATCCGTGGCTCGGTACTCCGTGTCGCGGTGTAGGCGCCGCCGATCGCGTCGTACAGCCGTGCGCCGAGCACCTCCAGTTGCTCCTCCGGTGTCACCTTCAGTCCCTTCGCCCGTGCCTTGAGTTCCCTGTCGATGGCCGCCACCATGGCGTCGGCGCGATCACGCCGCTCCAGCAGCAGGCCGCGCAGCCGGCGCAGGTGCGCGACCGCGTCGGTGGACGGGTCGCCGACCAGTTCCGCGACCTCCCGCAGCCCGAAACCCAACCGCCGATAGGCCAGCACCTCCCGCAGCCGCTCTACGTCGCCCGCCGAATAGGCCCGGTACCCGGCCGCCGTCCGCGCCGACGGCCGAACGAGCCCGATCTCGTCGTAGTGGTGCAGCGTACGGACGCTCACACCGGCCAGTTCGGCCACGTGTCCAACGGTCCAGTGTTCCTCCACGGCACCGACTATGCCGCCTGACGCCACGTGAGGGTCAAGAACCCCGCTCACGGCGGTACGACCTCGGTACGGGTCTCCGCGGGTCCCGTCATACCTCGGCGGTAATCGACGGGCGGCGTCCGGAACCGAGAGGCTTGCGGCATGAGTGATGAAACGCGTGACACCGTGGAGGAACTGCTGCGTCGGATGGCCGAGGGCGATCACGACCGTACGGCGGAGTTGTTCGCCGAGCCGGTCGACTGGCGGCTCGCCTGGCCCGCAGAGGGGCATCCGGCGGTGCCGTGGATTCGCCCCCGGTCAGGCCGGGCCGACGTGGCGGACCACTTCCGGTCGCTGGAGGCCCACCACGTGCCCGAACTGAACGGCACGTCGGTGGCGCGGATCCTGGCCGACGGGGCGGACGCCGTCGTGCTCGGAGAGATCGCGCAGACGGTGCGGGACGGCGGGACCTCGTACACCTCACCGTTCGCGCTGCACCTCACCGTCGAGGACGGGCTCGTCACCCGCTTCCACATCTACGAGGACAGCCTCACGGTCGCGCGGGCCCTCAGCGCCTGAATGTGATCGCTGAGGGGCCCGTTTCCGTCCGGAGCTTCGAGGTCCCTTGCGGCGGAAGTGGCGGGACGGGGCTCAGAGGAGATAGCGGGCCAAATCAGCGATGGGGTGGGGGCCGGAGAGGAGGTCGCGCAGGGCGTCCAGGTGGGGGCCGCCGAGGGTGTGGTGGGCGACGAGGCCGGTGTCGTGGACGGCCCGCTCCCAGCCTCCGTCGTCGTTCGCCGCCTCCTCCAGCCGCCGCAGCACGCTCGTCCCGTCCGTCTCCCCGGCCAGCAGTGTCAGCAGGTGCGGCCACTGGACGGCGAGCGCCGCGAGCTTGGCGACCTCGCCGTCCGAGGCGGGGGCCGCCCCGGCGAGGGCGCGGCGGTAGGTGAGGAACGAGTAGAAGCGGAACACGTTCACGTACCGCTTGATCTCGCGCGGGTTGAAGAACGTGAGGGCCGGGAGCACGAACTCGATCGCCCGGTAGGCGTTCTCGTCGCTGTAGAGGTCGTCGAAGACCCGGTCGGCGGCCTCCCGGGTCGCCGCGCAGAGACCGCCGAGGGCGTCGGAGCACTCGATGCCCAGGGCGTCCTGCGCGAGCCGCGCCGCCTCGTCGAGGGTCGTCGTGGTCGGGCGCAGCGCCCAGATGGCGTCCTGCAACCGGCTCACCTGGACCGGGTCCGGCGGTTCCGCCGCCCGCGATCCGGGGTCGGGCGTCTCCACCGGCGTTCGCGGCCCGAACCCCTGCAGCTCCATCGTCGCCCGCAGCCCGAGTCCCGGTATCTCCACCGGTGTCCGCAGCCTGGGCCTCCTCGGGTTCACCCGTGTCCGCAGCCTGGGCTTCCCCGGTTTCACCGGTGCCCGCAGTCCCGGCACGGCCGCTCCCGGTGGCGTGGTGGTGCCGGGGAGACCCGGTGTGACCGCGCCGAGCGAGGAGGGCCGTGCGGGAGGCAGGGGACCGCGCGAACGCGGCCCGGCCGGATCCGCTGGCGGGTCGAGCCGTTCCAGGGCGGCTGGGGGACCCGCCGGACGCGGTCCGGCCGGATTCGGTGTCCGGGTGGTCTCTGGGTCCCGCGGTCGCGCGTTCTCCATGTCCGCGGGAACGGCGGAGGCGCCCGCGCGCACGTCGGGAACGGCCGCGGGCCGCGCGACGTCGGACACGCCCAGCAGGGCCCGTACGAAGGCGGGCAGCCGGTCGGCGTCGTCCAGCAGGGGCACGCTCAGCGGGAGTTGCACGATCTTCTCCAGGAACCGCCAGCCCAGGCCGGACCGTCCGCCGCCCGGCAGCGTCCCGGCCAGTTCCGGGTAGGCGGCCTCGACGTGCGCCACGACCACCTCCGGTTCCATCGCCAGCACGAACACGCAGTTGGGGAACTCCCCGGCGAGGAACAGGTTGATCGCCTCGATGACCTGCGCCACCGTTCCCGGCGAGCAGCGGTCCAGGTCGTCCACGAACACCACCAGCGGGCGCTCCCCGGTGGCGACGAGGTCGAGGACCTGCCGCATGTCGGTCTGCACCAGGTGCAGGAAACCGGTCCTGGACCGGTACCCGGGCGCGGGCGCGACCTCGCCGGCGAACCCGTCGGCCGCGCCGGGGCCGAGCAGGTCGGGCTGGGTGACCAGGCCGCGGAAGGCGTTGTCCGCCGACTCCCCGAAGAACCGCGCCAGTCGTACGGCGCCCGCCCCCACCACCAGCGCCGACCCGGCGGAGCCGACGGCCGCCGCGGCGTTCTCCAGGAGGGCGCCGAGCGCGGGCAGCAGCGCGGCGGCGGCGAGGAGCGCCCCGGTGAGGACGACGGTGGCGACCAGGCCGAGGGCCACGGGCGCGAGGCGGGTCATCGCCAGGTGGTACGCGCGCCTGCGGACCGCCTCCCGGTCGATCCTGGACAGGTTCAGCTCCAGCCAGAACCGTTCCCGCTCGGCGCGGGGCAGCCGCCGGGTGACCTGGGTGATGATCTCGTGGGCCAGCCCGGCCCAGACCTGCTCCCCGCTCTGGTACATCCACGGGTTGAACCAGACCGTGGGCCGCCAGTCCGCCCGCCGCAGCGGGAGCGGGCCCGGCTCGGCCCGCCCGGCGCTCTCCCTGGGGCGCCGTCCCGTCCTGGCGAGCACCTCGGCGTTGGTCAGCGTCCGCTCCGCGCGGGAGCCGGGCAGGTGGATCGGGGCGGGGTCGTCCCCGGCGGCCCCGGGGTCCAGCAGGTCCTGGATCATCCGCATCAGCGAGGTCTTGCCCGCCCCCCAGGGGCCCTTCACGCCGATCGTGAGCGGCGGCCGGGTCTCGGGGTGGCGGACGAACGCGGCGATGGCCTCGGCGTAGACCCGGTGCCCGAGCTGGTCCTCGGTCGTCCACCGGTCGGCGGTGAGCCTCGCCCTGGGCCGTACCGTCCGCAGCCCGGCCCGGCGGCGGCGCAGCAGCGCCGAGGTCTGCGCCCGCTCGGCGGCCGACAGCCGCGAGTGGCCGAAGGTTCGCACGTCCGGGTGGACGAACGTGGTCGTCTCGCCCAGCAGGCCCCAGTGCCTCAGCTCGGCGGCGTCGCCGAGGATCTCGTCGATCGGCTCGTCCTCGTCGAGCAGGGCCGCCCTGCGCAGGATCTCCCTGGCGGGCTCGCTCAGGTGCAGCTCGTAGACCCGCCGGACGATCTCGATCCCGCAGGCGGGCGGGGCGTGGTCGCCGAGCCGCGCCAGGACGCGCGCGAAGGCGGCGTGCGGCACGGCGGCGGTGTCCCGCGCCGGGGTGAGGGCGACCCCCGCGACGGCCCCGTACGAGATCAGGATGGGGGTCCGGGCGGCCGAGGCCGCCGCGTAGCGGGCGAGCGCGTAGGCGTGCAGGTCCGCGACGCTGACCGTCCCGTCCCCGTCGAGGTCGGCGGCCCGCGTCGTGAGGCCCTCCGCGATGACGTCGGTCAGCGTGCGCACCGGGCCGGGTACGGTCTCGTCGAGCCTCAGGGTGAGGGTGAGGGCCGCCGCGGCCACCCTCGGCTCCCCGGCCACGGCGAGCTGCCTGACCGGTTCCGCGGAGCCGTCCAGGGCGCTCCAGCCGAAGTCGACGATCATCAGTACGGCGGCCGCCAGCGACTCGCCGACCTGCCGGCCGAACGCGCCGATCATCGATCCCAGCTGTCCCGAGGTCCAGCCGCCGTCGGCGGGCAGCCGGATCACCAGCAGGTCGCCCTCCCGCGCCGAGCGCAGCAGGCTCCACACGCGCTCGCCGTCCGCGCCCGCCCCCTCGCTGGCCTCGGCGTCGACGGTGAACCCCTCGGCGCGCAGCGCGCTCGCCAGCCGCGCGTCCGGCCGGGTGGCGGGGGTGCCCGCGTCCGGCGGGCTCGGGGTCGGATTTAGGGTCGGGGCCGGGAGCGAAGGTGGCGGGGTCGCGGCCGGGGGAGAGTCGAGGAAGACGAGAGCTCGGCGGGTGCCCACGTGGGGCGTGGTCTCGAAAACTGGATTCGCGAACGCGAGTCCCTCGCTCAACGGTCCTCCCGATCTGACGGCGGTCATTCCACTGTGGACGCGTCAGACGGGACAGATGGCGATCTTGGCGATAGGTCGACCTGTTTTGACGGATGTTTGCTCGCCGGTTTCCGCAAAGTTTGCGGCGGGGAACGCCAGAGGCGTCACGGGCCCTTCCCGTCGCCGGGCTGACCCGGCCTTCCCGGGGAACGCCGGGGGTCGTCACCGGTTCCTTTCATCGCCGGTCGGCGCGGCCTCCCCGGGGAATGCCGAGGACGTCACGGACCCTTTCCGTCGCCTGCCGACGCGGCCCCGGAGGATGTCACGAACCCTTTCCGTCGCCTGCCGACGCGGCCCCGGAGGATGTCACGGACCCTTTCCGTCGCCTGCCGACGCGGCCTCCCTGACGACCTCCGTCAGCTCCTCGCGCAGCCCGGCGAAGAGCGGGTCGGTGCGGGGATGGTCGCCGTACGGCAGGCCGGAGCCGCGGTCGAGGACCACCCGGCCCGGCCTGCCGCTCAGCGCGAGCACGCGGGTGCCGAGATAGACGGCCTCGTCCACGCTGTGGGTGATGAACACCACCGTCGTGCCCGCCCGCCGCCACAGCTCGCGGACCTCCTCCTGCATGCGTTCCCTGGTGAACGCGTCCAGGGCGGCGAACGGCTCGTCCATCAGCAGCAGCGCGGGGCCGGGGGCGAGGGCGCGGGCGATCGCCGCGCGCTGCTGCATGCCCCCCGACAGCTCGTACGGCCTCGCCCTGGCGACGTCGGCCAGCCCGGTCAGCTCCAGCAGCTCGGCCACCCGCTCGCGCCGCGCGGCCCTGGGCAGGCCGCGCAGCCCGAAACCGACGTTCCCCTCGACCGAGAGCCAGGGGAAGAGCCGGTGCTGCTGGAACACGTACCCCCTGGCCGGGTCGGGTCCCGACACCGGCTCGCCGGAGGCCGTGATGGTTCCCGCCGACGGCGCGGTGAAGCCCGCCACCAGCCGCAGCAGCGTGCTCTTGCCGCACCCCGAGGGGCCCACGACCGTGACGAACTCCCCGGCGGCGATCTCCAGGTCGATCGGCCCGAGCGCGTCGACCGTCCCGGCGCGCCCCCGGTAGGAGTGCGACACCCCGGCGAGCGCGAGCGCCGTCTCCCGGGAGGCCGTGCCCCGGGGGGCCGCGTTCTCGCCGGTCGTCTCCGTGTCCCGCGGGTTCGCGTTCCCGCCGGTCGTCTCCGCGTCCCGAGGCGCCGCGCTCTCGCGGGTCACCTCCTTGTCCTGCGGGTTCGCGTTCCCGCCGGTCGTCTTCGTGTCCCGAGGCGCCGCGCTCTCGCCGGTCGTCTCCGTGTCCCGAGGCGCCGCGTTCCCGCCGGTCGTCTCCGCGTCCCGAGGCGCCGCGCTCTCGCCGGTCACCTCCGTGTCCGCGCCGGCCGGTGTCCCGGGGGCCGCACCCGCGCGGGCCGGGCCGGGACCCGTGCCCGCGCGGGTGCTCTCAGCTTCCTCAGCTTCCGGCGAAGGCATCCGCGAGCTCCTGCGTGGCCAGGCCCTTCTGGAAGACGCTCAGCTCCGGTACGGCGTCCACCTTCTTCTGACCCTTGAGGAACTCGGCGGAGCTGTGCAGGTTCTCGGCGAACTTGCCGGGGGCCGAGGGGGTGCCGAGATACTCGGCGGAACGCTGCTCCGTGGCGTCGAGGAGCACGAGCTGGCCGAGCTGGCGCCCCGCCTCCGCCGGGTCGAGGTTGAGCTGGCGGCCGATGGCCGCGGCGGCGGCGTCCTTGTCGCTCCTGGCCAGCTTGACCGCGCGGTCCTGCTGCTGGAGCCAGACGTGCAGCGCCTTCGGGTACTTCTTCGCGAAGTCGTCGCTCACCACCGCGAGGTCGGCGGTGAGCTTGCCACGCTGGGCCAGCTCGCGGCTGGTGACCAGCGTCGTGCCGCCGTTCTTCTGCAGCTCTGCCAGGGTGGGCGTCCAGACGTAGGCGGCGTCGATGTCACCGCGCTGCCAGGCGGCCTGGATGTCCGGCGGCTCCATGTCGAGGATCTTCACGTCGGCCTCCGACAGCCCCGCCTCGGTGAGCGCGGCGAGCAGGCTGTAGTGGGTGGTCGAGGCGAAGGGGGCCGCGACCCGCTTGCCCGCGAGCCCCTTGACGTCGGTCACGCCGCCCCGGGCGACGAGCGCCTCGTTGTCCCCAATTACGTCGAAGATCCACGGCACCCGGTACGGGATGTTGAGGGGCGCCGACAGGCCGCGGGTGACCGGGCTGCTGCCCGCCAGCCCGATGTCGAGCGATCCGGCGATCATCGCGGTGTTCACGTCGCCGCCCGAGTCGAACTTGCTCCAAGTGATCTTGGTGTTCGGCAGCGCCTTCTCCAGCCACTGCTGGTCCTTGACGATCAGGTCCCCGTTGGGAATGAGCTGGTATCCGATGCGCAGGGTCGCCGGGGATCCGTCGGCGGCGGGCTTGGCCTCCTCCGTACCGGACCCGCAGGCGGTCAGGGCGAGGGCGGCGGCGGTCAGGGCGAGCGCGGCGCGCTTCACGGGGGTCACTGTGATGCGTTTCATGGGGGTCTTTCCTAGGTACGGCCGCGCCAGGGAACCAGGCGGCGGTCCAGCGTTTGCAGGAGGAAGTCGATGAGCAGGCCGGACAGGCCGATGACGATGATCCCGAGCACCACCACGTCCGTCTGGTTGTAGCGCTGGGCGTCGCGGACCATGCCGCCGATGCCGGGCACGCCGTTCACGGTCTCGGCGGCGACCACGGTGGTGTACGCGACGCCCACGGCAACCCGCACCCCCGTGATGATCTCGGGCAGCGCGCTCGGCAGCACCACCCGCAGCGGCAGCTCGTGCCGGCGGGCGCCCAGCGAGCGGGCCGCGTTCAGGTAGTCCTCGTGCACCCCGCGCACCGCGTCGGCGGTGGCCACCGCGACCGGCGGGAGCGCGGCCAGCAGCAGGAGCCAGATCTTGGGCTCCTCGTCGATGCCGAACCAGATCACCAGCAGGCTGAGGTACGCCAGCGGCGGCAGGGTGCGGACGAACGTGACCAGCGGGCCCAGCAGCGCGCGCAGCGTCGGGACCATGCCGATCAGCAGCCCCAGCGCGATGCCGCCCGTCACCCCGTACAGGCAGCCGAGCAGGATGCGGCGCAGGCTGGTGAGCAGGTGCTCCTGGAGGGTGTAGCCGCTCACCCCCTCGACGGTGGTGCGCAGGAACTGGTCCCAGACCGCGACGGGCTCCGGCACGAAGACCGGCGGCCAGATCCCGGCCATGGCCACGGCCTGCCAGATCGCGACCAGCGCGACGATCGCCCCGGCCCGCAGCGCCAGGGCCCGCCAGAGTCCCGGCGTCGTGGGTCGGAGGCGTTGAAGACGGGGACGGGAGGCGAGGACGCTCACGTGACGAGCGCGGGAGCGGCCAGCAGGGGGAGGACGAAGTCGCCCACCCGCCAGGCCTCCTCCAGGTGCGGCCAGCCGGACAGGATGAACTCCGACAGGCCCAGCTCGGAGTACTCGCGGATGCGCTCGGCGACCTCCGCGTAGCTGCCGACCAGCGCGGTGCCCGCCCCCTCCCTGACCAGCCCGACCCCCGCCCAGAGGTTGGGCGAGATCTCCAGCGCGTCCGCGGAGCCGCCGTGGAGGTCGGCCATGCGGCGCTGCCCCACGGAGTCCATCCGGGCGAACCGCGCCTGGGCGGCGGCGATCCTGTCCGGGTCCATGCCGTCGAGCAGGCGCCGGGCGTGCGCCCAGGCCTCCTCGGAGGTGTCGCGGGCGATGACGTGCAGCCGGATGCCGAACCGCGGTTCGCGGCCCGCCTCGGCGGCGAGCTTGCGCACCCTGGCGATCCTCTCGGCGATCATCGCCGGGGGCTCGCCCCACATCAGGTAGACGTCCGCCCCGGCCGCCGCCACCCGTTCCGCGGCGGGGGAGGCCCCGCCGAAGTAGATGTCGGGGGTGTCGAGGAGCGGAGTGGCGAGCCCTCCCCCCGACACCCGGTAGTGGGCGCCCGCGTGGTCGAACGGCTCGCCCGCCCAGGTGCGCCTGAGTACCTCGATGAACTCGCCGGTGCGCTCGTAGCGGGCGTCGTGGTCAAGGAAGTCGCCGTAGGCGCGCTGCTCCCCGGGGTCGCCACCGGTGACCACGTTGAGCAGGAGCCGCCCTTCGCTGATCTCCTGGAGGGTCTGCGCCTGCTGGGCGAGCAGGGTGGGGAGGGTGAAGCCGGGCCGGAAGGCCACCAGCAGCTTGAGCCGCTCGGTCCGCGCCGCGACGGCGCTGCACGCCACCAGGGGGTCGGGACAACCCGCTCCCACCGGGGTCAGCACCGCCTCGAAACCGGCCGCCTCGGCGGCGCGGGCCACCTGGGACAGGTAGTCGAGCGTCGCGGGCCTGGCCGCGGCGCCGCCCGCCGCGACGGTGGTCGTGGCGGGCCTGACGTGATGGCCGTCGCCGGTGGTCGGCAGGAACCAGTGCAAGCGCATCTTCGCCTCATAGGGCTCATACGGAACGGGGTGGTGTCCCCGATACTAACCACATAATACCTATCTATAAAGAGGGAATTAGGGCAGGGGGTATGGCGGGCCCCGCGGGGCCCTGGCCTGGGGTGATCGCCGGGACCGGCCTCGGGCGGCTCGCGGGAGTCGGGCGGAAGGGGGGCTCCGGGGGCGATGACCGGGTGCCCGGTTCCCAGCTGGACTCCGTGAGGGGCGGGCCGGTCGGCCGGGTTCCCGGGTTCTGGCCGGTGTTCGCGGGGAGGGGCGGCCGGTTCACTGGCCGGTGTTCGCGGGGGAGGGTCGGCCGGTTCAGGTGGCCGGTTCCGGGCCGGGGGCCGTGGAGGTCGACAGGTAGCCCGTGAGCAGGGCCTTGAGCTCGGCGGTCAGTTCCGCCGCGCGTTCCGGTGAGCCCGCCGCGATCAGCGGGAGCACGGCCCTGATGGTGGCCAGCATCATGGTGGCGACCAGCAGGCGCCGCTCCTCGCCGAGATGGGGGGCCCGTACGGCGAGGACCTCGGCGATGCGCCGGGCGATGCCCCGGTGGAGCCGCTCGGACGCCGCCGCGAGCCGGTCGCCGGTGGCGGAGCCGTGCAGCAGGGCCCAGTAGGCGGGGCGGGAGGCCTTGTAGGCGACGATCTCGTCCACCACCTGGTCGATCAGATCGGCCACGGGCATCCGGATGACGTCACCGGTGAGCCTGGCCTCCCAGTGCGCGCCCCGCCCTTCGGTGAACCGGTCGAGCAGGCCGTCCAGGATCTCCTCCTTGTTGCGGAAGAACTGGTACAGCGAGCCCGGGGACATCCCCGCCCGCTCGGCCACCGCGTTCGTGGTCATGTCGGCGTAGCCGATCTCGGCGATCACCGTCTCGGCGGCGTCGAGGATCTCCTCCATCCGCTTGAGGCCGCGCGCCTGCCGCTTGACCGTCCGCTGCCCGGTCGCGGGGTGTCCCTCAGGCATACGTCGTCCCGTAGGCGTGCGTCGTCCCGTAGGCGTGCATCGCCCAGTAGGCATGCGTCGTCCCGTTGACAAATACGAGCATTTACTTGTATTCCTGTCTCGAGTCGCAAAATACGAGCAGTTTACCGACTTTCGGGGATGACCATGAAGACTGACCCGCGTCCGGTCGTGGCGCCTCCCGTACCGCCGCTGAGACGGCTCGGCCACCTCCTCGCGCGGCGCCGCCGCCCGGTGATGGTCCTCGCCCTGCTCGGCGCCGTCGTGCTGGCCGCGCTGACGGCGGGCACGGTCTCCGGGCTCTCCCTGGCCAGGTACGAGGCGCCGGGCTCGGAGTCCGACCGGGCCCAGGCCGAGCTGGCCGCGCGCTTCGGCACCGGAAGCGCCGACCTCGTCCTGCTCGTCACCGCGAGGAACGGGACCGTCGACACCCCCGCCGTCGCGGCCTCCGGCCGGGCGCTCACCACCCGGCTGGCGGCCTTCGAGGGCGTGGCGGAGACGGCGTCCTACTGGTCGCGGGGCAACCCCGCCACGCTGCGCAGCGAGGACGGCAGGCACGCGCTCGTGGTCGCCCGCATCCCCGGTGACGCCGACCGGGTCCGCTCCGAGATCCTGCCGAGGATCGTCCCCGAGGTGCTGCGCGGCGACGCCGCGACCACCGTCAGGGCGGGCGGCGGCGAGGAGGTCTTCCGCCAGACCGTGCCGCTGGCCAGGCAGGACTTCGTCCGGGCCGAGCTGGTGGTCGTCCCGCTCGTGCTCGTGCTGCTCTGGGTCTACCTGCGGCGCGTCCTCGCCGCCGTGCTGCCGATCCTGCTCGGCGTGCTGGCCATGGTGATCGGGCTGGCACTGCTGCGGATACCGCTCCTGTACGCCGAGCTGTCCACGTTCGCGCTGAACCTCACCCTGGCCATGGGACTCGGCCTGGGCGTCGACTACTCGCTGTTCGTGATCGCCCGCTTCCGGGAGGAGGTGGCGCTGGGCAGGGACAGGCACGAGGCGGTCGCCCGCGCCGTCGAGCGGGCCGGTCGTACGGTGATCTTCAGTGGGGTGACGGTCGCCGCCTCGCTGAGCGTGCTCCTGTTCATGCCCTTCGACTTCTTCCGCTCCTTCGCCTACGCGGGGATCGCGGTCGTCGCCGGGGGAGTGGCCGGTGCCGTGATCGTGCTGCCCGCGATCCTTGCCGCCGTCGGCGACCGGGTGCTGCCGCGCCGTCCCTCCTCGCCGGGAGGTTCCTCCCGTACGGGCGCGGCCGGGGGAACCTTCTGGCGCGGCCTGGCGACGCGCGTCATGCGCCGGCCGGTCGTCTACGGCGGGATCGCGACCGCGCTGCTCCTGCTGCTCGGCTCGCCCTTCCTCGGCCTGCGCTTCGGCGTCGCCGACGACCGGATCCTGCCCGTCTCCGCGCCCGCCAGGCAGACCTCGGACGTGATCCGCGCGGAGTTCCCCGCCGAGGAGACCGACGCCCTCCAGATCGTCTCCACGGGCGCGGCCGGTGCCGCTCCCGAGGCCGTCCCCGGTTACGCCGCCGCGCTCTCCCGCCTCCCGGGCGTCGCCCAGGTCGACTCCGCCGCCGGGTCGTACGCGAAGGGCGCCCTGGTCTCCGCCGGAGACCCGTCGCGGTTCGCGGGCACGGGGGGCACCTGGTTGTCGGTGGTCCCCTCCGCCGAGCTGATGGAGGACGACCCCGTCCGGCTGGTCCACGACGTCAGGGCGCTGCGGGCGCCGTTCGAGGTGCTGGTCGGCGGCTATCCGGCCGAGCTGGCCGACTACCGGCAGGCCGTGATCGAACGGCTGCCAGTGCTGCTCGGGCTGATCCTGGCGATCACCTTCGCGGTGCTGTTCCTGATGACGGGCAGTGTGCTCATCCCGCTCAAGGCGACGGTGCTCAACCTGCTCAGCCTGTCGGTCATGTTCGGGGCGCTGGTCTGGATCTACCAGGACGGCAACCTGTCGGGCCTGCTGGGCTTCACCCCCACGGGCACCCTCGACCCGAGCATCCCGATCCTGATGTTCTGCGTCGCGTACGGGCTCTCGATGGACTACGAGGTCTTCCTGCTGTCGCTGATCAAGGAGGAGCACGACCTGACCGGCGACACCCCGGGGGCCGTGGTGACCGGGCTCCGGCGCGGCGCCCCCCTCGTCACGGCGGCGGGCGGGATCCTGGCGGTGTCGTTCGCGGCCTACGGGACCGCGGAGGTGGTCTTCGTGCAGATGCTGGGCGTGGGGATGGCGGTGGCGATCCTCGTGGACGCGACCGTGATCCGCGCGATTCTCGTCCCCGCCGCCATGCGCCTGGCCGGTGAGGCCAACTGGTGGGCCCCCGGCCCCCTGCGCCGCCTCCACGACCGCGTCGGCCTGTCCGGCTGATGTTTCGTACGGCCCTTCCCCCCGGCCCCGCCCACCGGACGGGGGCGAGCGGGACCGGGGGAGGCAGGGGGAGAGGAGGGGAGAGGAGGGGAGACGAAGGGAGACGCGCGGTCGTGGTGCGTCCGCGGCTCCGGTCGGTCGTCGATCGAGAGAGACGCGTTCAGAGGTCGCGCGGGGACAGGTTCGGAGGGCGCGCGGGAGGACGGGGTCGAGGGGTGCGCGGGGGACGGGTTCGGAGGGCGCGCGGGAGGACGGGGTCGAGGGGTGCGCGGGGGACGGGCTCAGAGGTCGCGCGGAGGGCGGGGCGGGCTCAGAGGTCGCGGGCCCAGATCTCCTCGACGAAGGTCTCGTCGCCCCCGCCCCGCCTCTTCTCGACCAGCTCGAAGCCCGTCGCCTGGTAGATGCGCCTGGCGCCCACCAGCACGTCCCTGGTCCACAGCATCATCCGCCGGTAGCCGGCCGCCCTGGCGAAGCGCACGCACTCGTCCACCAGCCGGGTGCCGATCCCCATGCCGCGCGTGGACGGCTCGACCAGCAGCATCCGCAGCTGCGCGGTCTCGTCGTCCTTGCGCACGCAGAAGACGCACCCGGCGCGCTCGCCGTCCACCTCGGCGATCCAGCCCGCCTCGCGCCGGGGGTCGTGGCCGTCCACGTAGTCGGCCACGATCCTGGCCACCATCGCCTCGAAGTCCATCCCCCAGCCCTGCTCCTGGCTGTAGAGCGTGCCGTGCCGGTAGACCACCCAGCCGAGGTCGCCGGAGCGCGGCGGGCGGATGACGTACGGCCGGTCCGTCCTCGGCGCCCGGCCGAGGATCTCCTCGATCGTCGCCATGCTCGCGACCAGCCGCCCGCGGTCCTCGTCGGTCACCCCGGCCAGCAGTTCGCGTACCTCCTCCGCCGCGCGCTCGTCGAAGCCCGCGAACCTGGTCCTGCCCTCGGGGGTGAGCTCGACCACCTGCCGCCGCGCGTCGGCGGCGGACCGCTCGCGCACCACCAGGCCGTCGCCCTCGAACCTGCCGAGCATCCGGCTGAGGTATCCGGCGTCGAGCCCGAGCAGCCGCCGCAGGTCGCCCGTCTCCATCCGGCCCGCCCGATCCAGCTCGAACAGCACCCGCACCTCGGTCAGCGAGTAGGAGCTGTCGAGGACGCCCTGGTGGAGCAGGCCGATCAGCCTCGTGTAGAAGCGGTTGAAGGCGCGGACGTCCGCCACGTGTCTCTGCATGCTTGACAGCATCAACCAATTCGTTGACGAGGTCAATGAATTGGCCGACGCGGCCCCCTGTGAGGCCGGCGGTCCGCTGCGCTAACTTCGCACTTTGGCCGAGGACGGATGATGAGCGGCGCGGCGTGTGCCGCGCCCATGGCGGGAGCATGATGGCTGAGGTCGCGTACATCGGTGGATACACCCCGGACACCGACGGGTCCGGGCCGGGGATCACCCTGGTCGAGCTGGGGAGCCTCGCGAGGCTCGGGGAGACGGCCGCCTCCGGTCCCTCCTTCCTCGCCGTCCACCCCACCCTCCCGGTCCTCTACGCGGTGGGGGAGAGCGAGCGCGGCACCGTCGGCGTCTTCGCCCGCGCCGGGGACGGCACGCTGAGCCCGCTCGCGCAGCGGCCCAGCGAGGGATCGGCCCCCTGCCACCTGGCGGTGGACCCCACCGGCACGCGCCTCGCGGTGGCCAACTACGGCGACGGCACGGTCAGCGTGCACGGCATCGACGGATCCGGCCTCCTGACCGACGTGTGGATCTTCCCCTACCGCGAGGGCGCCCACGCCCACCAGGCGGTCTTCGGCCCCGACGGGGTGCTGTACGTGAGCGACCTGGGCTCCGACGAGGTCCGCCGCTACCTGGTCGGGGACGAGGTGGTCCCGCACCCCGCGGGCCCGGTGCGGCTCGCGTCCGGCATGGGCCCCCGGCACATGGCCTGGTCGGGCGGCCACTGGTACGTGGCGGGGGAGCTGGACGGCACCCTGCGCGTCTACGAGGTCTCCGACGGTCTCGACGACCTCAACGAACTCGAAGACCTCGACGGCTCCGGGGCTTCCGGCGCCGCCGCCCCCTCCGGCGGGGAGTGGCGCGAGATCGCCGTCGTCCCGGCCAGCGGGAACGAGGGACACAACCAGCCGTCGCACCTGGAGGTCTCCGGGGGGCTCGTCTACGTCGCCAACCGGGGGCCCGACACGATCGCGGTCTTCGCGGGTCCCGGGCTGGAGCCGGTGGCGGAGGTCCCCTGCGGAGGGGTCTGGCCCCGGCACTTCGCCATCGCCGACGACCGGATGTACGTGGCCAACCAGCGCTCGGACGGCATCGCCGTGCTCCCGCTCAAGGGCGGCGTGCCGCAGCCCGCGGAGGAGGTCTTCGCCGTCGGCACCCCCTCCTGCGTACTGCCCCTGCCCTAGCCTTCCCTAGAGTGGTCCCAGAGGTTTCCGGGACCACTCTGACGGGTGCGCCCGGCCGGGCGCGAAGAACCGGGTCCGGCGGGCGCCTCACCCGTCGATCGCGGAAAACGACATGTGAGGACTACTCTCCTTGGTCTAGACCACTGGGCGCATCTGCGGGCAGAATGCGTTGCGTCGGTGGCGAAAACCCATCGCCGGACCGACCGTGCCACTTAGTCTGGCCATCTTGTATCGAACTCACTACCGGAGGATGCCATGCGTATCGGAGTGCTCACCGGGGGCGGCGACTGCCCCGGCCTGAACGCCGTTATCCGCGCCGTCGTGCGCAAGGGAGTGGGCGTTCAGGGACATGAGTTCGTCGGCTTCCGTGACGGCTGGCGTGGCCCCCTCGAGGGCGACACCATGCCGCTTGACATCGACGCCGTACGCGGAATCCTGCCGCGTGGCGGAACGATCCTTGGCTCCTCCAGGACCAACCCGATCAAGATCGAGGGTGGCGTTGAGAAGATCAAGGAGAACCTCGCGAAGGGCGGGGTCGACGCGCTGATCGCGATCGGCGGCGAGGACACCCTCGGTGTGGCCAAGCAGCTCTTCGACAAGGGCGTGAAGGTCGTCGGCGTGCCCAAGACGATCGACAACGACCTCAACGCGACCGACTACACCTTCGGCTTCGACACGGCCGTCAACATCGCCGTCGAGGCGATCGACCGCCTGCACACCACCGCCGAGTCCCACCACCGCGCGCTGATCTGCGAGGTCATGGGCCGCCACGCGGGCTGGATCGCCCTGCACGCCGGAATGGCGGGCGGCGCCAACGTGATCCTCATCCCGGAGAAGCCCTTCGACATCGACAAGGTCTGCGCCTACGTCGAGTCCCGCTTCAAGACGCGCTACGCGCCGATCATCGTCGTGGCCGAGGGCGCGCACCCGGTCGAGGGCCAGATGGCGCTGCAGGCGGGCGAGCTCGACGCCTTCGGCCACGTGCGGCTCGGCGGCATCGGCGAGAACCTCGCCAAGGAGATCGAGAAGCGCACCGGCAAGGAGGCCCGCACCACCGTGCTCGGCCACATCCAGCGCGGCGGCACCCCCACGGCCTTCGACCGGGTGCTCGCCACCCGGTTCGGCCTGCAGGCCATCGACGCGGTGCAGGAGGGCGACTTCGGCAAGATGGTCGCGCTGCAGGGCACCGACATCGTCAGGGTCGGCCTCGACGAGGCCACCAAGGAGCTGAAGACCGTGCCGGTCAGCCGCTACGAGGAGGCCGAGGTCTTCTTCGGCTGAGACGGCTCCCCCGGGGGCTCCACTTCCGGAGGCTCCTCCGGGGCTCCGCTTCAGGAGGCTTCCCGGAGGCTCCGCTTCCGGAGGCTCACCCCCCGGAGACTCACTTCCGAGGTTCACTTCCGGAGCCCCGCATCCGGAGCCTCACCCCCGGGCCCCGGCCGCCGTTCCTTCGCGGCCGCCCGGGGTTCCCCGGACGCGGGCGAGCGGTCCGCCGGGGCGTCTCCCCGGTCTCCGGGCGGGCGTCGTTTAAGCGTTCTGCGAGCGGCCTCCCCTAGCCTCCCCGCAGGGCGGCCGCCCGCGATTCCCCTCCATGTACGGCTTGCGCCTTGACCAGGCACCAGCGGGGGCGCAAGCCGTACATCATCGTCCCCGGGAGTCGAAGAGCGACGGGCCCTGCGGCGCCGGGGCCGGCGGTGGGGCGACCGGTTCCCGGAGCCGCTCCTCGTCGCGGAGGCTCTCCAGTCTGGCCAGCAGGGCGGCGTCGTTCTCCAGCTCCCGCTGCGACGGGGCCAGGATGACGGCCAGCAGCAGGCCGAGGGTGATCAGGCTCACCAGGGCCAGGGTGGGCAGCATGAAGTCGACGCCCCGCGCCCCCTCGATCGGCGCCGGCGAGATCAGCGGCCGTACCTCAAGGGCGAACATGCCGGTGTAGTGCATGCCGCAGACGGCCAGGGCCATGATCAGCGCGGCGCCTCCGGTGGCGAGCGCGCCGCTGACCCGCAGGGTGAACCAGAGCGCCACCGTGGAGGCGGCGATCGCGATCAGCACCGAGAGCCCGACCAGCAGCGGGTCGTAGGAGACCTGGGCCGACATGTTCATCGCGAACATCCCGATGTAGTGCATGCCCGCCACGCCGAGACCGGTGAGCACGCCACCGGACAGGAGGGAGAGCGGCCTCTCGCCCTGGTGGGAGACCAGGAACAGCCCCGCGCCCACGACGACGACGGCCAGGGCCGCCGAACCGGCCGTCAGCGGCACGTCGTAACGGATCTGGCCACCGCCGACGGCGAAGCCCATCATGGCGACGAAGTGCATGACCCAGATGCCGGTGCCCCCGATGGAGAGCGCCCCGCCCGCCAGCCAGCGGACGCGGGCCGCGCCCGCCGTCGTGCGGGCCCTGGCGGTGAGCAGAAGACCGAGCAGGCATCCGACGCTCGACATGACGTAGGCCGCCACGGGGGTGAGCAGGCCATAGGAGAAGTGATCTACGTGGGACATGTTCCAGTTTCTCGTGAGAGGGAAATCAGGGGATTATTGCAGCTCGTGGCCTTTCTGGAGAAAGGCGCGGGCGGCCGATGACCGGGATCGAGGACCCGTTCTGGCGCGCGGTCGCGGTTTTCCGCGTCGCGTCCCTCGCGTACGCGGCGGTCCTGCTCATCCGCGCCGGGGGGTACGCCAACCCGGCGACCGGCTGGGTGGTGATCGGCGTCATGGCGCTGTGGACCGTGGCGACGATCTTCGCCTACTCCGTCAGGGAGCTCCGCGGTCGGCCCCTGCTCGCCGCCGACATGCTCGTGACCGTGGGCTGCCTGCTCGCCACCCCCGCCGTGCAGGGCGTCTACCAGCAGGGCAGCCTGCCGATCACCGGCACCTGGATGGGCGGGGCGGTGCTCGCCTGGGCGGTCTACGGCGGGCGGCGGCTGGGGGCCGTGGCCGCGCTGATCGTCTCGCTGGCCGACCTGTGGCTGCGCGGCGTCTTCGGGGGCGACCTCGCGATGCTGCCGATCAACGGCACCGTCCTGCTCTTCCTCGCCGGGGTGGTCGTCGGGCACGTGGCCCGGCTGGCCAAGAAGGCCGAGGAACGCATGCAGCAGGCGATCGAGCTGGAGGCGGCCGGGCGGGAGCGGGAACGGCTCGCCCGGGGCATCCACGACTCGGTGCTCCAGGTCCTCGCGCTGGTCCAGCGGCGCGGGCAGGAGATCGGCGGCGAGGCGGCCGAGCTGGGCAGGCTCGCGGGCGAGCAGGAGGCCGCCCTGCGCGAGCTGGTCAGGCTCAGGCCCGAGGCGTCCGCCCTCGGCACCGCCGACCTGCGCGTCCTGCTGCACAGGTACGGCTCGGCCACGGTCACCGTCTCGGCCCCGGCGACCCCGCTCACCCTGCCCGCGGCCACCGCGGCCGAGATGGCCGCCGCGGTCGGGGCCGCCCTGGACAACGTCGCCCGCCACTGCGGGGCGCGGGCGCCCGCCTGGGTCTTCGCCGAGGGTGAGGACGGGATGGTCACCGTGACCGTGAGGGACGAGGGGCCGGGCATCGCGCCCGGCCGCCTGGAGGAGGCCGCCGCCGCCGGGCGGCTGGGCGTCGCGCAGTCCATCCGGGGCCGCATCGCCGACCTCGGCGGCACGGTCACCGTGATCTCCGGCCCCGGCCGGGGCACCGAGATCGAGATGTCGGTGCCGGCCGGCGGGACCGTTTAGGCCGTTCGGGCTGTTCTGGCCGTTTGAGCCGTGCCGGCCTCCGCTCGCGGCGTACAGGGCGTACAGGGCGTACAGGGCGTACAGGGCAGGGCGTACAGGAGTCGGGCTCAGGACGAGGGCGTCCGCGACAGGTGTTCCGGGTGGAGGGCAGGTCGGGACGGGTGGCGTGAAGAAGACCGGCAGGTCGGGACGGAACGGCTCTAAGGTGGGCCAATGCGCGTGATGGTGGTGGACGACCACCCGATGTGGAGGGACGGGGTGGCCAGGGACCTGGCCGAGGCCGGGTACGAGGTCGTGGCGACGGTCGGGGAGGGGCGGCAGGCGATCCGGGTGGCCGCGGCCGTCCGGCCCGAGCTGGTCGTGCTCGACCTGCAGCTGCCCGACGTGCCGGGGGTCGAGGTGGCCAGGAGGCTGGCCGCGTCGGAGCCGCCGCCCCGGGTGCTGATGCTGTCGGCGAGCGGCGAGCAGGAGGACGTGCTGGAGGCCGTCAAGGCGGGCGCGTCCGGATATCTCCTGAAATCCGCAAGCAAGGAGGAGTTCCTTGACGCGGTCAGGCGCACCGCCGAGGGCGACGCGGTGTTCACCCCCGGCCTGGCGGGGCTCGTCCTGGGGGAGTACCGCAGGCTGGCCGCCAGGCCCGCGCCCGAGGCGACCCCCCGGCTGACCGAGCGGGAGACCGAGGTGCTCCGCCTGGTCGCCAAGGGCCTGTCGTACAAGCAGATCGCCGAGCGTCTCGTGCTCTCCCACCGGACGGTGCAGAACCACGTCCAGAACACGTTGAACAAGCTCCAGCTCCACAATCGGGTGGAACTGGTCCGCTACGCGATCGAGCAGGGCCTCGACGAGTCGTAAGCGCGACTAAAGTGACAAGGTCGAGACGTTGTCTTTGCGTGAGCGCGCGAGAGACTTGACTGTGGTTCACCGATGTCGGTTCCCTGGCGTCTCCCGACTCCCCGTCCCCCTCGAAGTTCCACCGGAGGTCGCACCATGACCATGTCCGCCTTGGGCGAGCCCTGCGTTCTGCTCAAACTGGGCGAGGTCGTCCTCAAGGGCAACAACCGCGAGCTCTTCGAGCGCAGGTTGCAGGCCAACATCAAGGCCGCCCTGAAGGACGTCGGCGTCAAGGTCGACGTACGGCAGCGCCACGGTGTCATCGCGCTCTTCCTGCCGGACGGCAGTGGCGCGGAGATCGCCGACGCGGTCGCCGAGCGCGTCTCGTACGTCCCCGGCCTGGTCTGGGTCCACCGAGCCTGGCGGGTGGAGAAGGACCCCTCGGCGATCACCAAGGCCGCCATCGAGCTGCTCGCCGACCGCGACGACGTCAGGCGCGGCGTCTCCTTCGCGGTCCGCTCCCGCCGCCGCGACAAGCGCTTCCCGCTCACCTCGATGCAGCTGGACCGCTCGGTCGGCGGCGAGCTCAACGACATCTACGGCCTGCCCGTCGACCTCAAGCGCCCCGAGCTGGTCGTCTCCATCGAGGTCGACCGCGACGAGGCGTTCGTCTTCACCGGCGGGCAGCCGGGCCAGGGCGGGCTCCCGGTCGGCACCAGCGGCAGGGGCCTGGTGCTCATGTCCGGCGGCATCGACTCCCCGGTGGCCGCCTACCGGATGATGCGCCGCGGCCTGCGGGTCGACTTCCTGCACTTCTCCGGCATCCCCTTCACCACCTCGGAGTCCATCTACAAGGCGTACGCGCTGGTCAGGGCACTCGACAAGTTCCAGGGCGGGTCCCGGCTGTGGGTCGTCCCGTTCGGCAAGGCCCAGCAGTCGATCAAGGCCTCGGGGCAGGACCGTCTCGCGATCATCACCCAGCGGCGCCTGATGCTGAAGACCGGCGAGGAGGTCGCCCGCCGCCTGCGCGCCGGGGCCCTGGTCACCGGCGACTCCCTGGGACAGGTCTCCTCGCAGACCCTGCAGAACATCACCGCCCAGGACGACGCCGTCGACATGCCGATCCTGCGTCCCCTCATCGGCCTCGACAAGACCGAGATCATGGCCGAGGCCCGCCGCATCGGCACCCTGGCGATCTCCGAGCTGCCCGACGAGGACTGCTGCACGCTCCTGGCCCCCCGCAAGGCCGAGACCGCCGCGAAGGTCGCCGACCTGAAGAAGATCGAGCGCCGCCTCGACGCCGAGGAGCTCGCCGTCCAGCTCGCCGGTTCCCTGCAGGAGTACAAGATCGACGCCTGACCCCCCTCGGGCGCACCCGAGGGGGGCTCCCGAGGGGGGCTCCCGAGGGGGAGGGGCGAGAGATGTCAGACGGGGACCGGGAGGTCACCGGCCGGGCGGGCTCCCAAGGGCGTCACGGCCCGAGGGGGCGCAGAGGTGTCAGGCGGGCGCCAGGAGGTCACCGGCGGCGACCTTGCCCAGCAGCGGCGGGAACCGCTCCATCACCCGGGCGAGCTCCTCCAGGTCGCCGTCGACCAGTGCCTGCGGGCCGTCGCAGAGGGCCTGCTCGGGGTGCGGGTGGACATCGATGATCACGCCGTCGGCTCCGGCCGCGATGGCCGCGCGGGTGAGCGGCAGGACCAGGTCGCGGTGGCCGCCGGAGTGGGACGGGTCGACGATCACCGGCAGGTGCGACAGCCTCTGGGCGAGCGGCACCGCCGAGACGTCCAGGGTGTTGCGGGTGGCGGTCTCGAAGGTGCGGATACCGCGCTCGCACAGCACGATGTCGAGGTTGCCGCGCTGGGCGACGTACTCGGCGGCCATCAGCCACTCCTCGATCGTGGCGCTCATCCCGCGCTTGAGCATCACCGGCTTCCCGGAGGCGCCGACGGCCTGCAGCAGCGCGAAGTTCTGCGCGTTGCGGGTGCCGACCTGGAGCATGTCGGCGTAGGAGGCCACCAGCTCCACGTCGTCGGCGTCGACGACCTCGGTGACGACGGGCAGCCCGGTCTCCTCACGCACGTCGGCGAGGATGCGCAGGCCCGCCTCGCCGAGCCCCTGGAAGGCGTACGGGGAGGTGCGGGGCTTGTAGGCGCCGCCGCGCAGCAGGGTGGCCCCGGCCGCCTTCGCCATCAGGGCGGCCCCCAGGGTCTGCTCCGGGGTCTCCACCGCGCACGGCCCGGCGATCAGGGTGACCGTGTCCGGGCCGATCGGCACGCCGCCGACCCGCACGGTGGACCGCTCGGGGTGGTTGTCCCGGCTCACCAGCTTGTACGGCGCGCTCACCCTGATCACGTCGGCCACCCCCGGCATCCCGCGCAGGTCGAGTGTTGCCAGCTGGGCGATGTCGCCGACCAGGCCGATGATCGTGCGGCTCACGCCCCGGCTGACGAACGCCTCGCCGCCCGCCGTGGCGATGATCTCCACGATCGCCTCGACGTTCTCCCGGGTGGCGCCGGGACCCATGACGATGACCATTTCTCTTCCTCTCGATCTTCCCGCCGGCGCCCTCCGGGATCGGCGGGCGGCGGCGGTTCTGGTGGCTGTGGCTGTGGCTGTGGTCGTGACTGTGGCTGTGGCGTTCTCGACGGGTCCTGGGAAAAGCAAAAGGCCCCGGGTCCGAAAACCGGACCCGGGGCCTTTCGTTCGCCAGGCTGTCAGCGCAGCATCTGGTGGCGAACGGTCCGACCTAAGGGTCCGTCGCCATACCAAAACCAGAACGCGGTGCGCATAGCGGCAAATGATAGCGCACGACGAGAACACGCTCTCCCGTGACCCGGGAGCCGGACGGGGAAGGGGGCAATGCGGTGGCCACCGAAGTGGCGGGAAACCGACGATGGCAGGATTACCCCGTGCCAGCGGGGAAACGGCGAGGGGAGTGACGGTGGAGCAGTCCGAACCGCCTGAGGAGCCTCGCCTGCCGCCGGGCCAGTACGTCCCCCGGGGCAGGCCGGTGATCCACTACGGCCGGGTCCCCACGTTCCGCCCGGCGACCTGGCAGCTGCACGTCATGGGGGCGACCGCCTCGGGCGAGCAGCACCGCTTCACCTGGCCCCAGTTCTCCGAGCTGCCGCGCACCACGATCGTGGCCGACTTCCACTGCGTCACCAAGTTCTCGATCATGGGCAACGAGTGGAGCGGGGTGTCCACGGAGACGCTGATGAAGATCGCACCGCCCGCGCCCGGCGTGAAGCACGTGATGATCTGGGGCGAGTACGGCTACAGCGCGAACGTCCGGATAGGCGACTTCGCCCGCTCCCAGACGATGTTCGCGCTGGAGTTCGACGAGAAGCCCATCTCCCCGGAACGCGGGTTCCCGGTGCGGATGATCGTCCCGCACCTGTACGCGTGGAAGAGCGTCAAGTGGGTCCGCGCCGTGGAATACCTCCTGGAGGACAAACGCGGCTTCTGGGAGGAGCGCGGCTACCACAACATCGCCGACCCCTGGCGCGAGCAGCGCTACTCCTACCAGGAGGAAGCGGGCGAAGGCCCACCGTGATCGGCGTTCGCCCCTGATCAGAGGGGTGGGTTGACTACGGTTTCCCGCATGTCGACGACCGGCTGGGTGCTGTTGTGCGCCTTCAGCACCCTCCTCGGATTCCTCCTCCCCAGCCCGCGCCGGCGGCGCCCGGACCGGCCGGGCGGCCCGACGGACGAGGCCACCTTCCTCACCCTGCACATCGCGGCGATGGCGGCCCCCTCGCTGCGGTCCGGGCTCACCCGCGAGTCCGCGCGCAAGGCGGTCCGCCACCTGCGCGCCCTGCTGGGCACCAGCGCCATCGCGGTCACCGACGCGGGCGGCCTGCTCGCCTGGGACGGCGCGGCGGGCTGCCACCGCGACCACGCGCCCGAGCACGCCCGTACGGTCCTCGCCTCCGCCCGCCCGCGCGTGATGGCCGGGGACGAGCTCGCCTGCGACACCCCGGGCTGCGACATCCGGGGCGGGGTCGTCGTGCCGCTCACCGTCGACGGGCGGGTGGTCGGGGCGCTCGCCGCGTACGACACCGTGGTGAGCGGGGCGCTGGTGCGGACCGTCACCGAGGTCGGCCGGTGGGTCTCGGGGCAGCTGGAGCTGGCCGAGGTCGACTCCTCGCGGCGGCGGACGATGGCGGCCGAGATGCGGGCGCTGCGCGCCCAGATGTCGCCGCACTTCGTCTACAACGCGCTCACCACCATCGCCTCCTTCGTCCGCACCGACCCCGACCGGGCGCGGGAGCTGCTGGTGGAGTTCGCCGACTTCAACCGGTACGCGCTGCGCCGGGCCCGCGACTTCACCACCCTCGCCGAGGAGGTGCACTGCGTGGACCGCTACCTGCTCCTGGAACGTGCCAGGTTCGGCGACCGGCTCCACGTCACCCTGCGGGTCGCGCCGGAGGTGCTGTCGCTCCCCGTCCCGTTCCTCTGCCTGCAACCCCTGGTGGAGAACGCCGTCAGGCACGGGGTGGCCGCGGCGGGACGCCGCGGCGAGGTCCGGGTGGTGGTCAGCGACGCCGGGCCCGAGGCGCACATCAGCGTGCAGGACGACGGCCTGGGCATGCCTCCCGAGCGGACCCGGCTGCTCCTCGACGGGGGCCTCCCGCACGCGGGCCCGTACGGGAGTCCACATGGGGGCCTGCACGGGGACTCGCACGGTGACGAGGAGGAGGGGATCGGGCTGGCCGGAGTGGACGTGCGGTTTCGCCAGATCTACGGCGAGGACTACGGCCTGGTCGTGGAGAGTGCCCCGAACGCGGGCACCACGGTGAGGCTCCGCGTGCCCAAGCTCCCCCGCCGATAGCTAGTTGTAGTCAAACTATTACCTGAAGTCGCGATGAGGCTTGCGGCGGGCGTGGTCGAGGGGGCAGCGTAGGGTCATGTTGCGAGTCCTGGCCGTTGACGACGAGGTCCCCGCTCTTGAGGAGATCGCCTATCTCCTCCGCCAGGACCCCCGGATCGAGCACGTCTCCACCGCCGTGGGCGGGGTCACCGCGCTCCAGGACATGGTCCAGATGATCGGTACGGGCGAGCGGCTGGACGGGGTCTTCCTCGACATCCGGATGCCCGGCCTCGACGGGCTCGACCTGGCCAGGCTCATCGCGGGCTTCCCCAACCCGCCCCGGCTGGTCTTCGTCACCGCCCACGAGGAGTGCGCGGTGCAGGCCTTCGAGCTGGAGGCGGTCGACTACCTGCTCAAGCCGCTCCGGGCCGACCGGCTGGCCGAGGCGGTACGCCGACTGGAGGCGATGACCCCCGCGGCGGCCGACCCGGTGCCCGAGGACGTCATCCCGGTCGAGCTCGCCGGGCGGACGAGGTTCGTGCCGCAGCAGGCCGTCTGGTTCGCCGAGGCGCAGGGCGACTACGTCCGGCTGCACACCGACGAGGGCAGCTACCTGGTCCGCATGCCGCTCGCCGCCCTGGAGCGGCGCTGGGCCGGCTCGGGGTTCATCAGGGTGCACCGCAGCACGCTCGTCTCGGTACGGCACGTGAGCGAGCTGCGCTTCGACGGCGGCCGGGTGATGCTCAGGGTGGGCACCGAGACGCTTCCGGTCAGCCGCCGCCACACCCGCCAGGTCCGCGAGCGGCTCGTCCGCCAGTTCCGCGACCGCCCGGCCGTCCCCGGGGTGGCCGCCCGGGGCAGGTCCCTGCCCTCCGCGGCCCTGCGCTAGCCGCGTCTCTTTTCCCGCCGGGGGTGGGGCCCTTCCCGAGGGTTTGAAGGCCTCTCCCGGGGGTGAGGGCTTCTTCCCATGTTCCTTTGCGAAGGCCGGGGATCGAGGGCTGAGAGCTCTCCTGGGTTTTGAGGAGTGAAGGCTCCCTTTCGCGTTCCCCGCGAGGAGTGAGAGGGCTCGTCCTTCCTGGCCATGCCGGTAGCCGCGGGTGGTTCCGCGTGGGCCCGTCTGGGGCGTCCCGGGGCACGGAAGGAGTTCCGGGCGGGGGAAGGTCTCTCGCCCCTCTCGGGGCGTACGCCCGCCCGGGTCCTGCCTTCGAGCGCTCCCACGCCCCCGTGTGGCGATTCACGCCCGTGTGGACCCCGGGACACCCACCCCCGGGCCGCCGGGCCTCCGGTGTGTCCTCGGTCGCCGCTGGGCCGTCGCCGGACGGTGTCGCGCGCCCGTCGCGGGCATCCCGCCCGGGAGCCTGCCTGGGGCGTTCGGCCGGGACGCCCGCCTGCCGTCGCCGGATCGCCGGCCCTGGACTCCGTTCGCCGCACGCGTTTCGCGTGTCCCGCCGGTGCTCTTCCGTACCGGTGGTCACGTGGGTCCCGGAAGCCCCCGATCGACCGCTCGTCGTCCACCGGCGGCCGTTCGTCGTGCCGGTACTCTCCGCACATCGACAACTACGAACCGTTAATCGCGCTGGGGGGAAAGCGCCGCTCACTCGTCTGGACGCGCCTCTAGTGTTCCCTCATCGGAGAGCGAGACCCGCCGCGTCAGGGGGGGACAGGGCCGCAAGGCTCACGTAAGACCTGACGCGCGGACACCGGGTGACCGTCGGGAGCCGGCGACATTCGGTCACCCGGCTGCCGGGTCCTTGGCCGGAAGGGGAGGGGCCGCCGATCTCCGATATGACGGGACGCCCGCGTTAGCCAGCGGGCCGGACCGTGATCCGGCCACACGGGGGCGGTCGGATCACGAGGACGGGCGTCCCGTCCGACCTCGCGGTCTCAGGGGACGCGGGCCCTGCCTGCCGGTGACCGCCGGCAGGCAGCCGGTCGCCGGATCAGGTGTCGCGGAGCTTCTTGAGAGCGTCGACGTCCTCGCGGTGCTTCTCGGCGCCGCCCGGCGTCTCGATGCAGAACGGCACCCCCGCCACCACGGGGTGGCGCATCATCTCGGCGAAGGGGGCCGAGCCGATGTGTCCGGCGCCGATGTTCTCGTGCCGGTCTCTCCTGGAGCCGCTCGGGTCCTTGGAGTCGTTGGCGTGGACCAGCTTGAGCCGCCCCGGGGCGATCGCGTGCAGGGCGTCCAGGGTCTCCTTGACGCCCTCGGAGGTCGACAGGTCGTGCCCGGCGGAGAAGACGTGGCAGGTGTCGAAGCAGACGCCCGCCTTCGGGTGCCAGTCGAGGGCCTCCAGGTAGGGCTCCAGGTCCTGGACGGTCGCGCAGAGCACCCCGCCCTGCCCGGCCATCGACTCCAGCAGCAGGTCGGGCCCGTCGTCGGGGATCTCCTCCAGGAGCGGCAGGAGATGCTCGTGCAGCTGGCGCAGGGCGGCGTCACGGGGCTGGCTCACCGCCGACCCCGTGTGGACGACCACTCCCTTCGCGCCGATCGCGTGGGCGCGCAGCAGGTTGTGGCGCACGGTGGCCACCGACTTCTCCAGCGTCTCGGGGCTCGGGGAGCCCATGTTGACGAGGTACGAGGCGTGCACGAAGGACAGCACGCCCGACTCGCGCAGCGCGGTGTCCTGGGCGGGGTCGCCCGCGGAGAGCGCCCAGCCGCGGGGGTTGGTGACGAACACCTGGATCATCTCGGCGCCGATGTCCGCGGCGTACCGCAGCCCGCCCTTGGCGAGACCGCCGGTGACGGAGACGTGGCCGCCGATGGGGGAGAGTGAAGTCATAGTGCCACCATTTTAGGCGCCGTCCAGGGGGTTCACCGGGCCCCGCCGATCGGTGTTTCTTATCGCCCGCCGCAGCTTGGCTTCACCCGCCGCCGTCGTTCGGCTTCACCCGCCGCTATCGCTTGGCTTCACCCGTCACCACCGCCCGGCTTCACCCGCCGCCATCGCCTAGTTTTGCCCGCCGCCGTCGCCTGGCTTCACCCGCCGCCGCTGCCCGCCGTTGTCGCTCGGCCTCACCCGTGGCCGTTGCCCGCCGCTGTCCGCCCACCGTTACTCGCCGTCCGACGAGTTTGGAGCATGTTACGAAAATCTGGGGCAAATCATGGCTCACTTTGTGGTCCGTGGCGCTGGACCGCACACGCCGGGGGTGTGTGTACTGCTCGCATGCCTAACGTGAACTCCGCGCCGCCGGTCCCGGGGCTGGCCGCGTTCAACGCGCTGGGCGCCGAGGAGGCCGAGGCCGGGCTGCTGGCCTGCTGCGCCTCCCGGGCCTTCGCCCGGGAGGTGGCCGCGTCGCGCCCCTACCCTGACCTCGACCGGCTGGCCGAGGTGGCGGAGGCCGCCGTACGAGGGCTCGACTGGTCCGGCGTCGGTGAGGCGCTGGCCGCCCACCCCCGGATCGGCGAGCCGCCCCGGGAGAGCGGTCCGGTGGCGGGTTCCGAGCCGCCCGGCCCCCTGGAGACGCACCCGGAACGCCCGGAAAGGCGCCCGGAACCTCCGGAAAGGCACTCGGCGAGGGAGGCGGCCTGGTCGCGCGGGGAGCAGGCCGGGGTCGACACGGCCGGGCGGGAGGTCCTCGACCGGCTGGCGGAGGGCAACCGCGCCTACGAGCGGCGGTTCGGCCACGTCTACCTGATCTGCGCCACCGGCCTGTCGGCCGGGGAGATGCTGGACCGGCTCACCGAACGGCTCGGCAACGACGAGGACACCGAGCGGGAGGTCGTCAGGACCGAGCTCGCGAAGATCACCCGGCTGCGGCTGGCGAAGCTTCTGGGAGCCGCCCCGTGAGCCCCGCGTTCCTGGTAGCCGTCACGGGTCGGGGAGCGGTCACGAGCTTCGTACCTCTGGGAGCCGTCACGAGCTCCGTAGTTCCGGGGATCACCACGAGCCCGGGAGCGGTCGTGAGCTCCGTACCTTCGGGGACCGTCACGAACCCGGGAGCCGTCACGAGCTCCGTACCCCTCGAAAACCGTGTGACCGGGGAAGGGCGTCCCGCATGAGTCTCTCCACCCACGTGCTGGACGCCGCCCTGGGCAGGCCCGCGGCGGGGGTCGCCGTACGCCTGGAACGGGACGGCGAGGTGCTCGCCGAGGGTGTCACCGACGCCGACGGGAGGATCGCGGGATGGACCTGCGGGGAGGGTGACCACCGCCTGGTCTTCGAGACCGGCGGCTACTTCGCCGCCCGCGCGGTGGACGCCTTCTACCCGCGGGTCTCGATCGACTTCACGGTGGCGGACGCGCGGGAGCACCACCACGTGCCCCTGCTGCTCAGCCCGTTCGCCTACTCGACGTATCGAGGGAGCTAAGCATGTCCGTCGTTCTCGGCCCCAACCGCTACGGCAAGGCGGAGACCCGCCTGGTCCGCGTCGTCAGGGACGGCGGCGTCCACCACATCAAGGACGTCACCGTCGGCTCGGCGCTGTCCGGCGACATGGAGGCGGTCCACCTCACCGGGGACAACGCCGCGGTCCTGCCGACCGACACGCAGAAGAACACCGTGTACGCCTTCGCCAGGAAGCACGGCGTGGCGGAGATCGAGGACTTCGCGATCCTGCTGGCCCGCCACTACGTGGAGTCGCAGCCCACCGTCCACCACGCCCGCGTGGAGATCGAGGAGCACTTCTGGGACCGCGTCCCGGTGTCCGAGGACGTCGCCGGGGAGCGCGGGCGGCACTCCTTCGTCCGCTCCGGCCGGGAGACGCGCACCTGTGCCGTCCACCACGACCGGGACGGCACCACCACCGTGGTCTCCGGGCTGAAGGACCTGGTGGTGCTCAACTCGACCGACTCGGAGTTCTCCGGCTTCGTCGAGGACGAGTACACCACTCTCCCGCCCACCAAGGACCGCGTCCTCGCCACCGCCGTCTCGGCCCGCTGGCGGCACCTGCCCGGAGCGGCGGCACCGGGGACGGCGGCGGCGTCGGGGACGGCGTACGGGGAGTCGTACGACGAGGTGCGCCGCCACCTGCTCGGGGCGTTCGCCGAGACCTACAGCCTGTCGCTGCAGCAGACGCTCTACGCTATGGGCGAGCGGGTCCTGAACGCCCGCGAGGAGGTCTGCGAGGTGCGCCTGGCGATGCCGAACAAGCACCACTTCCTGGTCGACCTCACCCCGTTCGGGCTGGACAACCCCAACGAGGTGTTCCACGCGGCCGACCGTCCCTACGGGCTGATCGAGGGCAGTGTGCTCCGCGACGACGCCCCCGACGCCCGCTTCGCCTGGGAATGAATGGGAGTGACGAACATGGACTTCCTGCGACCCGCCACGTGGGCGGAGGCACTCGCCGCCAGGGCCGACCGGCCGGACGCGGTCCCCATCCAGGGCGGCACCGACATGATGGTCGAGCTCAACTTCGACGTGCGGCGGCCCGGCGCGCTGCTCGACCTGAACCGGGTCACCGAGCTCGCCGGGTGGAGCGAGGAGCCGGACGGCAGGCTCAGGGTCGGCGCGGGCGTGACGTACGCCCGGCTCATCGCCGAGCTGGGCGACCGGCTGCCCGGCCTGGCCCAGGCCTCCCGCACGGTCGGCTCGCCGCAGATCCGCAACCGGGGCACCGTGGGGGGCAACCTCGGCGCGGCCTCGCCCGCCGGTGACAGCCACCCGCCGCTGCTGGCCGGGGACGCGGTCGTCGAGGTCGAGTCCGCGGCCAGGGGCGTGCGGACGATCCCGGCCTCGGACTTCTACCTCGGGGTCAAGCGCAGCGCGCTGGAGGCCGACGAGCTGATCCGGGCGTTCTGGATGAGCCCCGCGAGCGGCCCCCAGTACTTCTCCAAGGTCGGCACCCGCAACGCCATGGTGATCGCGGTCTGCTCGTTCGCGATCGCGCTGCGCCCCGATGAGCGCCGGGTCGGCACCGGCATCGGCTCGGCCGCCCCGACCCCGCGCCGGGCCGTCGCCGCCGAGGAGTTCCTCGCCGCCGAGCTCGACTGGGAGGCGCGGCTCGACCCCGCGCTGCTCGGCCGTTTCGGCGAGCTGGCCGCCGAGGCCGCCTCGCCGATCGACGACGTGCGCGGCACCGCCGGCTACCGGCGCCACGCCATCGCGGTGATGGCGCGTCGCACCCTCACCTGGGCGTGGAACGAGTTCCGCTCCGGACACTTCGAGAGGAGGGCCGGCTGATGCGCGTCACCTTCACCGTCAACGGCCGCACGGAGACCGCCGACGACGTCTGGGAGGGCGAGAGCCTCCTGTACGTCCTGCGCGAGCGGGTCGGCCTGCCGGGTTCCAAGAACGCGTGCGAGCAGGGCGAGTGCGGCTCCTGCACGGTCTACCTCGACGGGATCCCCGTCTGCGCGTGCCTGGTCGCGGCCGGGCAGGCCGAGGGGCGCCAGGTCCGCACCGTCGAGGGGCTCGCCGACGGCGACCGGCTCGACCCGATCCAGGAGGCCTTCGTCGAGTGCGGCGCCGTCCAGTGCGGCTTCTGCACCCCCGGCCTCCTCGTCCAGGCCCACGATCTCATCGAACGGGTCGCGCGGCCGTCCGACGCGGAGATCCGCGAGGCCCTGGCGGGCAACCTGTGCCGGTGCACGGGCTACGAGAAGATCCTCGACGCCGTACGCCTCGCCGCGGCCCGGAAGGCGGAGGCCCGGTGAGCCTCACCCTGATCGGGAACGTCCGCGTGGAAGGCGGCGGTTCGTGAGTTCCGTCTTGGTCGAGAGCGTCCACGCGGAACGCGGTGGCTCGTGAGTTTTCCTCTGGTCGAGAGTGCCCGCGCGGAAGGCAGTGGCTCGTGAGTTTCCCACTGGTCGAGAGTGCTCGCGTGGAAGGCAGTGGTCCGTGAGCTTTGCCCTGATCGAGAGCGTTCGCGTGGAAGGCGGCGGCCTGTGAGTTCCACCCTGATCGAGAACGTCCACATCGCCCCGGTCGTGGGCCCGGAGATCCCGTCGGGGCACATCCACGTCGAGGGCGACAGGATCGTGGCCGTGGGCGCGGGCCCGGCGCCGGACGTCCCGGGAGCGGTCAGGGTCGACGGCACCGGCTGCCTCGCCACCCCCGGCCTGGTCAACACCCACCACCACCTCTACCAGTGGGCCTCCCAGGGGCTCGCCCAGGACGCCACCCTGTTCGAGTGGCTGACGGCGCTCTACCAGGTGTGGGCCGCGATGGACGCCGAGGTCGTCAGGGGCGCGGCGGGCGCGGGGCTGGGCTACCTGGCGCTGTCGGGCTGCACCACCTCCAGCGACCACCACTACATCTTCCCCAAGGGGCGCGGGGACCTGTTCGCCGCGGAGATCGAGGCGGCGCGGGAGGTCGGCCTGCGCTTCCACCCCGCCCGGGGCTCGATGGACCGGGGGAGGTCGCAGGGCGGCCTGCCGCCGGACGTCGTGGTCGAGCGGCTCGACGAGATCCTCGACGCGACGGCCGAGGCTGTCGACACCTACCACGACCCGTCCTTCTCCTCCATGCTCCGCGTCGCGGTCGCCCCCTGCTCGCCGTTCTCCGTCAGCGCCGAGCTGATGACCGAGGCCGCCGCGCTGGCCAGGTCCAAGGGCGTACGCCTGCACACCCACCTCGCCGAGACCCTCGACGAGGAGGAGCACTGCCTGCGGCAGGTCGGGCAGCGCCCGGTCGACTACATGGAGAAACTCGGCTGGCTCGGCCCGGACGTGTGGTTCGCCCACGCCGTTCACCTGAGCGACGGCGACATCGACGTCTTCGCCCAGACCGGTACGGGTTCGGCGCACTGCCCCAGCTCCAACGGCCGTCTCGGCGCCGGGATCGCCCGCGTCTCCGAGATGCTCCACCGGGGCGCGAACGTCGGCCTGGGGGTGGACGGCAGCGCCTCCGCCGAGCTGACCTCGCTCTCCGGCGAGATGCGGCAGGCCCTGCTGTTCCAGCGGGCCAGGTACGGGCCCACCGCGCTCACCGCCCGGCAGGCCCTGGAGATCGCCACCCTCGGCGGGGCGAGGAACCTGGGCCGCGAGGAGGAGCTCGGCTCCCTGGAGGCCGGGAAGCTCGCCGACATCGCCCTCTGGCGTACCGGGGCCTTCGCCTCCGCGGTCGCCGACCCGGTCTGCGCCCTGGTCTTCGGCACCCGGCAGCCCCCGCTGGCCCGGCTGCTGGTCGGCGGGCGGACCGTCGTCGAGGACGACGAGCTGCGTACCGTCGCCCAGGACGAGCTCGGCCGCGCGGGGGGCGAGGCGCACCGGCGCCTCATGCGCCTGGCGGCGGAGCAGGGCTTCGGGATCTCGTGACCCTCCCCGCCGGTGGCCCGGAGGCGTCACCGGGGGAGAGCCGGGCGCCCGCGGTGCCGGGAGCGCCCAAGGCACCCAAGGCATCCAAGGCACCCGAGGCACCCGAGGGGTGCGGACGTTCGGGCGGGGGGACCGGGCGTCGAGGGCGTCCGGGGACGGATGTCAAGATGGTGCTCCGTCTCACCGGGGTCCGGCATCCGCCTCCCGTCCGCTCGTACCGGCCGGGGACGCGTGCCTCCCATCCGTCACCAGGGAGCAGGGTTGTCTGAGTCGTCGGGACACGTCGTGATCGCCCCGGACAAGTTCAAGGGCTCGCTGACCGGCGCCGAGGTCGCCGCGCGGGTCGCGGCGGGCTTCGGGCCCGGCGTCACCACGCTCGCGCTGCCGGTGGCCGACGGCGGCGACGGCACCGTGGACGCCGTCGTGGCCTGCGGGTTCACCCGCGTTGAGGTCGAGGTCACCGGGCCCGTCGGCGAACCGGTCCTCGCCTCCTACGCCTGGCGCGACGCCTCCCCGGCGGAGGGAGCCGTTCCGGGAGCCGACGTGCCGACGGCGGTCGTCGAGCTGGCCGAGGCGTCCGGCCTGCGGCGGCTGCCGGCCGCCTCCGGGCCCGCCGCCCCGTCCGGATCCCCCGCGCACGAGGGCGTCGAGCCGGCCCCGCTCACCGCGACCAGCCACGGCACCGGCGAGCTGATCGCCCACGCCGTACGGCGCGGGGCCCGGCGGGTCGTGCTCGGCCTCGGCGGCAGCGCCTGCACCGACGGCGGCACGGGCATGATGCGGGCGCTCGGCGTCCGCTTCCTGGACGCCGGGGGGCGGGAGCTCCCCCTCGGGGGAGCGGCCCTCCGCGACCTGGAGAGAATCGACACCTCCGGGCTTATCCAGATCGACGGGGTCGAGTTCGTGGTCGCGGGCGACGTGGACAACCCGCTGCTCGGCCCGCACGGCGCCGCGGCCGTGTACGGACCGCAGAAGGGCGCGAGTCCCGACGACGTGAAGCTGCTCGACCGGGCCCTCGCCAGGCTCGCCGCCGTCGCCGCGCACACCCACGGCCTGGTCGGCGCCATCGAGCACGACGGCGTCGTCCGCTCGATGGGCGTGGCCGGTCAGCCGGGCGCGGGCGCCGCCGGGGGAGTGGGCTTCGCCGCGCTGGCCTTCCTGGCGGCCGACTTCCGCCCCGGCATTGACTACCTCCTGGAGCTGCTCGGCTTCCGCGAACGACTCGAGGGCGCGCGCCTCGTCGTCACCGGCGAGGGCTCCCTCGACGAGCAGACGCTGCGCGGCAAGGCGCCCGCCGGGGTCGCGAGCGCCGCCGCCAAGGCCGGGGTCCCGGTCGTCGCGGTCTGCGGGCGCCGCAGCCTCGGCGACGAGGAGCTGAACGCGGCGGGCATCACGGCCGCCTACGCGCTCACCGACATCGAGCCCGACCCGGCCGTGTGCATGTCCCAGGCGGGCCCGCTGCTGGAACGGCTCGCCCGCCGGGTCGCGGAACGGCACCTTTGACAGGCGAGGAACGGAGAGCCGATGAGCGCAAGGGCTGAGGATGTGTCGGATCTGGTCATCCGGTCCCGCCGGGTCGTGCTGCCCGGAGGAGAGGGACCGGCGGCGGTCGCCGTACGGGACGGGAGGATCGTCGGGGTGCACGCCTACGACGACCCGCCGGCCGCCGTGGAGCGGGTCGACCTCGGTGACGTCGCGCTGCTGCCCGGCCTGGTCGACACCCACGTGCACGTCAACGAGCCCGGCCGTACCCACTGGGAGGGGTTCGCCTCCGCCACCCGGGCGGCCGCGGCGGGCGGGGTGACCACGATCGTGGACATGCCGCTCAACTCGCTGCCGCCGACCGTGAACGCGGACGCCCTGGCCGTGAAGCGGAAGGCCGCCGAGGGGCAGTGCGCGGTGGACGTCGCCTTCTGGGGCGGGGCGATCCCCGGCAACGCCGGTGACCTGCGGGCGCTGCACGAGGCGGGCGTACGCGGGTTCAAGTGCTTCCTGTCGCCGTCGGGCGTGGACGAGTTCCCGCCGCTGGACGCGGACGGGCTGCGGGCCGCCATGGTGGAGATCGCCTCCTTCGACGGCCTGCTGGTCGTCCACGCGGAGGACCCCGCGCTGCTCGCCGACCCCGAGGGGCCGGGCTACCCGGAGTTCCTCGACTCCCGGCCGGGTGAGTCCGAGCGCCGCGCCGTCGAACGGGTCGCCGCGCTGGCGGGGGAGACCGGGGTACGGGCGCACATCCTGCACGTGTCGTCCGCGCTGTGCCTGGAACCGCTGGCGAAGGCCCGGCGGGAGGGGGTGCGGCTCACCGCGGAGACCTGCCCGCACTACCTCACGCTGATGGCCGAGGAGGTGCCCGAGGGCGCCACCCAGTTCAAGTGCTGCCCGCCGATCCGCTCCTCGGCCAACCGCGACGAGCTCTGGCGCGGCCTCGCCGACGGGGTCCTCGGCTACGTCGTCTCCGACCACTCGCCGTCCACCCCCGACCTGAAGGTGCCCGACTTCGCCGCCGCCTGGGGCGGGATCTCCTCCCTCCAGCTCGGCCTCACCGCCGTCTGGACCGAGGCGGCCCGGCGCGGGCACGGCCTGGGCGACGTCGTGCGCTGGATGGCGGGGAACCCGGCCGAACTGGCCGGGCTGCGCGGCAAGGGCGCGATCGCGGTGGGCGCGGACGCCGACCTGGTCGCCTTCGACGCCGACGCCGTCCACACCGTGGACGTCTCCGCCCTGCACCACAAGAACCCGGTCACGCCCTACCACGGCAGGACGCTGACGGGGGAGGTACGCACGACGTGGCTGCGCGGCCGGGCCGTGGGTAGGGAACCCCGGGGCGCCCTCCTGTAGGGCCTTCGGAGCCGTGGGGGCCGCGGAACGACCTCCGTGGAACGACCTCGACGACCGAGCGGGCTCCCCGCGAGAAAGGTTCTCTCCTTGACCGAATTCCCGGCCGATCTCCCGGCCGATCCGCCGGCCGGATTCCCGGCCGATCCGCCGGCCGGATTCCCGACCGATCCGCCGGCCGGATTCCCGACCGATCCACCGGCCGGATTCCCGACCGATCCGCCGGCCGGGTTCCCGGCCGGGTTCACCGCGCTGCCCGACCTCGCCCTGCGCACCCTCGGCGGCTCGGTCGTCGCGGCCAACGACGAGTCCTTCGCCGAGAAGGAGAGCCTCATCAGGCCGGGCCGCCCCGGCTTCATGCCGCACACCTTCGGCGCCAAGGGCCAGGTCTACGACGGCTGGGAGACCCGCAGGCGCCGCGAACCCGGCCACGACTGGGCCCTGGTCAGGCTCGGCATGCCCGGCGTGGTCAGGGGCGTCGTGATCGACACGGCCTGGTTCAAGGGCAACTATCCGCCGTACGCCTCCGTCGAGGCCGCCGAGGTCGAGGGCTACCCCACGGCCGCCGAGCTGGAGACGGCCGACTGGGTGGAGATCGTGCCCAGGAGCGACCTCAAGGGGGACGCCGAGCACCTCTTCGCGGTGTCCGGCGAGCGCCGCCACACGCACGTGCGGCTGAACATGTTCCCCGACGGGGGCATCGCCCGCCTGCGGGTGCACGGCGAGGTCAGGCCCGACCTGTCCCTGTACGACGGCCTCGGCCTGGACCTGGCCGCCCTGGAGAACGGCGCGCTCGTCACCGCCTGCTCCAACGAGTTCTACTCCTCGCCCAACAACGCCATCTCGCCCGGCCTCGCCCGTCACCAGGCCGAGGGCTGGGAGACCGCCCGCCGCCGCGACGACGGCAACGACTGGCTGGTGATCCGCCTGGCGGGCTCCGGCGTCGTCAGACTCGCCGAGATCGACACCACCAACCTGGTGTTCAACGCCCCCGCCGAGGTCTCCGTCACGGGCACCGCGGACGGCACCACCTGGTTCCCGCTGCTGCCCAGGACGCGCCTGCTGCCCGACACCCGGCACCGCTTCCGCGTCCGGGACGCGCCCGCGGCCACGTACGCCAGGGTGGACATCCACCCCGACGGAGGCCTGGCACGGATCCGCCTGCACGGCTTCCTCACCGAGGGCTGACCCCGCGGCGGCGCGGGGTCGGTGTCCCGGTCAGTACCAGATGGTGACCTCGGTGCCGGGCGGGACCTGCTGGCCGCCCGCCGGGATCTGGGCGAGCACCCTGCCCTTGCCCAGGGTGCGCTTCAGCTTCACCGTGACCCCCGCGGCGCGCAGCTCGTCCCTCGCCGCCCGGTAGTCCTTGAACACGATGTTCGGGACCACCACGACGTGCCGGCCGCCGTCGCCGGGCGGGGGCTCGCCCTCGCGCTCCCAGGGCCAGCGCCAGTCGCCGCCGCACTGCGACAGGGTGAGCCGGACCACGGCGCCCCTGTCGACCTCGGCCTTGGGCTGCGGGTCCTGGGCGATGACAGTGCACGGCTGGGCGGAGTCGGTCTGCTCGACGAACTCGGGAACGAACCCGGCCCCGCGCAGCACCTGGTCGGCCTGGTCGCGGGGCATGCCCCTGATGTCCGGCATGACCAGGCCCGCGCTCACGACCAGGTCGAGCTTGCTGTTCTCCTTGACCGGGTTTCCCACGGCGGGGATGGTCCGCATCACCTGGCCGCGCGGCACGGTCTCGCTGGCCTGCTTCCTGACGTCGTCGACGAGGAGGGACGACTCCGCCAGCTTGCTCCTGGCCTGCGGTTCGGTCATGCCCACCACGTTGGGCACCGCCACCCGCTTGGGACCCGCCGAGGCGATGAGGATCAGCTTGCTCTGCGGCTCGGCCTCGGTGCCCGCCCCGGGCTCGGTGCGCAGCACGACCCCCTTGGGCACCTTCTCGTCGTGCTCTGCCTTGCCCGTCTCGACCGTGAAGCCGCTCCGCCTCGCCTCGGTGGTGGCGGCCGTCACGTTCTTGCCCACGAGGGTGGCGGGCACCACGATGGAGGTGTTCTGCGAGAACAGCCAGCCGGTCACCCCCACCGCGATCACCATGACCAGGGCCAGCCCGATCAGGAACCAGCGGGCACCCGACCCCCTGCGCGCCCTCGGGGCGGCCTCGTGACGGTCGACGGCCGGGCCGGTGAGCAGGTCGGCGCGAGGCTGGATCAGTGTGTGGTTCGCCGGGGCGGGAGGCGCGGGCGCGGCCATCTCGTGGCCGTGCGGCGGGCCGACGGGGACCGACGGAACCGGGCCGCTCTCCCTGGGCAGCATCCGGTGCGCCTCGACGGCGGCGACCAGCAGGGCGGTGGCGTCCGCCGGACGGTTCGCGGGATCGCGGGCCGTCGCCCTGGCCACCAGGGTGTCGAGCAGCGGGGGAGAGCCGGGCAGCAGCGCCGAGGGCACGGGCACCGTGTCGTGCACGTGCCGGTAGGCCACCGACATCGGGGTCTCGCCCTCGTACGGCTGGCGGCCGGTCAGGAGCTCGAACAGCATGATGCCGGCCGCGTACACGTCGCTGCGGGCGTCGGCGCCGCCGGAGGTCACCTGCTCGGGCGACATGTAGCCGATGGTGCCGATCATGACACCGGTGCGCGTCTGGTTGCTCGCCTCGATCGCGCGGGCCAGGCCGAAGTCGACGACCTTGACCCGGCCGTCGTCGGCGAGCAGCACGTTCTCCGGCTTGACGTCGCGGTGGATGAGGCCGGACTGGTGGGCGGCGCCCAGCGCGGCGAGGACGGGGATCATGACTTCCAGCGCCTCGCGGGCGGGCAGCCTGCCCCGGGCACGGAGCACGTCGCGCAGGGTCCGCCCCGGCACGTACTCCATCGAGAGGTAGACGTTGTCGCCGTCCGTGCCCTGGTCGAACACGTGCACCACGTTGGGGTGCGACAGGCTGGCCACCGACTTGGCCTCGCCGATGAAGCGCCGCACGAAGGCGGGGTCCTCGGCGAGCGAGCGGTGCATCACCTTGACGGCGACCGTGCGGTCGAGCCGGACGTCCAGGGCCAGATAGACGGTCGCCATTCCGCCCCGGGCGATCCGGGACTCAACGCGGTAACGCCCGTCGAGGAGTTTCCCGACCAGGGGGTCCGTAAGCGTCGTGTCCACGAGGCCGAGTTTACGGGCGATTTGGCGCCGACAGGATGCCTGAATCCCAAACCGATGCCGAGACGTGGTGGTTTTCTATCGATGAACCGGGGGTGGGCCGTCGATCGAGGGGGAGGAGGCCTCCGCGTAGCGGCGCCGGGGTATCCGCCCGGCCATCCGCGCCGCCCGGCCTGCGGAGACGGCCGAGCGCATCGCCCCGGCCATCAGCTCCGGACGCCGTGCCCGGGTGACCGCGGTGGCCAGCAGGACCGCGTCGCAGCCCAGCTCCATGGCGAGCGCCGCGTCGCTGGCCGTGCCGATCCCGGCGTCCAGGATCACCGGCACGCCCGCGAACTCCACGATCAGCTCGATGTTGTGCGGGTTGCGGATGCCCAGCCCCGAGCCGATCGGCGCGCCCAGCGGCATCACCGCCGCGCAGCCCGCCTGCTCCAGCCTGCGCGCCAGCACGGGGTCGTCGCCGATGTAGGGCAGCACCGTGAACCCGTCGGCGACCAGGCGCTCCGCCGCGTCGAAGGTCTCGATGGGGTCGGGCAGCAGGGTGCGCTCGTCGGCGATGACCTCCAGCTTGACCCAGTTCGTCTCCAGCGCCTCCCTGGCCAGCCTGGCGGTCAGCACGGCCTCGCCGGAGGTGAAGCAGCCCGCGGTGTTCGGCAGCACCTTGATGTCGCGCCGGCGCAGCACGTCGAGCACCGAGCCGCGCGCGGCCGGGTCGAGCCGTCGCATCGCGACCGTGGTCAGCTCGGTGCCCGAGGCGGCGAGCGCCTGGTCGAGGACCTCCAGGGACGGGGCGCCCCCGGTGCCCATGATGAGACGCGAGGAGAACTTCTCACCACCGATGATCAGATCGTCGGCCGTGTCCATCGTGTACGCCGTGTTCATTGTGTACGCCGTGCCGGTCGTGTCCATCGTGTCCATCGTGTTCGCTGTGTCCGCCGTGTCCGCCGTGTTCGTCATCGCCGGTCAACCTCCCTGAACCGCGGTGAGCACCTCGACGCGGTCGGCCTCCGCGAGCGCCGTCGACTCCCAGGCGCCGCGCGAGACGACCTCGTCGTTCACCGCGACGGCCACCCCGCTCCGCACCCCGGTCAGCCGCTGTACGGCCTGCGCGACGGTCGCCCCCGGGGGCAGCTCGTGCGCGGCGCCGTTGATGGTCACGTTCATCGGTACTCCCGCGGTGTGTACTCCGTGTGCCCCGTGTAGCCGGTGTAGCCGGTGTAGCCGGTGTAGCCGGTGTGGCCGGTGTGTCCCGCGTGCTCCGAGGGGCGGTGTTCCCGCGGAGGGCGCTCCCGGGAGTCGTGTTCCCGGGGACCGGGCTCCTGGGGAGTGCGCTCCTGAAGGCCCCGCTCGTGGGGACCGGGCTCCCGCGAGGTGTGCTCCTGAAGGCCCCGCTCGCGGGAACCGGGCTCCCCGGCGCCGGGCTCCCGCGCGGTGTGCTCCGGGGAGCCGGGCTTACCGAAACGGAGGGGCGAGCAGATCGCGGAGAGCCCCGTACCCGTCCCGTCCGCCTCACCCGTCCCGCTCGCGCAGAGGTCGGCGGTGAGCGGCGCGAGCAGGACCCCGCCCCGGTGGTGCCCGGTGGCCAGGTGCAGACCCGGCACGATCGTGGGGCCGACCAGCGGCAGGTTGTCCGGGGTGCCGGGGCGCAGCCCCGCGGCCACCTCGGCCACCTCCAGCTCGGTCACCCCGGGGACGAGCTCCCGCGCGTCGCGCAGCAGCTCCCACAGCCCCCCGGCGGTGACGCGGGTGTCGAAGCCCATCTCCTCCTGGGTGGCGCCGAGGACCATCTCGCCGTCGCCGCGCGGCACCAGGTAGACGTGCGAGCCGTGGACGACCCCGCGCACGCACCGCCGCAGGACCGGCGCGGGGGAGCGCAGCCGCATGATCTGGCCCTTGACGGGCCGCACCGGGGGCAGCGCCTCCGGGGGCACCCCCTCCATGGCGCCCGACCAGGCTCCGGTGGCGAGGACCACCAGGTCGGCGCCGACGGTCTCGCCGCCCGCCAGGCGTACCCCGGTGGCCGTTCCCGAGGACGTGAGCAGCTCGGCCACCCGGGCGCGTACCAGGACGCCGCCCGCGCGTTCCAGGGCCGCCAGGAGTGCGGTGGTGACCCTCCGGGGGTCCACCCAGGCGTCGCCGCCCGCCAGCAGGCCGCCCCGGACGGCGGGGGCCAGCATGGGCTCCAGGCGGCGGCACTCGCGGCCGGTGAGCCGCTCGGCGGGCAGCCCCAGCCCGATGGTGAAGGCGGCGAGATCGTCCAGCGCGGCCAGGTCGTCGGTGCCGAAGGCGACGTCGAGCGTGCCGTCGGTGCGGTAGTCGAGATCGTGCCCGCTCGCGTCCGCCAGCTCGGCGGCGAAGGCGGGCCAGCGCTCCAGGGAGGCCAGGCCCAGCCGCAGCAGCGGCTCCTCGGTGTAGGTGACCTCGCTGACGGGGGCCAGCATGCCCGCCGCCGCGTGCGAGGCGCCGGAGGCCGGCGCGGGGTCGGCCACCGCCACCCTCAGTCCCCGGAGGGCGGCGCGCCACGCCACGGACAGGCCGATCACGCCCCCGCCGGCGACGAGAAGATCGAAATGGTTCGCCATACGTGCTCCGCTCCCTTCGCCGGCATGACCCGGATCAGGTTCGTGGCGGTCGAGGGCTCGCTCGCGGTCGTTCCCAGGACCTCGCTCGCCCGTGCCGTGCCCGGTCGCGCCCCGAAGCGCGTCTCCTCGCACACCACCGGCTCACAGGTCCCGCTACGGCCGCAGCCCTCCTCTCAGCCCGGTGCGTTCCGGGCTCCCGCGCGTCTTCACCCCCACCTTAAGGGTTCGGGCAACACACTTAGAGCGTCAGATGTGAGGTAAATCCCGTTTTCGTTATCAACGACCGTTGGTAGGAGTACGGGGTTCCCGCTTATGGTCGGGAAGTGTGAATCATGTCGTGGTGGTTGGCGCCGGCCTGGCCGGTGTGCGCAGCGTCGAGGCGTTACGGGCCCGTGGGTTCGGCGGCGAGATCACCTTGATCGGAGAGGAACGGCACCGGCCCTACGACCGCCCACCCCTGTCCAAGGGGGTGCTGCTCGGCGAGACCGACTCCACGGTCGTCGACTCCGACCTCGACGCCCTTGAGGTCGACTTCCGCGCGGGCGTGTCCGCCAAGGGCCTGCACCCCGGCGTGGTGGAGACCACCGAGGGCGAGCTGGCCTACGACGGCCTGGTCGTCGCCACCGGCGCCCGCCCGATCAGGCTGCGCGGCGACGGCCCCCAGCACGTGGTGCGCACCATCGACGACGCGCTCCGGCTGCGTTCGCTGCTCGGCGAGGGGACCACGGTCGCCGTGATCGGCGCGGGCTGGATCGGCGCCGAGGTGGCCACCGCCGCCCGCAGGGCGGGCTGCGCCGTGACCGTCGTCGAGGCCGCCGAGACCCCGCTGGCCGCCGCGCTCGGCCAGGTCGGCGCGCACACCGTCCCCTGGTACGCCGAGGCGGGCGTGGACCTGCGCCTGGGCACGATGGTCGCCTCCGTCGACCACGGGGGGCTCACCCTGGCCGACGGCTCGGCGGTGGAGGCCGACGTGGTCGTCACCGGCGTGGGCGTGCGGCCCGCGACCGAGTGGCTCGCCGGGTCCGGCATCAGGCTCGACAACGGCGTGGTCACCGACGAGCACCTGCGCACCTCGCTGCCCGGCGTGGTCGCGGTGGGCGACTGCGCGGCCTGGTGGTCGCGCCGCTACGGCATCCGCCTCCGCGTCGAGCACTGGGACACCGCCCTGGGCGCCCCGGACGTCGCGGCGGCCACCCTCGTCGGCGACGCCGCGGTCTACGACCCGGTCCCCTACTTCTGGTCCGAGCAGTTCGGCCACATGGTCCAGTACGCCGGCCACCACGACGGCGCCCGCCTGATCACGCGCGGCGACCCCGCGGCCGAGGGAAAGCCCAGGTGGGCGATCTGCTGGGTGACCGACGACGACCGGCTCACCGCGGTGCTCTCCGTCAACCGGCCCCGCGACCTCGTCCAGGGGCGCCGCCTCATCGAGGGCGGGCAGCGCCTCGACGTCGATCGCCTCGCCGACCCTGCGATAGCGTTGCGCGATTGTACGGTGGCGTAACCTCGCCGCCAGGTGTTTGGCGAAGGGCTCGATGTGGTAGTGGTGGATTCGTGACGCTTTCTGTTGCGCAGATCGACCGGGAAACCGACCAGCTGGTGGGCGAGTGGCTCACCCTGACCGAGGTGGCCAGAAGGCTCAACCTGAGCGCCGGTCGCGCCAAGCAACTTCTCAAGGACCGCAAGCTCATCGGAGTGCGCAGGGGCGGTGGCGAGCCACAGGTCCCCGCCGCGTTCCTCGTCGAAGGAGA
This sequence comes from Streptosporangium sp. NPDC002524, assembly GCF_040295985.1. Taxonomy (NCBI): domain Bacteria; kingdom Bacillati; phylum Actinomycetota; class Actinomycetes; order Streptosporangiales; family Streptosporangiaceae; genus Streptosporangium; species Streptosporangium sp. NPDC002524. The sequence continues at coordinate 101,376 of NZ_JBEOWK010000022.1, read as the reverse complement.
CGTCGTCAAGGGCCTCCCCGGCACCCTCACGGTGCTCCTGGACGCCGGATACGACGACGTCGAGTCCCTTCGCTGGCTCTTCACCCCCGACGACACGCTGCCGGGATCGCCGGTCGACGCGATCGTCGCGGGCCGCCACACCGAAGTGAAGAGACGTGCCCAAGCCCTCGGTTTCTGACGCCCGCCTGTATCTCTGTACGGACGGACGGCGTGACCGGGGAGACCTCGCGGACTTCCTCGACGCCGCCCTCGCGGGCGGGGTCGACATCGTGCAGCTGCGCGAGAAGGGTCTCGAGGCGCGCGAGGAGCTCGATCTCCTCGCCGTCTTCCGCGAGGCCTGCGACCGGCACGGCACCCTCCTGGCCGTGAACGACCGGGCCGACATCGCCTACGCGATCCGTCCCGACGTGCTCCACCTCGGCCAGGACGACCTGCCGGTGCGGGTCGCGCGGGACATGCTCGGCGACGACATCCTCATCGGGCGTTCCACTCACGCCCCCGAGGAGGCGTCCGCCGCGGCCGTCGAGCCCGGTGTCGACTACTTCTGCTGCGGCCCGATCTGGCCGACGCCCACCAAGCCCGGCAGGTTCGCCCCGGGCCCCGGCCTGCTCAGGCACGCCGCGGCCCTGGAGACCGGCCGGCCCTGGTTCGGCATCGGCGGCATCGACCTCGCCAACCTGGACGAGGTCATGTCGTACGGCGTGCGCCGGGTCGTGGTCGTGCGGGCGATCACCGAGGCCGACGACCCCAAGGCGGCGGCCGCGGAGTTCAGGCGGAGGCTGGCCGCCCCCGCCTGAAGGCCTGAAGGGTTGAGGGCCTGAAGGTTCGAAGGCCTGGGGCCCTTTCGCCCGGCCGGGACCGCGTCCCGGCAGGGGACGCGTGCCCGGCCGGGAGAGTAGGTCTGCCGGCCCGCTCACGATCCGGCGCGCCCGCGACCCGGCCTGGTCGCGGACCCGCTGTCAACGGGTCTGCTCGCACGTCTGTCGGCCGGACCTGATTCTCGCCCGGTCGGCCTTCTCGCCGGCCCGCGAGCCGACCCACCGGCCCGCCGACCGGCCTGCTCGCGGGTTCGCCGTGAGCCGGCCGGACGGGCGTCGGGCGCGCGGCCAGGTCCGCCGGTCAGATCCGCCGATCAGGTCCGTTGGCCAGATCCGTCGGTCAGGTTCGCTGGCCAGATCCGTCGGTCAGGTCCGTCGGCCAGATCCGTCGGTCAGGTCCCGAGATCAGATCCGCCGGTCAGATCCAGCCGGTCAGGTCCGGAGGTCAGGTCCGCCGGGAGGTGGCGGCCACCGCGAGGTCGGCCAGGGCCGCGCGGGCCTCGGGAAGGATCGGGGCGCCCTCCAGCGAGCCGAGGGCGTTCTCCAGGTATCCCTTGATCAGGTCCTCGCACGCCACCAGGGCCCCGGTCTCCTCGATGATCCGGCGCAGCCGGTCGATCCCCGCCTCGTCCAGGCCGGGGTCGCCCAGCGTGGCGCGTACCACCTGGGCCTGGGACTCCGAGGCCGCGGCCAGGGTGCGGGCGATGAGCATGGTCCGCTTGCCCTCGCGGAGATCGTCGCCGGCCGGTTTGCCGGTCTCGTCCGGGTCGCCGAACACGCCGAGGATGTCGTCGCGCAGCTGGAAGGCGATGCCCACGGACTGCCCGTACTCCTCGCAGAGCCGGTCGATCCACGGCTCCCTGCCCCGGGCGGCCAGCACCAGGCCGAGCCGGAGCGGCTGCTCCACGGAGTACTTGCCGCTCTTGAAGAGGGCGACCCGCAGCGCGCTGTCGAAGGTGCCCTCGCCGTGCGCCTGCTCCAGAAGATCGAAGTACTGCCCGCACATCAGCTCGGTGCGCATGTCGTCGTGGACCTTCTGCGCCGCCGCCAGCGAGTCGGCCGGCAGGCCGCTGTTCCGCCACATCTCGCCGGACCAGATGAGCATCAGGTTGCCGAGCAGGATGGCCGCCCCCTCGCCGAACTGCTCGGCCGAGCCGTGCCAGCCCGCCTTCCTGTGCAGCTCCTCGAACCTGCGGTGCGCCGAGGGCATGCCCCGGCGCAGGTCGCTGGCGTCCATCACGTCGTCGTGCACCAGGGCGCTGGCCTGGAGCAGCTCCAGCGAGGCCGCGGCGGCGAAGAGCGCGGGATCGTCACCCCCGCCCGCGCCACGCCAGCCCCAGTAGCAGAAGGCGGGTCGCAGCCTTTTGCCGCCCGCGAGGAAGTCCTCGGCCGCCGACACGAGCGGGGCCAGCTCCGGGGCGCTGACCTGCGGGCGCTGTTGTTCGACGAATCGCCGAAGGGAGCGGTCCACCTCGGCCCGGATCGTGTCCAGCGCGGCTGCAGAAGTGATCATCGAATACCTCCAGTGTGGAGACCCTGGGCTTCAGCTCTGGGGGGAAGACGCGGTACGTTGCCGTGCGTTCCGGCAGCGTGACCAGCGGTGATGACGCACCGACCACCGTACGCACGATCGACAAGATCCTCTCCGCCGGTCCGGCGAAGAGGTGGGACGCCTGTGGAGCCGATGTAGCGCACGACACCTCCGGGCTCCTTGCGACTGGCGGTGAGGCAGGAAACCCAATCTACGAAAACTGGAATCCCCCGCCTTCGACGGCGGGAGGAGGTCAGGTAATGAGATTAACGGTCCAAGGGGACATTTCGATCTAGAGGGGTGGTTGTTTTGCACGGTAATTGACACAAGGCCGTTCTACGGGGGGCAGACAAGATCCAGTGGACAAGATCTGATCGGGCACCCGAGCGGCCGGGCAAGTATCCTTGTCCTATGGCTCTGGGTCGCGCATCAATCCTCCCCGATCGTGTCGCCACCGTCCGCGAGCTCCTCGCCGCCGGTGCCCGTTCGTTCTCCTTCGAGTTCTCCCCCCCGAAGACCGACGAGGGGGAGCGTCAGCTCTGGCGCGCCGTCCGCGAGCTGGAGTCGCTGCACCCCACCTTCGTGTCGGTCACCTACGGCGCCGGCGGCAGCACCCGCGACCGCACCGTCGACATCGTCGAGCGGCTCGCCCACGAGACCACGCTCACCCCGGTCGCTCACTTCACCGCCGTCAACCACTCCGTCCGCGAGCTGCGCCACCTGATCGGCCGCTTCGCGGGAGCGGGCGTGCGCAACATCCTCGCCGTGCGGGGCGACCCGCCCGGCGACGTGACGGGCGAGTGGGTGCGCCACCCCGAGGGCGTCCTGTACGCCGAGGACCTGGTCAGGCTCATCCGCCAGTCCGGCGACTTCTGCGTGGGCGTGGCCGCCTTCCCGTACAAGCACCCCAGGTCGCGTTCGATCGAGTCCGACACCGAATACTTCGTGCGCAAGTGCCGCGCGGGCGCCGACTACGCGATCACTCAGATGTTCTTTCGCGCCGAGGACTACCTGCGGTTGCGCGACCGGGTGGCGGCCAGCGGCTGTGACACGCCGATCATCCCCGGGATCATGCCCGTCACGCAGATGAGCACCATCGCCAGGTCCGAGCAGCTCTCCGGCGCGCCGTTCCCGCCGGAGGTGGCCGCGAGGTTCGAGGCCGTCGCCGACGACCCGGCCGCCGTGCGCAGCCTGGGCATCGAGCACGCCGCCGAGCTCTGCCAGACCCTGCTCGACGAGGGCGCGCCCGGCATCCACTTCATCACCTTCAACCGCTCCAGCGCGACCCGCGAGGTCTTCCAGGCCCTCGACCACACCCCGGAGATCAGCCCGCTGCCGGTCTGACGTCCTCGCGCCGTGCCCCCGCTCCCGCCGGGGTACGGCACCCGGTGCTCCTACCGGCCTGGACGGCGTCCGGCGGCCTTGATCGGCGGACCGGTCCCGGGCCGGGATCCGGCGCGGGCGTGCCCGGTCCGGTCGCGGGTCCGGTCCTCCGGGGGAGACGTCCTGTCGTGGACCGTGGACCCGGGGTCCGGGGGCCGGAGATCTGCCCGGTGGCTCAGGCGTCCAGGCCCTCCAGCGGCAGGACGGTCCCGAGGATCGCGTAGCGCTCGTGCCCGCCGGGGAAGACGAACTGCGTGAGCAGGTCCACGAAGCCGATGCTCCGGTAGAGGTGCCGGGCCGCGGTGGGCCGGTCGCGGGTCGAGAGCACGGCGGTGCGCTCCAGGCGGCCCGCGCAGATGCCCGCGATCATCGCCCGGCCGATGCCCTTGCCCTGATAGTCGGGATGGACGTGGATCTCGGCGAGCTCCAGCGCGTCGCCCAGCCAGCCGCGGGCGCTGCCCTCGCCGTGCCTCTCCACGAGGGCCCGCCTGACCACGTCGTGCCACCACTGGCCGGGGACCCCGTGGAAGCCGTAGGCGATGCCCACCGGCGTGCCGTCGGCGCGCTCGGCGAACAGGCAGGTGAAGGCCGGATGGGTGGCGTGGTTTCCCATGATGAGCCTGCGACCGGCGATCTGGTCGGCGGGCGGGCTCATCGCCTCGGTGTAGACGTGGAGGACCGCGTCGAGCCGGAGCGTGAACTCGTCGGGGCCGATCCGTCGCAGTCCGATCACGCGTCGCACCCTAGCAGTGCGGACGTGACGCGGGTCGGCGCGTTGCGCGAGAGCGGTGCCCGGCCTGCACGGCGAGGTTTCCCGGCCTTCACCGCGCGGCTTTCCGGCCTTCACCGCGCGGTTTCCCGGCCTTCGCAGCGGGGTTCCCCGGTCGATCCCGCCCACCGGCGGGCCCGGCCGGGGAGAGGCCTGACCGGCCCCTCCCGGCTTGTGCGAGGGCGTACGAGGTCTCGGCGGCGGTAAGGCGCTCAGGTGCCGTGGGGGGCCGTCACTCGACCTCCACGGGGACCCCGCCGGTGATGCGGACGAGCTCCTCGAAGGAGGTCGGGAAGACGGTGTGCGGGTGCCCGGCGGCGGCCCAGACGACCTCGTGCTTGCTCAGCCAGGTGTCGACCAGGGTCCTGACCGGCGCGGGGTGGCCGATCGGGGCGACGCCGCCGATGGCCTGGCCGGTGGCCGCCCGTACGAAGGCGGGGTCGGCGCGCCGCACCTTCGCCACGCCGGCCGTCCTGGCGATCAGGTCGGTGTCGACCCGGTGGGCTCCGCTGGTCAGCACCAGGAGCGGCTCGCCGTCGGCGTCGAATATCAGGCTGTTGGCGATGGCGCCGACCTCGCAGCCGAGCTGCGCGGCCGCGGTGGCGGCGGTCGGGGTGGCCTCCGCGAAAACGACGATCTCGCCGGGAACGTCGTGCTCGCGCAGGACGGCGGCGACCTTCTCGATGTTCGGATGCAACTTTTCTGGCACGCGGCCACTCTAAACAGATTGACCGTTGATTGCCGCTTTATAACCGGCGGCCTGCACGGGGACCCCGTGCGCTATGGTCCCTTGACCCGATACATAGTGATAAGAGGAGTTGATTGAAAGTGGGGGTTGGACAGCGGCGGGGAGTGGCCGCGCTGATGACGGCCGGGGCCGTGCTCCTCTCTTCCGCGGGCGTCACCCTTTCCGCGGGCGCCGCCGCGGCCCAGGCCTCGGCTTCCCCCGCCGTCGCGGCCGTCGCGGCCGTCACGGCGACGGGGGCGAGCCCGTTCGCCGCACCGGGCAAGACGCTCAAGCTCGGCGCGAAGGGCGCCACGGTGAAGGTGCTCCAGACCCGGCTGGCCGCGCTCGGCTACGCCCCGGGCAGGATCGACGGCCGTTACGGCGGGGCGACCCTGGCGGCGGTCTGGGCCTTCCAGAAGGTCAACGGCGTCACGCCGACCAGCACCGTGGCGCGCCGGACCTGGGCCGCCCTGGAGGCCCCGGTGGCGCCGAAGGTGCTCGTTCCCAACGGGAAGCCGACCCGGGTGGAGGTCAACCTCGCCAAGCAGGTGATGGTCCTCTACGTCGGCGGTGCGGTGAAGCTGATCAGCCACACCTCCTCCGGCAGCGGGATCTCCTACTGCGAGACGGCCACCTGGGAGGGCAGGGCCCAGCGGTTCTGCGGTGACGCCCGCACGCCGACGGGCGACTACAAGACCACCTGGCGCAGGGACGGCTGGCACAAGTCCTACCTGGGCCAGCTCTACAACCCGATCTTCTTCAACGGGGGCATCGCCTTCCACGGCGCGCTGTCGGTGCCGCTGGCACCCGCCTCCCACGGCTGCGTACGGCTGCCCATGCACGTGGCGGAGGTCCTTCCCGGCCTGCTCGGCACGGGGGTGCCGGTGCACGTCAGGGGCAGGTTCGTCCGATAGGCAAGGACTGCTTCGTCCGGTTGGAACGGCGGAGCGGTAGAACGGTAGGACGGCGGAACGGTAGGACGGCGGAACGGTAGGACGGCGGGACCGGCGATCCGGCGGGTGTGACCCCGCCGGTCGTGAACCGGGCCCCGGGAGACGGTGGTCTCCCGGGGCCTTTCGCGTTCTCCCGCTTTTCCCGCTTTTCCCGCGCACCGATCTCCCGGCCCCCTCCGGTGTTTCCTCGCGCGCCCGTCACCCGGGCCCTTCGACGCGCCTTCGCACATCAGGCCACCGGGAACCTCCCGCGTCTCTTAGACACTCGAAGATCGAACTTTTGTTCGCCGTTTTACTTGACAGTATTGGTGATCGAATTTATGTTCGATGTGATGACACGGGGCTCGCGGCTCGTGTCCAAGGGCGGCCGATCAGGTCCACGTCGTCGGCGGAGACGATCGGGCCAGGTCAGGACGGGCGGGGAGAGGGGAAGCTCCTCGTCCGGCCGTCCGGCGGATTTGTCGGTGGGGTCTGCGAGTGTGATACCACCGGCGAAAACGCCGGAGCCGCTCGCGACCAAGGAGGCTGAAGCACTATGACCCCTCGGCTCAGCGATTCCGGTGGGCCCCGGTTGTCCCCCACGGTGCGGGCGCACCTCACAGACGCGCGCGACTGCCTCGAAGAGGCCGCCGCCGCCCGGACCTCCGCCGCGCGCTACGTCGCGGCCCACCTCGCCGCGCTCAGGGCGGCCGCTGCCGTCCTGGCGGCCCGTCCCCGTCCCATGGAGGGCCGCAGGAGGCGCAGGCTGCGCAGTGCCTGGGAGATGCTGCCCGAGGCCGAGCCCCGCCTGGCCGAGTGGGCCCCCTACTTCGAGACGAGCGCGGCCAAGCGGGCCGCGGCCGAGGCGGGCCTGACCCGCACGGTGTCCTCGCGAGACGCGGAGGAGCTCATCTCCGAGGCGGAGCGTTTCGTCACCGCCGTGGAGAAGCTGCTCGGCGTGCCGAGCCAGCCCATGCTTCCCGGCCAGGTCCCCCTAGCCGGTTAGAGCCGGCGCGGCCGCCCACCCGGGGCCGCCGCCCCGGCTCACCGGCGCCGTCCCCGTACGTCCTCGTGCCCACGGGTCCTCCCGGAAGCGCGCGGGACGTACGGGGACGTTTTTCGTGTCACCCGTCCTCGCGCGCCCGTTCGAGCGTCGTCCGTTGGAGCGTCGTCCGTCCGGGCTCCCTGCGACCGAGCGCCTTATTTCCGGATTTCCGGACTTCCGGGCGGTGCCCGCGTCCTCAGGCCGCCGTGGAGTTCTGGCGGGCGGCGCGGTGGCGCAGCAGGAGCATGGCGGCGTCGTCGCCCAGCGGCCTGCCCACGTGGCCGAGCAGGTCGGCGCGGAGGGCGTCCAGCGAGCCCTGGGGGTCGTCGCCGTCCAGCAGGTGCGCCCGCTCCAGCAGCGGGTAGAAGTCGCCCGCCGCGTCGCGCGCCTCGATCACCCCGTCGGTGTAGAAGAGGACCTGGTCGCCCGGCTCGAACGGGATGTGGTGCGGCTGCGGCTCGCTGGCCTTGAGGGCGCTCATGCCCAGCGGGAGCGCCTCGTCCGGCGGGTCGGCGAACCAGATCCCGCCCTCGGCGTCGAGCACCATGGGCGCCGGATGGCCGCAGTTGATGACGGTGATGGTGGAACCGCCGCTGATCTCGGCCAGCACGGCGGTCACGAACTGCTCGCCGGACAGCTCGCGGGTCAGGGCGTTCTCCAGACGCGCCACGACGCCCTGGAGCGTCTTCTCGTCGTGGGCCGCCTCCCGGAAGGCCCCGAGCACCACGGCGGCCGTCTCCACGGCCTCCAGGCCCTTTCCCTGGACGTCGCCCACGATGATCCGTACCCCGTGCGGGGTGGTGACGACCTCGTACAGGTCGCCGCCGATCCTCGCCTCGGCCGTGGCGGAGGTGTAGGAGACGGCGACGCCGATGCCCGGTCCCGCGCGGCGGGGCACCGGGCGCAGCAGCACCCGCTGGGCGGCCTCGGCCACCGAGCGCACGTCGGCGAGCTGGTGTTCGTGGCGCAGCCGACCGGCGCTGGCCAGCACGCTGGCCACGGTGACGCCGAGGATGGCGATGAGGGTGATGTCGGTGCGGGGCATCCAGAGGATGTCGTTGTAGACGCCGAGCGCGAAGCACAGCACCAGGGCGACGACGCCGACCACCGTGGTGCGGGCCAGGCCGCACGCCACGCTGGCGAAGGCCGGGCCGAGAGCGAGCAGCGGCAGGAGGCCGGACGTGGGACCCGAGCCGAAGTCGATCAGGGCCACCACGGCCATCACGACGAACGGCAGGAGTTTCAGGGTGTCCTGGGTCTTGGTGGTGCCGATCGAGGTCAGCAGCCGCAGGAAGGTGCGCGTCTTGGTCGATCCCAGCGACGTCATGACGTCGCGGAGACGGCTTTTCCGGCTGGCTCGAGAGTGATCGAGCCGATCATCTCCCGGAGCCATGTCCACCACATCTCGCTAAACGCATGTTTGCCTTTTCCTACCACAGTGGCGGTGGCCCGGGGCGGGACGAAGGACACGTTCTGCTGAGAGAGCAGGAATCTCTGCGGGGTGGGCACGCCGGTTCCGGCGCACCCACGACCGGTCAGGGGTCGTCAGAAGGACTCGACGGCCCGGCGGGCCTCGGGGTCCAGGACGCCCCAGCTGATGAGCTCCTCGGTGAGCTCGCTGGGGGACTTGTCATAGATCACGGCGAGGGAACGGAGGTCCTCCTGGCGGATGGACAGCACCTTGCCGTTGTAGTCGCCACGCTGGCTCTGGATGGTGGCCGCGTAACGGGCGAGCGCGCCCGCCTTCTCCTTGGGGAGCTGGGCGAGACGCTCAAGGTCGATCACAAGCTTCGGTGTCGGGCCCAGGGGGCTGGGAGCGGCACCTCCCGGCAGCAACTCCGAGACCGGCACCCCGTAGAAATCAGCCAGTTCGGCAAGCTTCTGCACGGTGACAGCACGGTCGCCACGCTCGTAGGAGCCGACGACGACCGCCTTCCAGCGCCCGCGGGACTTCTCTTCGACTCCGTGCAGGGACAGGCCCTGCTGGGTGCGAATGGCGCGGAGTCGTGCACCCAGCGACTTGGCGTACTCAGACGGCATGGTGTGGCCCCCCGGCTCTGTTATGTAGTGCTCTCAACTTGATTGTGCTACCTCGCAACTTATGCCCCGTTCACCGGGTTGGCGCCCGGGGTAGGCACCTTCGGTGACCGATGCGTCGGGGTTCACCCGATAACGCCACGAGGTGTGGTTACGGACAGTGACGGTAAAGCTGTGGGCGCCTAAGGTCAAGCTGATTGGAAAAAAGATGCCGAATCCGGTCCGGTGGGGTCCGCCTCAAACGCCGCACTTGTCCTACTCCACGCCGCGAAACCTCAGGTTTTTCCGGGACTTCAGGAGGATTTCCGCCTCTTCTCCGGGATTCGGGGGGACGTCGTTCCCGGCCTCCGCGGGAGGCGTATGATCTTGAAAGACGCGGCGGCGGGCGATACCCGGTGCGACGGTCCCGCGCGGCCGGGGGCGGGGGTCGGCGTGCCCGCGTGCCCACGTGCCGCGGTCAGGGCCGAACACTGGACATCCGGTCAGCGGACGCCCCGGTTGAGACGCGAGTGGCGGTAGCCGTAGAGGAAGTAGACGACCAGGCCGACCGCCATCCAGATCCCGAAGGCGAGCCAGGTGACGCCGGCCAGGCCGGCCATCACGACGAGGCAGAGGATCACGCCGAGGATCGGCGTGACGGGGAAGAACGGCGTCCTGAAGCCGCGGGGCAGGTCGGGGCGGGTACGGCGCAGGACGAGCACGCCCGCGTTGACGATCGCGAAGGCGAACAGGGTGCCGATGCTGGTCGCCTCGGCGAGCTGGCCCAGCGGGACGAACCCGGCGAGCACGGAGACGAAGGCGGCCACGATGAGGGTGTTGGCGACCGGTACCCGGCGGCGCGGGCTCACCCTCTCGAAGATCCTCGGGATCAGGCCGTCGCGCGCCATGGCGAACAGGATGCGGGTCTGGCCGTACAGCACGGTCAGGACCACGCTCGCGATGGCGATGGCCGCGCCGAAGGAGATGACGAGACCGGGCCAGGTGGCGCCCACGGCCTGTTTCGCGATCACGGCCAGGCCCGCCTCGGTGTTCTCCGGGTCGAAGTCCCGCCACGGCATGGCGCCGACGGCGGCGAGCGCGACCAGGACGTAGACGAGCGTGACGACGCCGAGGGACAGCATGATCGCCAGAGGGAGGTCGCGCCTGGGGTTCCTCGCCTCCTCCCCGGCGGTGGAGGCCGCGTCGAAGCCGATGTAGGAGAAGAACACCTGTGAGGCGGCGGCGGTGACGCCGGCGATCCCCATCGGGGCGAACGGCGCCAGGTTGCCCGAGTCGAACGCGGTGAACGCCACGACGCAGAAGAACGCCAGCACCGCCACCTTGACGAGCACGAAGACCGCGTTGGCGCCCGCGCTCTCGGAGGCGCCGCGCAGCAGCAGCCAGGTGGCGAGCAGGACGATCAGGATCGCGGTCAGGTTGACCACGCCGCCCCGGTCGCCGGGGGAGTGCACGAGGGCCGCGGGGAACGTCCAGCCGAGCAGGTCCCGCAGGAAGGTGTTGAGATATTCGCCCCAGCCCACCGCCACGGCCGCCACCGAGACGGCGTACTCCAGCATCAGGCACCAGCCGCACACCCACGCCACAAGCTCGCCCAGGGTGGCGTACGCGTACGAGTACGACGACCCGGAGACGGGGATCGTGCCGGCCAGTTCCGCGTACGACAGCGCGGAGAACAGGGCGGTGACGGCGGCCAGCAGGAAGGCGACCAGCACCGCGGGGCCCGCCTTGGGCACGGCCTGGCCGAGGATCACGAAGATGCCCGTGCCGAGGGTGGCGCCGACGCTGAACAGGGTCAGCTGCCACAGGGTCATGGTCCTGCGCAGCTCGCCGCCCTCGCCGTGGCCGCCCTCGGCGACGATCTCCTCGGCGGGCTTGGTGCGGAACAGCCCGCGTGCCGGCGACGTCATCCGTTCTCCCCCTCCTGCTGTGGCCCGTGTGGTGATGGTCCGCCCTGCGGGGAGGACGGACCAGACCCGTTTTCCGGAAACCGGGAGATCCGCGGGGAGATTCGTCCAGGAGATCTTCACGTGTCGCGCGGGACCCGGCCTTCCGGGCGGCGAACGGAGGGGGAGGTCAGATGCCGTCGCGTTCGAGCGGGCAGCTCATGCAGCGCGGGCCGCCCCGGCCCCGGCCGAGCTCGCTGCCCCGGATCGTGATGACCTCGATCCCGTTCTCGCGCAGGTGGTTGTTGGTGGTGGTGTTGCGCTCGTAGGCGACCACCACGCCGGGACGCAGGGCCAGCACGTTGCAGCCGTCGTCCCACTGCTCCCGCTCGGAGGCGTACACGTCCTGCGTCGCGCTGAGGACCTTGATGTCGTCCAGCCCGATCGCCCGAGCGATGGCCCGGTGCATGTCCTCCGGGGGGTGGTCGGTGATCTTGAGTTCCTTCTCGTTGTCGCCGGGCTCGACCGTGTAGGAGGGCAGCATGCCCAGCCCGGCGAACTTGGTGAAGACGCCGACGTCCACGTTGGTCATGACCGTGTCCAGGTGCATGAAGGCCCGCGCCTTCGGCATGTCCAGTGCGACGATTCTCGTCGCGGCCCCCCGCTTGAACAGGCTGCGCGCGAGCATCTCGACGGCCTGGGGCTGCGTGCGCTCGCTGATCCCCACCAGCACCGCGCCCCGGCCGATGACGAGCACGTCGCCGCCCTCGATGGTGGCGGGCGCCGCGGGGATGCCGGGCATCCAGACGTTGTAGCCGCCCTCGTCCGGCCGGTCGTAGCCGGACGCGAAGGCCGGGTGGTAGCGGTAGATCGCCTCCATGTTGACGGTCTCGCGGCGGCGGGCCTTCTTCCTCATCGCGTTGATCGAGACGCCGTCGTAGATCCAGCAGGAGGTGTCGCGGGTGAACAGGTGGTTGGGCAGCGGGGGCAGGACGAAGTCGTCCGGCCTGAGCGTGTGGAAGGCGAGGCTCTTGGGGTCGGTGCCCATCTCCACCATCTCGCGCTTGGTGATGCCGCCGGTGAGATAGCGCGGGAGCACGACGGAGTCCATCGAGTCCAGCGCGTTGCGGATCGCGTCGACGGCCATCGGGCCGAAGTAGCGCTCGTCGGCGACGCCGTCCAGGATGTGCTTGCGCGCCTCGGGGATCTCGACCGTCTCGCGGAGCAGGTCGGAGAGCATGTAGACGGTGACGCCCTGGTCGACCAGGAGCTTCTGCCACTCCTCGTGCTCCTCCACGGCGCGCTGCACCCACAGCACGTCGTCGAAGAGGAAGTCGTCCTTGTTCGACGGCGTGAGCCGTTTCAGGGCGAGTTCCGGCCTGTGCAGCAGGACCTGGTGGAGCCGGCCGACCTCGGAGTCGACGTGAAAGGCCATTTCTCTTCCTTCGCGGCTGGAGCGGCTGGTGCTTTTGGCGCTCTTGGCGCTCTTGGCGCTCTTGGCGCTTTTGGGGCGGCTGTGCTTCCCAGTGCGTTCGGTGTTTTCTGGTGCGTTCGGTGCTTTTGACGCGTCCGGTGACGAGCGCCGTGGCCTCGGCGCCGGTGGCGGGGTCGGATGGAGCCGGATGGAGCCGGATCGGGCTGGATGGGGCTGGATGGGGCCGGCCGCCGGGGCCGGTGTTCGAGGCCGCGCCCCGGCCGCCGTCCGGGGCGTGGTCGTCGTGCTTCGCTGGTACGGATGTAAAGCGCATACCCGGAAGAACCAAGGGGAAGTCAGCGAAGATCGTGATATTTATTCACTTTTGAGAAGATTGCTGGGCAGGATCTTCGGCGTTCGGAGAGCGGACCCCTGTTCGGGCGAGCCTTCGCCCGGCTGGTACCGTGAAGGCGTTGACTTCCTTTAAGACCCGTCCCGTGAGGCGGGAAAGGTGGTGTTTCTCCTTGGCCGAGGCCATTTCGCGTTCGCTCCCGCATGCGCAGGGCAACGCCCACGCCGTTCTCGAAGGGCCTGACATCAACCGGGCCCTCATCCGCATCTCCCACGAGATCCTCGAACGTACCAAGGGCGGCGAGAACGTCCTTCTCCTGGGCATCCCCACCCGCGGCGTCCACCTGGCCCGCCGCCTGGCCGCCCACATCAAGCAGTTCGAGGACCGCACGGTGCCCGTCGGCTCCCTCGACGTCACGATGTACCGCGACGACCTCCGGCTGCGCCCCGCCCGCGCGCTGGGCCGCACCGAGCTGCCCGCCGAGGGCATCGACGGCAGGGTGGTCGTCCTCGTCGACGACGTCCTCTACTCGGGCCGCACCGTCCGCGCCGCCCTCGACGCCCTCAACGACCTGGGCCGCCCGCAGGCCGTGCAGCTCGCCACCCTGGTCGACCGGGGGCACCGCGAGCTGCCCATCCGCCCCGACTACGTGGGCAAGAACCTGCCGACCGCCAAGTCGGAGAGCGTCAAGGTCTACCTGGAGGAGAACGACGGCCGCGACGCGGTCCTGCTGCTGAAGGAGGAGGACCGGTGAAGCGGCATCTCATCTCCGCGGCCGACCTGACCCGCGACGACGCCCTGCTCATCCTGGACACCGCCGACGAACTGGCGAAGATCTCGGAACGTTCCATCAAGAAGCTCCCCACCCTGCGGGGCCGCACGGTGGTGAACCTCTTCTTCGAGGACTCCACCCGGACCAGGATCTCCTTCGAGGCCGCGGCCAAGCGCCTGTCGGCCGACGTCATCAACTTCTCCGCCAAGGGCTCCAGCGTCTCCAAGGGCGAGTCGCTCAAGGACACCGCGCTCACCCTGGAGGCGATGGGCGCCGACGCCGTCGTGATCCGCCACGGCGCCTCCGGCGCGCCGTACCGGCTGGCCGGATGGGTGCGCGGCAGCGTCGTCAACGCCGGCGACGGCACCCACGAGCACCCCACCCAGGCCCTGCTCGACGCCTTCACCATGCGCCGCCGCCTGGGCGCGCTGGACGGCAGGAAGATCACCATCGTCGGCGACGTGCTGCACAGCCGGGTGGCCCGCTCCAACGTGCTGCTGCTGGCCACGCTCGGCGCCGAGGTGACCCTGGTCGCCCCGCCGACCCTGTTCCCGGTCCAGGTCGGCTCCTGGCCGTGCGAGGTCTCGTACGACCTCGACGCGGTGCTGCCCAAGTCCGACGTGGTGATGATGCTGCGCGTGCAGCGCGAGCGCATGAACGCGGCGTTCTTCCCCACCGAGCGGGAGTACAGCCGCCGCTACGGGCTCGACCGCGACCGCGTCGCCAAGATGCCCGACCACGCCATCGTGATGCACCCCGGCCCGATGAACCGGGGCATGGAGATCGCGGCCGAGGTGGCCGACTCGCCGCGCTCGACGATCGTCGAGCAGGTCGCCAACGGTGTGACCGCACGCATGGCCGTCCTGTACCTGCTGCTGGGCGGCGCCGACCTCGGGGGAGAGATCTGATGAACGACCGCATCGGGGCCACGCGTGACGGCATCGTCATCAGGGGCGCCAGGATCCTCGGCGGCGAGCCGGCCGACATCCTGATCCGCGACGGCCTGCTGGTGGAGATCGGCCAGGGGCTGACCGGCGGCGAGACCGTCGAGGCCGAGGGGCTGATCGCGCTGCCCGGCCTGGTCGACCTGCACACCCACCTGCGCGAGCCCGGCCGCGAGGACGCCGAGACCGTCGACACCGGCACCCGTGCCGCCGCGCTCGGCGGCTACACCGCCGTGCACGCCATGGCCAACACCGAGCCGGTCGCCGACACCGCGGGCGTCGTCGAGCAGGTCTGGCGCCTGGGCCAGGAGGCGGGCCACTGCGACGTGCAGCCCGTCGGCGCCGTCACCGTCGGCCTGGGCGGCGAGCGCCTCGCCGAGCTCGGCGCGATGGCCGACTCCGCCGCGCGGGTCCGGGTCTTCTCCGACGACGGCAAGTGCGTCTCCGACGCGGTGCTCATGCGCCGCGCCCTGGAGTACGTCAAGGCGTTCGACGGCGTCGTCGCCCAGCACGCCCAGGAGCCGCGCCTCACCGCGGGCGCGCAGATGAACGAGGGCGCGGTCTCCGGCAGGCTGGGCCTGACCGGGTGGCCCGCGGTCGCCGAGGAGGCGATCATCGCCCGAGACTGCCTGCTCGCCGCCCACGTCGGCTCGCGCCTGCACATCTGCCACGTCTCCACGGCCGGTTCCGTGGAGATCATCCGCTGGGCCAAGTCCAAGGGCTGGGACGTCACCGCCGAGGTGACCCCGCACCACCTGCTCCTCACCGACGACCTGGTCGAGGACTCCCCGGTCGGCTCCTACAACCCGATCTACAAGGTGAACCCGCCGCTGCGCACCCGCGCGGACGTCGAGGCGCTGCGCGAGGCCCTGGCCGACGGCACGATCGACTGCGTCGCCACCGACCACGCCCCGCACCCGGTCGAGGACAAGGAGACCGAGTGGGCCGCCGCGGCGATGGGCATGATCGGCCTGGAGACGGCGCTGGCCGTGGTCCAGGAGGCGATGGTCGACACGGGTCTGCTCGACTGGGCCGGGGTCGCCGAGCGCATGTCCCTCGCCCCGGCCAGGATCGGCAGGCTCCAGGGTCACGGGCGGCCGATCGAGGCCGGGGCCCCGGCCAACATCACCCTCTACGACCCGTCGGTACGTGCCGCGGTGGATCCCGCGGGCTACGCTTCCAAGAGCCGCAACACGCCCTACGAGGGCCTGACGCTGCCCGGCCGCGTCGTGGCGACCTTCCTGCGCGGCAGGCCGACCGTCCTGGACGGAAAGCTCACGTGAGGGTCCCCGTCCGCCGCTCCCGGGCGATCGCCGCGACCCTCGCGGCCTCCGGGACCCCGGGAACCCCGGGGATCTCCGGAACCGCCGGGGTCTCCCGGACCGCCGGACCCCCCGGGACCCTCGGGCTCTCCGGGCCCGCCGGGATCACCGGCCCCGCCGGGATCTTCGCGGGACGCGGGAGTGTCCCGCCCGGCGGGGGTACGGCGACCCAACATGCCGGATATTTCATACTTTGCGGAGCTGTAACCGAGATGATCGGGGTGTGTGAGTGACCGCAGTGCTAGTGCTGGAAGACGGCCGCGTCTTCCGCGGGACCCCCTACGGCGCCGAGGGCGAGACCTTCGGCGAGATGGTCTTCAACACCGGGATGACCGGCTACCAGGAGACGCTGACCGACCCGTCGTACCACCGCCAGATCGTCGCGATGACCGCGCCCCACATCGGGAACACCGGGGTCAACGACGAGGACCCGGAGTCGTCGCGGGTGTGGGTGGCCGGATACGTGGTCCGCGAGCCCGCCAGGACGGCCTCCAGCTGGCGCTCCAACCGTTCCCTGGACGACTACCTCAAGGAGCAGGGCGTCGTCGGCATCGCCATCACCGGCACCCGCGCCCTCACCCGACACCTGCGCGAGCGGGGGGCGATGCGGGCCGGGGTCTTCTCCGGGAAGGCCCTGGCGCCGGTCGAGGAGCTGCTGCAGCGGGTGCTGGGCAGCCCCGCGATGGAGGGCGCCGACCTGGCCGGGGAGGTCTCCACCCCCAAGCCGTACGTCGTGCCCGCGATCGGCCCTAAGCGGTTCACCGTGGCCGCCGTCGACCTCGGCATCAAGGCGATGACGCCGCACCGGATGGCCGAGCGCGGCTGCGAGGTGCACGTGCTGCCCGCCTCCGTCACCGCCGGGGAGATCCTCGCGCTCGGCCCCGACGGGGTGTTCTTCTCCAACGGCCCCGGCGACCCCGCCACCGCCGACGGCCCTGTCGAGGCGCTTCGCGGCGTCCTCGACGCGGGCGTCCCGTTCTTCGGCATCTGCTTCGGCAACCAGCTCTTCGGGCGGGCGCTGGGGCTGGGCACCTACAAGCTGCGCTACGGCCACCGGGGCGTCAACCAGCCGGTGCAGCACCGGGGCACCGGCAAGGTGGAGATCTCCGCGCACAACCACGGCTTCGCCGTGCGGGCGCCGCTGGAGGGCGTGTTCGACACGCCGTACGGACCGGCGGAGGTCAGCCACGTCAACCTCAACGACGACTGCGTCGAGGGGCTGCGGCTGCTGGACCGCCCGGCGTTCAGCGTCCAGTACCACCCCGAGGCCGCGGCGGGCCCGCACGACTCGGCCGGCCTGTTCGACGACTTCTGCGCGTTGATGGAGCGCGGGCGGGGAACGGTCGGTGGGGTCGGCACGAGCGCGAGCGTGACCACGAGCACGAGCGCGACCACAAGCACGAGCCCTGAGCGGTCGAGGGGACGAGCGGGCGAAGTGGCCGGCGAGGAGCCGACCACGACCACGAGCACGGAGGGAAGCAAGGGTGCCTAAGCGCACGGACATCCAGTCGATCATGGTGATCGGCTCAGGGCCGATCGTGATCGGCCAGGCCTGCGAGTTCGACTACTCGGGCACCCAGGCCTGCCGCGTGCTGCGCGCCGAGGGCTTCCGCGTGATCCTCGTCAACAGCAACCCGGCGACGATCATGACCGACCCCGAGTTCGCCGACGCCACCTACGTCGAGCCCATCACCCCCGACATCGTCGAGAAGATCATCGCCAAGGAGCGGCCCGACGCGCTGCTGCCCACCCTGGGCGGGCAGACCGCGCTCAACACCGCGATCTCCCTGTACGAGGCCGGGGTCCTGGAGCGCTACGAGGTCGAGCTGATCGGCGCCGACGTCGACGCCATCCAGGCGGGCGAGAACCGCGAGCTGTTCAAGGGCATCGTGGCCAAGGTCGCCGCCGAGCGCGGCCTCAACGCCGAGTCGGCGCGCTCGTTCGTCTGCCACACCATGGACGAGTGCGTGGCCGCCGCGGGCGAGCTGGGCTACCCGCTGGTGGTGCGGCCCTCCTTCACTATGGGCGGGGTCGGCTCGGGCTTCGCGCACGACGAGGAGGGGCTGCGCCGCATCGCCGGGGCGGGCCTCGACGCCTCGCCGACCACCGAGGTGCTCCTGGAGGAGTCCATCCTCGGCTGGAAGGAGTACGAGCTGGAGGTCATGCGCGACCGGGCCGACAACGTGGTGATCGTCTGCTCGATCGAGAACATCGACCCGATGGGCGTGCACACCGGCGACAGCGTCACCGTGGCCCCCGCCCTGACGCTCACCGACCGCGAGTACCAGAACATGCGCGACGTGGCCATCGCGGTCATCCGCGAGGTCGGCGTCGACACCGGCGGCTGCAACATCCAGTTCGCCGTCGACCCGCGCACCGGCCGCATGGTCGTCATCGAGATGAACCCCCGCGTCTCGCGCTCCTCGGCGCTCGCGTCCAAGGCCACCGGCTTCCCGATCGCGAAGATCGCCGCCAAGCTGGCCATCGGCTACACCCTGGACGAGATCCCCAACGACATCACCAAGGAGACCCCGGCGTCGTTCGAGCCCTCGCTCGACTACATCGTGGTCAAGGTGCCGAGGTTCGCGTTCGAGAAGTTCGCCGGGGCCGACCAGACCCTCACCACCCACATGAAGTCGGTCGGCGAGGCGATGGCGATCGGCAGGTCCTTCCCCGAGGCCCTGCAGAAGGCGCTGCGCTCGCTGGAGAAGAAGGGCGCCTCCTTCACCTGGGCCGGGGAGCCGGGCGCCAAGGACGAGCTCCTGGCCGCCTGCCGGGTCCCGCACGACGGGCGCCTGTTCACCATGCAGCAGGCCATCCGCGCCGGGGCCACGATCGGGGAGCTGTCGGAGGCCACCTCCGTCGACCCCTGGTTCCTCGACCAGCTCTTCGAGATCGACGAGGTGGCCGCCGAGCTGCGCGACGCGCCGCAGCTGACCGCCGAGGTGCTGACCCGGGTCAAGCGGTACGGCTTCAGCGACGCGCAGATCGCCGAGCTGCGCGGCGTGACCGAGCCGAGGGTGCGCGACCTGCGCCACGCGCTCGGCGTCCGCCCGGTCTACAACACCGTCGACACCTGCGCCGCCGAGTTCGCCGCCCAGACCCCCTACCTGTACTCCACCTACGACGAGGAGACCGAGGTCCCCTACGGGGAGCGCCCCAAGGTCCTCATCCTCGGCTCGGGGCCCAACAGGATCGGCCAGGGCATCGAGTTCGACTACGCGTGCGTGCACGCCTCCTTCGAGCTGTCGGCGGCCGGATACGAGACCGTCATGGTCAACTGCAACCCCGAGACGGTCTCCACCGACTACGACACCTCCGACCGCCTCTACTTCGAGCCGCTCACCCTGGAGGACGTCCTGGAGGTCGTCCACGCCGAGCAGCAGACCGGTCCCGTGGTGGGCGTCATCGTCCAGCTCGGCGGCCAGACCCCGCTCGGCCTGGCCCAGTCGCTCAAGGACGCGGGCGTCCCGATCGTCGGCACCTCGCCCGAGTCGATCCACCTCGCCGAGGAGCGCGGCGCGTTCGGCAGAGTTCTCGCCGAGGCGGGCCTGCCCGCGCCCAAGCACGGCGTCGCGGTGACGGAGGACGAAGCGCTGGCCATCGCCGCCGAGATCGGCTACCCGGTGCTGGTGCGCCCCTCGTACGTGCTGGGCGGCGCCGGGATGGCCATCGTCTACGACGACGACACCCTCACCGCCTACATGGCCAAGGCGGGCGCGGCCAGCGACCACCCGGTGCTGGTCGACAAGTTCCTCGACGAGGCCGTGGAGATCGACGTCGACGCCCTGTTCGACGGCGAGGAGCTCTACCTCGGCGGCGTGATGGAGCACATCGAGGAGGCCGGGATCCACTCCGGCGACTCGGCGTGCTCGCTGCCCCCGATGACGCTGGGCGGCTACGACATCAAGCGCATCCGCGCCGCCACCGAGGCCATCGCCAGGGGGGTGGGCGTGCGCGGCCTGCTCAACGTGCAGTACGCCATGTCGGCCAACATCCTGTACGTGCTGGAGGCCAACCCCCGCGCCAGCCGTACGGTCCCGTTCGTCTCCAAGGCCACGGCGGTGCCGCTGGCCAAGGCGGCGGCCAGGGTGATGATGGGCGCCACGGTGGCGGAGCTGCGCGCCGAGGGCCTGCTGCCCGCGACCGGCGACGGCGGCACCATGCCGCTGGACGCGCCCATCGCGGTCAAGGAGGCCGTGCTGCCGTTCAACCGCTTCCGCGGCGTAGACATCGTGCTCAGCCCCGAGATGCGCTCCACCGGCGAGGTGATGGGCATCGACGAGTTCTTCGGCACCGCCTACGCCAAGTCGCAGGCCGCCGCGTACGGCTCGCTGCCCACCAAGGGGCGGGCGTTCGTCTCGGTGGCCAACCGCGACAAACGCGCGATGATCTTCCCGGTGAAGGCCCTCGCCGACCTCGGGTTCGAGATCCTCGCCACCGAGGGCACCGCCGAAGTACTGCGCCGCAACGGCGTCCGTGCCAAGATCGTGCGCAAGCACAGCGAGGGGACCGGCCCCGAGGGCGAGCAGACCATCGTCCGGCGCATCCTGGACGGGGAGGTGGACCTCATCGTCAACACCCCGTTCGGCAGTCCCGGCCAGTCGGGGCCGCGCCTGGACGGCTACGAGATCCGCACCGCCGCCGTGCTGCGCGCCATCCCCTGCATCACCACCGTCCAGGGACTCGCCGCGGCCGTACAGGGCATCCAGGCGATCGTCCGCGGCGACATCGGCGTACGGTCCCTCCAGGAGCACGCGAAGCGTTTGCGGAGCGGCTGAGGAGCGGGCCGGTGCCTTAGCGGAGGTGAGGGAGACGCCTGTTACCCCGGTGCAGGTGACCGGCACGGTGCTGACGACGCGCCGCGTCGACGCCTACCATGCGCTGACGGTGGTGGCGCCCGGCATCGCCGAGCGCTTCCGCCCCGGCCACTTCGTCGGGGTGGCCGTCGGCGGGGCGCGGACGTCGATGCTGACGCGCCGCGCCTTCTTCGTCCACGACGTCAAGCCCGACTACGGGGGCACGGTCGAGTTCGTCTTCTCCGTAAGGGGTCCGGGCACGGCCTGGCTGGCCGAGCGCCGGGCCCGCGACACCCTCGACCTGGTGGGCCCGCTCGGCCGCCCGTTCCCGCTGCCCAGGGACCCGGTGACCTGCGTCCTGGTCGGCGCCGAGCACAGCTCGGCGACGCTGTTCACCGTGGCCGACGCCCTCCAGGGGCGCGGCTGCCGCGTCGACTTCGTCCTCGGCGGGGTCTCCGCCGACCGGGTGTTCGGCGCCCTGCGCGCCAGGAGGATGGGGGAGACCACCACGCTGACCACCGAGGACGGCTCCCTGGGTATGCGCGGCCGGGTGACCGACGTGCTGCCCGGGGTGATCGCCGACGTGCGGGCCGACGCCGTCTACGCCTGCGGCCCGATGCCGGTGCTGCGCGGCGTCACCGCGGTGGCGGTCGAGTTCGACATCCCCGTCCAGGTGGCCGTCGAGGAGGGGATGGCGTGCGGGATCGGCGTGTGCATGACGTGCGTGCTCCCGGTCATCGGCGACGACGGTGTAACCCGGATGGTGCGCTCGTGCGTCGAAGGACCGGTCTTCAGGGGCGAGCGCGTCCGCTTCGACGACGTCGGGACGATCCCGTTCGACGCGCTGGGAGCGCCCGGTGGGGGAACGCGGAATGCCGGTTGACATGCGGACGTACCTGGGGCACGTGGAGCTGGTCAACCCCGTCACCACGGCCGCCGGGTGCGCGGCGTCGGGCTCGGAGCTGGCCCAGTTCTTCGACCTCGCCAGGATCGGCGCGCTGACCACCCGGTCGATCACGATGGCCCCCAGGGCGGGCCGCCCGACCCCCAGGATGGCCGAGACGCCCTCGGGGATGCTCAACGCCGTCGGGCTCCAGGGGCCGGGCGTGGACGCCTTCCTGGAGCGCGAGCTGCCCTGGCTGGCCCAGCGGGGGGTGCGGACCGTGGTGTCCATCGGCGGCGGCACCGTGGCCGAGTACACCGCGCTGGCCCGCAGGCTCACCGACGCGCCCGGGGTGACCGCGGTGGAGGTGAACCTGTCCTGCCCCAACATCGAGGACCGGGGCCGGGTCTTCGCCCGCGACGGCGCGGCCTCCGCCGAGGTGATCGCCTCGGTGCGGTCGGTCATGCGCTACGACGTGCCCGTGGTGGCCAAGCTCTCCCCGGACGTCGTGGACATCGTGAGCGTCGCCCGCGCGTGCGTGGACGGCGGCGCCGACGCGCTCTCGATGATCAACAACCCGCTCGGCATGAGCATCGACACCGAGGCCATGCGTCCCGCGCTCGCGGCCGTCACAGGCGGCCTGTCGGGACCGGCCATCCGGCCGCTGGCCGTACGCTGCGTGTGGCAGGTCCACGCGGCCCTGCCCAGCGTGCCCATCATCGGCATGGGCGGCGTGCTGACCGGCAGGGACGCCTTCGAGCTCATCCTCGCCGGAGCCTGCGTCGTCGCCGTGGGGACGGCGCTGTTCCACGACCCCTACGCCTGCCTGCGCATCCTCCGCGAGCTGGAGGAGCTCCTGGCGGCCCGGGGGTTCCACCGGCTGGCCGACGCGGTCGGACTGGCCCACCGCCCGCCGGGGGCGTCCTCCCGGCACCGGATAGATCTTGAGGAGAGTTCCCTGTGACGCCCGCACCCATCGCCGTCGCCCTGGACGCGCCGGACCTCGAGACGGCGGCCCACTGGGCGAGCCTGGTGACCCCGCACGTCACCACTGTCAAGGTCGGGCTGGAACTCTATCTCCGCTACGGCCCCGACGTGATCGCCTCCGTCAGGGGCGCCAGCGGGGTGCGGGTCTTCCTCGACCTGAAGCTCCACGACATCCCCAACACCGTCGCGGGCGCCGCCAGGGCCGTGGCCCGCCTCAAGCCCGCGATCCTGACCGTGCACGCCGCCGGCGGCCCCGCGATGATCCGGGCGGCCGTGGAGGCCATGCCCAACACCCAGATCGCGGCGGTGACGTTGCTCACCTCGCTCTCGGAGGCCGACCTGGAGCAGATGGGCGTCAACGGGCCCTCTGAGGACGCCGTACGCCGCCTGTCGGCCCTCGCCGTCGCCGCGGGCGCCCAGGCCCTCGTCTGCTCGCCGCGCGAGGTCGCCGCGGTGCGCGCCGAGGTCGGGCCCGGCATCACCCTCATCACCCCCGGCGTCCGCCCCGCCGGCGCCGCGAGCCAGGACCAGGCAAGGGTGGCGACCCCCGAGCAGGCGCTGGCCGACGGGGCCGACCTTCTCGTGATCGGCCGCCCGATCACCGGCTCCGCCGACCCGGGCGCGACGGCCGCGGGCATCGCCGCCGCCCTCCGGCGCGTCGCCGCCTCCACGGGACGCGGCGCGTAACCACCGCCGGGGAGGCCGCCTGGCGCGGCGTTTGGCACGGTCCCAAGGAGCCGTGGGGCGTCGCGTCCGGCATGGTCCCGGAGAGCTTCGGCAGGTCCCGGGGAGCCGCGGGGCGCCGCGTCCGGCGTGGTCCCGGGGAGTCGCCGGGCGTCGCGTCCGGCATGGCTCCGGGGAGCCGCAGGGTGTCGCGGGCGCCCTGTCCGGCGTGGTCCCGAGGAGTCGCGAGGTGTGGCTGGGCGTCGCGTCCGGCACGGTCCCCGGGGAGCTGCGGGGCGTCGCGTCGGGCATGGCTCCGGGGAGCTGCGGGGTGTCGCGTCCGGCACGGTCCGCGAGGAGCCGCCGGGTGCCGGGGGTGATCCGTCGTACGGCGCGTTTGGCACGGTCCGGAAACCGGCCGGAGTCGCGGGAGGCACGGTCGGGAAACCCGCCGGCGTCATGAGCGAGGGGCCGGAGAGCCGTCGGGCGTCGCGGGTGGGGTAACGCCGGAAAGCACCCGGTTTCGCGTGTGCGGGGACTCCGGGGACCGCCGGGCGTCGCGGGTGGGACAACCCCTGAAAACTCGGCGTCGAGGGCAGTTTCGTTGACGCAGGGCGACACGGCGATCACGGAAAGTCACGAAGTAGATTTTCTAGGGGGATAAAGTGGCCTTGACGTTGCTTGAAGCGCCATGACCAGCTAGTTTCCCTTCCCGTCCGAGTACATCGACAGGAAATTCGAGGTGACCCGGCGTGGCTCTTCCTCCCCTTACCCCTGAGCAGCGCGCCGCAGCCCTAGAGAAGGCTGCCAAGGCCCGCCGAGAGCGTGCCGAGGTGAAGAACCGCCTGAAGCACGGTGCGGTCTCTCTGGCTGAGGTGCTCAAAGACGGGCAGGCCGACGACGTCATCGGCAAGATGAAGGTTTCGGCCCTTCTCGAGTCGCTTCCCGGCGTGGGCAAGGTCCGCGCCAAGCAGCTCATGGAGCGGCTTGGAATCGCAGAGTCCCGCCGCGTGCGGGGCCTGGGTACGAACCAGCGAGCTTCGCTCGAGCGTGAGTTCGGCGGGGCCGAGAGCTAGTCTCGGTTCATACGACCACGCTCACCCCGCATGGGGGACGGCATCACGGGGGGTTTGGAGTGACCGGAACGTCGTGGTCCGACGAGAGTCGGACCCCGGAGGCAACCGCCGAGGGCGGGGCCGGTCGCTTCACATCCCCAGCCGGAGGTCCGGAGGGGGCGCGAGCCTTCCCCGGCCCCTCGGCCGGTAAGCGCCTGACGGTCCTGTCCGGGCCGTCGGGCGTCGGCAAGTCCACGGTCGTCGCCGAGCTTCGGCGGGCACACCCGGAGGTGTGGCTGTCGGTCTCGGTGACCACCAGGAAACCCCGCCCGGGGGAGACCCACGGGATCGAATACTTCTTCGCCGACGACGAGGAGTTCGACCGCCTCATCGCCTCGGGCGAGCTGCTGGAGTGGGCCGAGTTCGCCGGTAACCGGTACGGAACCCCGCGCGGCCCCGTGCTCGAGAAGCTCGACGCCGGGGTGCCCACGCTGCTGGAGATCGACCTCCAGGGCGCCAGGCAGGTCCGCGCGACCATGCCCGAGGCGCTGCTGGTCTTCCTCGCCCCCCCGACCTGGGGAGAGCTGGAGAAGCGGCTGCGCGGCCGGGGCACCGAGCCCGAGGACGTCATCGCCCGCCGCCTGGCGGCCGGCCGGATCGAGATGGCGGCCGAGCAGGAGTTCGACCTGACACTCGTCAACACGTCCGTCCAGGGCGTATGCCATCGGCTGATAGCCTTATTGGCTGATGCTCCCGAGGATTCGCGCCTCGGACGTTCACCTAGCTAGGGGAAATCACACGTGGCAACCAGCGCCGCCTACTCCGAAGGCATCACCAACCCGTCGATCGACGCCCTGCTCGACATCGTCGACAGCAAGTACAGTCTCGTGATCTTCGGCTCCAAGCGGGCGCGTCAGATCAACGCCTACTACTCCCAGCTCGGCGAGGGCCTGCTCGAGTACGTCGGCCCGCTCGTCGAGACCCACGCGCAGGAGAAGCCGCTGTCCATCGCGCTGCGCGAGGTCAGCGAGGGCCTGCTCACCTCCGAGCCGATCGAGGGCTGAACCACCCCGTGCGGACCCCACTCGTGCGGACCCCGGAGGAAGCCGGGTCTCCCGGCAGGCCCAGGGTCGTCCTCGGTGTGAGCGCGGGCATCGCCGCCTACAAGGCGTGCGAGCTGCTGCGCCTGTTCACCGAGTCGGGCCACGACGTGCGCGTGGTCCCGACCAGGGAGGCGCTCCGCTTCGTCGGCGAGCCGACCTGGGCCGCGCTGTCGGGCAACCCGGTCACGACCGACGTCTGGGAGTCCGTGCACGAGGTGCCGCACGTCCGCATCGGGCAGGGCGCCGACCTGGTGGTCGTCGCGCCGGCCACCGCCGACGTGCTCGCCAAGGCCGCCCACGGGCTGGCGGGCGACCTGCTGACCAACACCCTGCTCACCGCGCGCTGCCCGGTGGTGTTCGCCCCGGCGATGCACACCGAGATGTGGGAGCACCCCGCGACCCGCGCCAACGTGGCCACGCTCCGCGAGCGCGGCTCGATCGTCGTCGACCCCGCCGTGGGCCGCCTGACCGGCGCCGACACCGGCCCCGGCCGGCTGCCGGACCCGAAGGAGATCTTCGAGGTCTGCCGCCGCGTCATCGCCGGACGCCCCGCCGACCTGGCGGGGCGCCACCTGGTGATCTCCGCCGGGGGCACCCGCGAGGCCATCGACCCGGTCCGCTTCATCGGCAACCGCTCCTCGGGCCTGCAGGGCTACGCGCTGGCCCGCACGGCCGTCGCCCGCGGGGCCGAGGTCACCCTGGTGGCCGCCAACGTCGGCCTGCCCGACCCGGCGGGGGCGAGGGTCGTCCGGGTCGAGTCGGCCCTGGAGCTGCGCGCCGCCGTGCTCGACGCGGTGGAGGGCGCCGACGCCGTGGTCATGGCCGCCGCCGTCGCCGACTTCCGGCCCTCGGCGCGGAGCGGCTCGAAGATCAAGAAGACCGCCGGCGAGCCTGACGCCATCCATCTCCTGAAAAATCCCGACATCCTGGCCGAGCTGGGTGAGCGGCGCCGCGAGGGTCTCAAGCCGTACCCGCGGGTGATCGCGGGATTCGCGGCCGAGACCGACGACGTGCTCGCCAACGGGCGGGCCAAGCTCGCCCGCAAGGGCTGTGACCTGCTCGTCGTCAACCAGGTCGGCGACGGCCTCGCCTTCGGCACGCCCGACAACGCGGCCGTGGTCCTGACCGCGGACGGGGAGCAGGTCGAGATCCCCCGCGGCCCCAAGGAGGCCCTCGCCGACACGGTCTGGGACCTCGTCGCCGCGCGCCTGACCTGACCGCCCGCCGTGGACGCCGTGGACGCGCCCGGCCCGGCCGCCTGTCGTGGACCGTATCGCGGCGGGTCCGGCCGTCTGTCGTAGATCGTGTTCCGGTGGATCTGCCCGCTTGGCGTGGATCGCATCGCGGTGGGTCCTACCGCCCGTCGTAGGTCGTATCGCGGCCGGTCCGGTCGCCTGTCGTGGACCGCATTGCGGCGGGTTACGACGACCTGCCACCGGCCGTTCCCGGTGGATCCCGCCCGCCTGTCGTAGATCATCTTCCGGTGGATCCCGGCCCCTTGCCGTGGACCGTTCCCCGATGGATCCCGGCCTCTTGCCGTCGGGCACCTCCCGGCGGATACTGCCTCCGAGATGACCTGCGTTGTCGCGGCTGGGAGGGGTTCCGATCATGCCGGTCGCCGCCGCCGTCAGGGCCCGATGCCGGGCGCTGCTCCCCCCGGGTGAGGAGATCCACTACGTCCTGCCCGCGCTGTCGGTGGGCACCCCGGTCATGGCGACCTTCCTCATTGTGGTCACCGACCGCACCATCTGCGTGATGTCCACCAAGTTCTTCGACCGTGACGCGCCGACCTCGGTGTACGCCACCCACTCCCGGCGCACCCGGCTCGGCCCGCTGGAGTTCTCCGCGGGCGCGGCCATCGAGCTCGGCGGCATGGTGTTCGAGATCGACGAGGAGTACGCCGCGGTGGTCGCCGCCGCCGACGCCGAGGTCTTCGCCCCGGAGACGCTTCCCCCCGACCCGCTGCCCGATCTGTGAGCCGGACACCGCTCCGGCGGGCTTCCGCTCGTGCCGCGATCGAGTCCCGCTCGCGTCGCGGTCGCGCACCGTTCCAGATCCGGGCCGCGGTGAGCCGGGGCTCTTTCCCGTACACGATCTGAGACTTTAGGGTGACATGATCTGAGACGGTTTCGCGGCTCCACATCAGGTGGGGCTAGAATTCGCCGGAGCGCTACTGGTGTCCGCCGACGCCAGAGCCCCCAGACGCCAGCAGCCGCTGCATGAGGAGCCACTGACTTGTCCCGTCGCCTTTTCACCTCCGAGTCGGTCACAGAGGGCCACCCGGACAAGATCGCCGACCAGATCAGTGACGCGATTCTCGACGCCATGCTCAAGGGTGACCCCAAGAGCCGTGTCGCGGTCGAGACACTGATCACCACCGGTCAGGTCCACGTCGCCGGAGAGGTGACGACGGAGACCTACGTCGACATTCCCGGGCTCATCCGGGAGAAGATCCTCGAAATCGGTTACGACGCCTCGCACAAGGGCTTCGACGGCGCCTCCTGCGGCGTGTCGGTGTCCATCGGGGCGCAGTCGCCCGACATCGCCCAGGGCGTCGACGACGCCTACGAGAACCGCGAGGGCGAGGCTGGCGACGACCTCGACCGCCAGGGCGCCGGCGACCAGGGCCTGATGTTCGGCTACGCCTGCCGCGAGACCCCCGAGCTGATGCCGCTCCCGATCCAGCTGGCGCACCGCCTCGCCGAGCGCCTGTCGCAGGTCCGCAAGGACGGCACGGTCCCCTACCTGCGTCCCGACGGCAAGACCCAGGTCACCGTCGAGTACGACGGCGACACGCCCGTCCGGCTCGACACCGTGGTGGTCTCCACCCAGCACGCGGCCGAGATCGACCTCAAGGAGATGCTCGCTCCCGACATCAAGGAGCACGTGGTCGACCCGGTCCTCGCCGGCCTGGAGATCGCGACCGAGGGCTACCGCCTCCTGGTCAACCCGACCGGCCGCTTCGAGATCGGCGGCCCCATGGGCGACGCCGGCCTGACCGGCCGCAAGATCATCGTCGACACCTACGGCGGCATGTCCCGCCACGGTGGCGGCGCCTTCTCCGGCAAGGACCCGTCCAAGGTCGACCGCTCGGCCGCCTACGCCATGCGCTGGGTCGCCAAGAACATCGTGGCCGCCGGTCTGGCCGACCGCGCCGAGGTCCAGGTCGCCTACGCCATCGGCAAGGCCCACCCGGTCGGCGTGTTCGTCGAGACCTTCGGCACCGAGAAGACCGACGTCGAGAAGATCCAGCAGGCCGTGCTGGAGGTCTTCGACCTGCGCCCGGCCGCGATCATCCGCGACCTCGACCTGCTCCGCCCGATCTACTCGGGCACCTCCGCCTACGGCCACTTCGGCCGCGACGGCTTCTCCTGGGAGTCCACCGACCGCTCCGCCGCCCTGCGCAGCGCCGCCGGTCTCTGACCCGCACCGCCTTTCCCGTACGGCCCTCGTGATCTCTTTCGCGGGGGCCGTACGCGTCCCCGGGTCCGTCCCGCCGGGCGGGATGCCGGATCACGGTCGCGAGGTCGACGGCTTATCGCGTTCGAACCGGGCCCAGACGGCGTGGCCGTGGGACTGGGTGCCCTGGCAGCCGACCCGGGAGGCCAGGGCGGTGACGAGGGAGAGGCCTCGGCCGCTCTCGCCGAGGAGAGTGGGGTGGGCGAGGGCGGGGACGGGTCCCTGACCGGAGTCATAGACCGTCACGCGGGTGACCTCGGGCCTGCGGACGACCTCGACGACGAAGGTGCCGTACGGCCGCCCGCTCGCGGTGTGGCGGACGGCGTTGGCGGCGAGTTCGGCGACGACCTGTTCCGCCTCCTGGCCGAATGGGGAGTCGGCCAGGAGGAATCGTACGAAGCGTCGAGCCTCGGGAACCTGGCAGGGACGGCCGGGGAAGGTCCGCCGCCAGGTCATGCCGCCGGGGCGGAGCCGGACCATCGCGTCGATCAACTCCGGGGCCACGCCGTCGTGGGTAGCGGTCATGTGGTCTCTCCTGGTCGGCGGGAATCGTCAGGAGAACGGTGACCTGGTCTTCCGGGGTCGTGAACCTCCGGGTCGCCGACGGTGGATTACCCCACCCGTACCGCCTCTGACCTGCGTGAACGCCTGCTTCGACGGTTGGAGATCTCCACTTCTCCACTGAACTGTCATTCTCTGTGACCATATGAATACGATCCGTGTGTGTCCGAAGGGGTTCGAAGAGGGAGTGAGCGTGCCCGGAGAGGGATATCGGATTCTGCTGGGATGCAGGCGGCGCAGCGAGGCGTTGCGTGCCTGTTCCCTCACGTTCGACCAGATCGCCGACGTGTTCGCTCTGGACCACGCGGTCAGCCCGCTGCGCCTGTACCGCTACGCCCACGGCCGCACGGCGGGTGACGTGGTGGCCGCCTACAACGACCTCGACCCGGCGGGTACCGCCACCCTGCGTGCCCCGCGCTTCTACGACTACGAGGCGTGGCCGCAGGCCGGGCGGCGTCCCGGCGCCGGGACCGTCGCCGTCTTCGCCCGCATCTACCAGACCACGGCGCGGAGTCTGCTCACCGACGAGGTCTACGCCTCCTACGGCGTACGCGACCGGGACCTGCTCGACCGGGCCGACCATCGTCACCTCGACGCGAACCACTCTCGCCAGGTGTCCGCACCGGCCGTCCCGGGCACCAAGGGAACGAAGGCACTTCCCCCACTCGTTCCCGCGCCCGCCCGCTGTGCCGACCTGCTGCGCGCGGTCGGCGCAGAGGAGGCCGACGTGAAACGCCGCGAGCTGCTCTTCGAACTGGCCCTGCTGCTGGGCGGGACACCGGCCCTGGGGCTGCTGCGCCACCTCACCCCGCCGGAACGGGAACGCCTTGCCACGGCCGCCCGGCATCAGGGCCCGATCGACGCGGCCACCCTCGACGTGCTGGAACGGCTCACCGCCCGCCTGTGGGCCATGGACGAATCAACGGGCCCCCTGCGGGTCCTGCCGGTCGCGGAAGCCAAGCGCGCGATGGTCGACGACCTCCTCAAACGAGGCTCCCTCACCCCGGCCCTGCGCGAGCGCCTGCTCCGCGTGTACTGGAGCCTCAGTCACATGACGGGCTGGTGTCACTACGACCTGATGGACTACACGAATGCCGCCCGTCGCTACGGAGAGGGGCTGGTGGCGGGTCATGAGCTGGGTGATCCCGCTCTCCTCGCCCATCTGCACGGGCTGATGGCCGACATGGCGATTTATCAAGCCAAGCCGACCGTGGCAATGGACCATGCTTTCGCGGCCGAGGGGTGGGCCAAGAACAGCGGAAACGGCCTGCAGCAGGCGGCGACCTTCTCCATCGTCGCCCGGGTGCTCTCAAACACGCGGCGCGACGGGGAAGGGCTTCGGATGCTCGACCGTGCCGTCAGGCTGGCGGATGGAAGCCGGAACGGAGCCGAACTCCGACACCTTTTCTGGCTCGAACCGGATCGCATCGCTCGCCACGCCGTGTTCTGCTTCATCAAGGCCGGGCAGTTCGATCGGGCGATAACCGAGGTGGAGCAAAGGCTCGCGAGGATGAGACCCGGTTTCGTCCTGGGCAAAAGCATGCTTCAGCTCGAATGCGCGACCGCGCTGATCAAAAAGCAGGAGATTCCGGCAGCCACCGTCATGATTGACAAGGCCGCGCAGTTCGTCGTGGGGCACAGTTCCGCCCGTCTGGTCCACTCCGTACGGGAGACTCGTGCTCGGCTTCAGCCGTGGGAGGGCAACAAGCACGTCCGGGATCTGGACGAACGGTTGCGGTCGCTGTCCATCCCTGTTTGACATGTTCCGGCACTCTTCCCGGCAGTCGCTTGATTGTCGGACATCATTGAACCTGGGCAAGGTTGGCCGACGTGAACGGAGAGTTCCGCGATGCATCCTGCTTCCGCTCGTGTCGGATCAGCTGTGATCGCCGTTTTGGGGATGTTGACTCTGGGCGCGTGTTCCTCCGATCCTCCAGGGCCGACGGCGGCTCAGGCAGAGGCGACGTTGAAGACCGACGTCGACTGGCTGATGAAGTTGCTCCCTGCGAAAGACGTCAAAGTGACGGATGAGGGGGGAAGGGACATCCCCTGCGGAGAAGGGAAGGTGAAGAGGACCTACGCCGTTACCGGTGTCAACACTTCTGGAGTGGACGGTTCGGTCAACACGCTCAACATGCTGGCCGGTGGTCTGGGCAGGAGGGGCTACAAGGTTTCTTCCGTTGACTGGAGCGCGCCGAGAGATGAGCTGGTGAAGAAGGAGTCGTACGTCAAAATAGTTGCTACATCTTCCCGTGAAAAAGATTTCACTCTTTCAGGGGAAACGGAATGTCTGAGGATGAGTTGACACTGAATTCATCCGAACGGGACGGGTGTGTTCTGGGTTTTGTCCTTGGCGCCTCCGAAAGAAATGTCGAGCAGCGTCGCCGCTCCTCCGGCGGTGCTCAAGTCGCCGCTCCCGGATCCGTTGCGGATAAGCCAGTCGGCGAGGTTCTTCAGCGCCTTCGGGTCCTTGGCCAGCTTGTCGAAGGGGAGCAGGTTGCCGTCCTTGCCGGTGATGGGAGGTTGGCCGAAGGCCGGATCGTTCGGTGGCACCGGGTAGGAGAACCCGTAGCGCTTCAATTCGTGGAAGATCCAGTATTCACGTCCAAGGGTGGCCAGGCGATTACGCTCCTTGAGAGTGTCCAGGCGGGTCTTGTCGAGGTCCTTGTACGAGTCGACGGTCTCGCTCGCGGACTTGCCGATCAGCAACCAGATCAGCTCGCCGGCCGGTTCGAACGCCATGCTCGCGCCCGAGGCGTCCAGCGTGGCGGCGGCCCACTGCGAGATGCCGAATCCCGCGAAGTCGACTCCCAATCCCATGAGGAGGAAGAGTCGATCCCTCATCTCCTGGTCATACTCATCCATTTTCCCCTGGACCTCGTTCGCCGCGGCGAACTGCATGCCGGAGACGTAACCCAGGCTCGCGAAGGTTCTTCCGAGGTGTTTGATGCCCTCCCCGCGGTCCTTGGCGCCCGCCGCGTCCATGAGATGCCTGGAGAAGCGGCCCATTCCCGCGTCGAACGGTTTCATCCGCTCCACCGAGTCGGCGAAGGTCTTGATGAAACGGTAGGTGTCGCCGGGGCTGAGGCGGAACTTCGGATGCAGGCCGGCGGTGAGCGAGGCGGTTTTCTCGAACGCGCTGTCCTTCGTCCGGTTGGCGTCCCCGGCGTCGGCGCCCTCGATGATCTCGGCGGCGTAGGCGCCCGCGAGCATCGACATGAAGATTCTGGCGCCCTTCGCCACCTCCATCGGCCGCCCCTCCGGGTTGCGGAAGTCCGCTGCGGTTCGAAGGTCGCCCATGGTCGTCATGGTGTTGAAGGCGAATCGCACCGCCTCGGGGCCGGGGGAGCGCCTCTCGAAGACGCCGGATCCGGCGGCGAGCATCCGGCCGAACTCCTTCTCCAGATCGAAGGCGATCGCGTCATGCTCGTTGGGATAGAGCGAGACCTGCTCGTTGAGTCCGGAGAAAAGATCCCTGAGATCTCCGGGAGACAGGTCGTTGAACAGTGTCCTGGCCGTTTCCGGGTTGTTGGCCAGAGCGGACAGGAAGTGGCTCAGGTCGGCGGTCCAGCGTGCCGGGTCTCTGCCCTCGGAGGCCTTCTGGACGCGGGGACGGACCACCTCGGTGAACCACCCCGATGGAAACCTTCCGTGGCCGAGCACCAGGCCCAGGTCGGATCCCTGCGTCTTTCCGAGATTCTCCGGCTCCCAGGCCGGGCCGAGTGTTTTCGGTCGCCGGGCCACCGCCGTGGCAAGAGCCTCCCCCATGGTCTTCCAGTGTTTTTGAGCGGATTCTCCGTGATAGTGATTGAGCTTCCGAAGCGCGGCGGCCGCGCCCTTCGGACCGAGGGCGGCGAAGAATCCCGCGGTGAAGTCGGCGTCCTTCCGCCTGTCGGCGAGCCGGTCGAAGATCCCGTCATGGAAGTTTCCCGACGAGTACGGAGTCGGGTGCCCCGAAGCGATGAGGGTCTTCGCGAGCTTTTCACCCTCGTCGGTGGCGAGGGTGCGCGCCGTGAGGGCCTTCTCGTCGAAGGCCGTGAACCCTCCGCCCCCGGGTCGCGGCGGACTCGTTCCTGTCAGGTCCACGGTCCAGTCCTCCAGGAGGTCGGGCTCCTGGATCAGCTGGTTGCGCCTGCGTAGCCGCGGGATCTCCTGATCCAGCCAGCCCTCGATCTCGCGGATCCGCAGGGCCGCTGACCGGTCGACGTCCACCGAGGAAAGCATCCTGAGGATTTCCGAGATCTCCTCGCCCACGACTTTCCGCGCCTGCTCCAGCGACGCGATGAATCGCTCCATCAACTCCGGATTGATTCCTGAGTATTCATCCGGAGATGACCCGTTTCCCGATGATGCGGGCGGCGTTGGCCTCATGCGGAGAGTCTCCTACCGAAGGCTCGAAGGCGAACCACGACTTCACCATAGGCACCGGGATCGCAGCCGGATAGGAGTCCGATTGTTTTGGGGCGTCGTGAAGGGGCGCTAGATGGTCTGGGTTTCTCCGTCGAGGATTTTCCTGATTTCCGTCCTGACACGGAAAGACGCTCGGGATCGTCCCGGGCGGCGAGTCGCCGGTCGGCGTGGTCCCCGGCGCGCTCGGCGCGCCGGTCCCGCTCCGGCCGCTCGTCCGAGGCGGTCGCGGCGGCACGCGGCCCCGGCCCTGGTCCCGCTCCGGCCGCTCGCCCGGAGCGGTCGCGGTGGCATGCGGCCCCGGCCCCGGCCCCGGCCCCGGTCCCGGTTCCGCCGGGCGTGGGCCTGGGTGCTCCGCTCCCTCGCGCGGGGCCGCCGGGCCGCCTAGGGTCTGCCTCATGTCCTCACCGTCCCCTCGCCTGCTGCTGCGCGACGCGCGGCTGGGTCCCGGCGGCCCGCTCCGCCATGTCCTGATCGTCGGCGGCCGGGTCGCGGAGGTGGCCGAGGAGCCGCCCCCCTGCGACGAGTCGGCCGACGTCGGCGGCGGCACCCTCCTGCCGGGCCTGTGGGACGCGCACGTGCACTCCGCGCAGTGGGCGCAGGCCCGGCGCAGGATCGACCTGACCTCGGCGCGGTCGGCGCGGGAGGCGGTCGATCTCGTCGTCCCGCGGGCGAGTGTGTCCGGGTTCACGGTCGGGTACGGCTTCCGCGACGGCCTGTGGCCGGACGCGCCGCACAAGTCGCTGCTCCAGGCGGCGGCGCCCGGCCGTGCGATCGTCTTGGTCAGCAACGACCTGCACACCGCCTGGTTCAGCCCGGCCGCGCTGGCGGCGGTCGGCAGGGGCGAGCACCCGACGGGGGTGCTGCGCGAGCGCGACTGCTACGACGCGATGGCGGAGATGCCCCCGC
The DNA here is from genome assembly GCF_040295985.1 of Streptosporangium sp. NPDC002524. Classification (NCBI taxonomy): domain Bacteria; kingdom Bacillati; phylum Actinomycetota; class Actinomycetes; order Streptosporangiales; family Streptosporangiaceae; genus Streptosporangium; species Streptosporangium sp. NPDC002524. The sequence continues at coordinate 66,621 of NZ_JBEOWK010000022.1, read as the reverse complement.
CGCCCCTGGACGAGCTGGACCGCTGGGTGGCCGATGCCACCACCGCCGCCGCGGCCAGGGGTGTCGTCGGCGTGCTGGACTTCGAGTTCGCCGACAACGTCACCGACTGGACCAGGCGGGTCCGGTCGGAGCGGATCGACGTCCGGGTCGCCTGCTCGATCCCGGTGAACCGGCTGGAGGAGGCGATCGGCCGCGGGCTGCGCACCGGCGAGCCCGTCGCCGGTGCGGGGGACCTGCTGGAGGTCGGGCCGGTCAAGACGTTCGTGGACGGGTCGCTGAACACCAGGACCGCCTACTGCGAGGACCCGTACCCCGGCGGCGACACGCGCGGGCTGCTGGAGACGGCGCCCGAGGAGCTGTACGGCGTGATGGCCCTCGCCGCCGCGCACGGGATCGACCCGGCGGTGCACGCGATCGGCGACCTGGCGGTGGACATCGCGCTGGACGCGTTCGAGCGGGCCGGCTGCCCGGGGAGGATCGAGCACGCGCAACTGGTCCGCCCGGAGGACTTCGGGAGGTTCGCCCGGCCCGGCCTGGTCGCGGGCGTGCAGCCCGCCCACGCGCCCGACGACCGCGACGTGGCCGACCTGCACTGGCCGGGACGGACCGGCAGGGCCTTCGCCTACGCCGACCTGCTCGCGGCCGGGGCCGTCATCGAGCTGGGCTCCGACGCCCCGGTCGCGCCGCTCGACCCGTGGGACGGGATCGCCTCGGCGGTGGCCAGGACCGACGACGAGCGGCCGCCGTGGCACCCGGAGCAGGCGATCCCGCTGCCGGTCGCGCTCGCGGCGGCGGCGAGGGGACGCGCCGGAGTGCGTCCCGGCGACCCCGCCGACCTGGTGATCACCGAGTACGACCCGGCCGGGCTGGACGGCGACGGCCTGCGCCGCATGCCGATCCTCGGCACCCTGCTCGGCGGCCGCTGGACCCACCGCCGCTCCATCTGATCCGGCTGATCCGGTGATCTCGTCGTCCGGGCCCGCCGCTGCTCCAGCTGTTCCGTCTGATCCGTTTGATCGGCTGCCGAGGGCGATCTCGTCTGGATCTACCTTCGCCCCATCCGATCCGGTGGGCTCATCGCCGTTCCATCCGCTCCGTCCCACCGGCTCCCGGCGGCGACCTCGGCGTCGCCGCGAACGCGGCCTTGGAACTCCGCCTGATCCATCCGGTCCGTCCCCGGCGGCGGTCCCGCCCGGCCCGCCTTCGTCTTCCCGGGCCGGGAGCGGCTCACCTTCCCGGCCGTCGTCTGGGTGGGTGCCCGGGTCTGGTAGGACAGGTGGGTGACCCACGCCAGCCCCTCGCCGGACGACGACGCCCTGCTGCCGCTCGACGCCGTCCGTGAGCGACCCGCGCCCGGCGGTCCGGCACGGGCGCGGGGCGCGGCCGTCAGGAGCGCCAGGACCACCAAAAGCGCCAAGAGCGCCGGGGCCGGCAGGGTCGTCGGGGCGGCGGGGATGGCCAGGGCTGCCGGGGTGGCCGAGCCGGTCAAGGGGGTGCCGGAGCCGGCCGCCGAGCTGCCGGTCGCCCGGGTCGTCGTCGACACACCACTGCCGCACCTCGACCGGTTGTTCGACTATCTCGTCCCCGCGCCCCTGGACGCGGCAGCCGTGCCGGGGACCCGGGTCCGCGTCCGGTTCGCGGGCAAGCTCGTCGACGGCTTCCTGCTGGAACGGGCCGAGGACACCGAGCACGAGGGCAAACTGACCCGCCTGGAGCGGGTCGTCTCCGCCGAGCCCGTGCTCACCCCGGAGATCGTCGCGCTGGCCCGCGCCGTGGCCGACCACTACGCCGGGACCCTGGCCGACGTCCTGCGCCTCGCCGTCCCGCCCCGCCACGCCAGGGTCGAGGCCGAGGCCCCCGCCCCGGTCCCCGCCGCCCAGGAGCAGGCCCAGAGGCAGGCCCAGGAGCAGGCTCAGGGACCGGCTCAAGAACAGGCTCAGGGGCCGGCGGGGGGTGACGCGGGACCGTGGACGGACTATCCGGAAGGGGAGGCTTTCCTCGCCGCCCTCGCGAAGGGAGGCTCCCCCCGCGCGGTGTGGACCGCCCTGCCGGGAACCGGGGAGAGCGGGCCGGGGTGGCCGGAGGCGGTCGCGGTTGCCGTACGGGAGACCCTGCGCGGGGGCAGGGGCGCCCTCGTGGTGCTTCCCGACGGGAAGGACGTGGCCCTGCTCGACGCGGCCCTGAGCGCCGTCCTGGAGCCCGGCGCGCACGTGGCGCTCACGGCCGACCTCGGGCCCGCCGAGCGCTACCGGCGGTGGCTGCGGGTGGCCAGGGGACAGGTGCGGGTCGCGGCCGGGACCAGGGGCGCGGCGTTCGCCCCGGTCAGGGACCTCGGGCTCGCGGTCGTCTGGGACGACGGCGACGACCTGCACTCCGAGCGGCTCGCCCCCTACCCGCACGCCAGGGAGGTCCTCGCCCTGCGCGCCCACCAGGCGCGGGCGGGCCTGCTCATCGGGGGGTACGCCCGCACGGCCGAGGCCACCCAGCTCATCGCGGTGGGCTGGGCCGGGCCCATCGCCGCGGCCCGCGGGACGGTCAGGACCAGGGCGCCGAGGGTCCGCCCGGCGGGGGAGGACGCGGAGCTGGCCAGGGACGAGGCCGCGAGGGCCGCCCGGCTGCCCAGCCTCGCCTGGCGGACCCTGCGCGCCGGGCTGGAGAGCGGCCCCGTGCTGGTGCAGGTCCCCCGGCGGGGCTACCTGCCCGCGCTGGCCTGCCAGGGCTGCCGGGCACCCGCCCGCTGCGGGCACTGCGGGGGCCCGTTCGCGCTGCGCGCCGGCCACGTGGCCCCGTACTGCCGCTGGTGCGGCCGGATCGCGGGGGAGTGGCGCTGCCCGTCCTGCGGCGGCGCACGGGTGCGGGCCCTGGTGATCGGCGCCCGGCGCACCGCCGAGGAGCTGGGGCGGGCCTTCCCCTCGGTGCCGGTCAGGACGTCGGGCAGGGACGGGGTGCTCGCCACGGTCGGCGCGGGGCGTGCCCTGGTGGTGGCCACCCCGGGGGCCGAGCCGGTGCCCGAGGGGGGGTACGCCGCCGCGGTGCTGCTGGACGGCTGGGCGCTGCTCGGCCGGCCCGACCTGCGCGCCGCCGAGGAGACGCTGCGCCGGTGGATGAACGCGGCGGCCCTGCTGCGGCCCTCGGCCGAGCTGGTCGTGCTGGCCGACTCCTCGCTGGCCGCCGTGCAGGCTCTGCTGCGCTGGGATCCGGTCACCCATGCCGAGAGGGAACTAGCTGACAGGACAGAACTCGGTTTCCCCCCGGCGGTGAAAATGGCGACGCTCACCGGATCTCCGGCGGCGGTGCGGGAAATGCTCGGGGAGATGACCCTGCCCCCCGAGGCGCAGGTGCTCGGTCCCGTCCCGGTGGCCGCTCCCAAGGGGGATCAAGTGCGGGAACGCGCCATGGTGCGGATCGCGCGGGGCTCCGGATCGGCGCTGGCCGCGGTGCTGAAAGGGGCCGCCGGAGTACGCTCCGCGCGCAAGGCTCCGGAGGTGGTCAAGGTATGCATTGACCCCCTAGATGTGATTTGAGTAGTTTCCCCGATTCGCGGTGCTGGCAGTAAGCCGTTAATTTTCCCCTGTGTCGATCGAATGGGTGAATCGGGCCGTAGACGACCTGCGCGCGTGGGGGCGTGCGCACGGCCTCGACGTTGACGTGGACGAGGTGCGGCTGCTCTGCGACTACGCGAGCGACTACCTGGACGTGAACGAGCTGGGCGACTTCACCCCCGTCGCCTTCGAGGAACTGCTGCTCAACATCTATCCGCGCAAGGTCATCGCCCCCCCGGAGAGTGCCCCCGAGACCGTCGCCGCCGCCCGTACCCTGGTCGACTTCCTGCTCGCCACCGAGGAGATCGGCGGCAAGATGGCGGTCCGGATGAGGAGCGTCCTCGACCGCATTGAGCCCGAGATGCCCATCGCCCTCGCCGACACCTCCCGGTTCGGCATGGCCAAGAGCCTCTTCAGCGCGATGGGCGCCGACTCGCTGGAGCGGGCCCCCGAGAGCACTGAGAGCGGTTTCCTCTCCGTCTCGGCGGTGCAGGAGGAGCCCGCCGTCGACCACTGCGACTGCCCCGGCTGCTCGCCGCTGCCCGCCGTGCGCCTGGCGCCCCGCGAGGCGCTCGCCACGAACGCCCTGCGGGTACCGCTGCTCACCGACGCGCGCAGGCTGGTCCAGTGGATGCTCGCCGGGGGCCGCACCCCGACCGTGAAGGGCCGGCTCAGGGTCCGCGACGCCGCCGAGGCGACCGCCCAGCTCTCGGTGGCCGACCCCGGCCTGCTGTGGGAGCTCGCGGTGCACACCGGCCTGGTCACGGTCGAGGGCACCGCCATCTTCGACGGCGAGGACTTCGACCCGCTCGACATCTGGGCCGCGACGGTCGAGTTCGTCGTCGAGAAGGAGACCGGCGGCGCCGTGACGGGCGACGTCTCCCTCGACGAGGAGCTCTACGGCCTGTGCGACATGCTCTACCGCCTCCAGGCGCCCGTGCCGATCTCCCTCGTCAGGGAGTACCTGGTGGAGATCGGCCTCGTCGAGGAGGGCGAGATCGACATCCCCGAGGCCGTCAGGCGGCTCGCCTACTGCGGGATGGCCGAGCCGGGCGACGAGCTGCTGGAGCTCACCCCGCTCGCCCTGTGGGGACTGCACGAGCTCTACACCGACCTGGGCATGGAGGCGCCCGAGGCGCCCGACCTGACCACCGCCGACGCGCCCGAGCTCATCGAGGGGCTGCTCTCCGGCATGCCCGCCGAGATGGCCGAGGCCGACATCGGGGGCTGGCTGGAGAACAGGACCCCGGCGCAGGCGGTCACCGAGCTGCTCGGCTCCGTCTCCGGCGCGCCATCGGTCGCGAGGGGCGTCGCGGTGACGATCGTCGACCGCCTCGGCCCCGACGCCGAGGAGGCGGTGCGCGCCTTCCTGGAGGAGCCGGAGCTGCGCCCGCACGCCATCCACTGGCTGAGCACGCGAGGGCTCGCGGCCCCCGCGCTCACCCAGGAGGAGGTGCTCTGGATGAGCGTGGACATGCTCGCCCTGGCCATGCCCGCCGCCGAGGAGGATCCGGAGACGTTCGCCGAGAACATGTCCGCCTCCGGCCCCCCGTCACACGTGATCGAGGAGATGTGGCGGGTCGACCATCCCGAGGTCGTCGACGTCCTTGAGCTGCTCGGACGCTCCCTGAGAGATCACGGAGCGGCCAAGGCGGCCCGCAAGGCGGCTTTCAAGGCACGTTCCCGCGCCATCGGCTGAGCCGTGTATGCGTGAGGCGCGAGTGCAGTAAGTTTCACGGGTGGCAAAGAGCGGGAACAGTGGGAACGTCTTCGACATCGGCGAACTGCGCAGGCTGGTCGACGAGCTGGGAACGGCACCACGCGAGCTGCGGGCGGCCGTCCTGGAGGAGTCCGTCACCGCCACGGGCCGCGGCTGCCCCCCGCGCGGCGACGCGCTGAGCTTCCCCCCTGTCGACCTCGCCGCCGACGCGGAGCTGGCCGCGTACGTGCCGCACGTGCCGCTGGTGATCGACGCCCAGCGCCTGGCCGCCTGGACCGGCGCCCGCCAGGTGACCCCCGAGGGCCTGCTGCCCGACCCGTTCGCGCCGTGCGCCGAGCTCGGCCTGCCGGGTCCCGGCCGCCTGCACCTGCTCTGGGTGGTCGCCGTCAACACCGGCATGCTCCGCATCTCCCGGGGCCAGGTGACGCCCGGCCCGCTCGTGCTCTCCCCGGACCTGCCGCCCCGCGCGCTGCTGGGGTTCTGGGACGGCGTGGTCATGGACGTCCTCGACCGTGCCGACGACGACCTGACCGGCTCCCCGGTGATCGACGACCACCTGGCCGAGATGCTCGCCACGCTGTACGCCGTGCGCGAGGGGCTGACCACCGCGACCCTGGTGAAGGGCATCCTGCAGTCGCACCAGGTGGCCTGCGGGGCCCGCCAGGCGGAGATGCGGGTGCTGGCCCGCGAGCTCCCGGCCCGGCTGGAGTCGGCCCTGTCGCTCCTGGGCTACTGCGGGCTCGTCGAGACCTCGCGGGCGGGCCGGCCCCGGCTCACCCCGCTCGGCATGTGGGCCGTCCGCCAGGACCTGATGCGGGAGGGCCACGACGCGCCGACGGGCGCCGAGGTCGCCGTCTTCACCGACCTCGGCGCGGCCGAGCTGGTCGAGGCGATCATGGAGGGCTCCGCCGCGCCCAGCGCCGTCACCGTGTGGCTGGAGTCCCGCCACCCCGAGGCCGCCGCCCGCGAGCTGGTCAAGGTCGCCGCCTCGGGCACGGCCAGCCGCCGGGGCGCCGCGGGCACGATCCTGGAGGAGCTCGGCCCCGAGGCCGAGGCCCCGCTCAGGGAGGCGCTCTCCGAGCCCGCCATGTGGCGCTACGCCGCCTCCTGGCTGCACATCCGCGACCTGCCCGCGCCCGCCCTCACGCCCGCCGACAACACCTGGCTCGCGGTCGACTCGCTCGCCTCGCTCCTGGAGCGCGGCGACGCCTCCGAGGCGATCTGCGAGTTCGACGCGCTGGAGCCCGGCGAGGACCTCGTCCGCGTGATCGAGGAGATGTCCCTGGTGGACCACCCCGACACCTTCGCCGTCCTGGACCTGCTGGGTTCCCGCCACGGCGACGCGGCGGTGGCCAAGTCCGCCCGCAAGGCCGCGATGAAGGCCCGCTCCCGCTGACCTTCTACCGCTCCCGCTGACCCGCTCCCGCTGACCTGCCACCGCTCCCGCTGACCCGCTCCCGCTGACCCGCGCTCGCTGATCCGCGCCCGGTCCGGGAGAAGGTCCCGTGCCGGTCCGGGAGAAGGCCCGGGGGAGGCGGCCGCCGCCCTTAGACTGGGGCAATCCCCTGGAGCGTGAGGAGATCCCTGTTGGCCATTCAGCCGATCCGCCTTTTCGGCGACCCGGTGCTGCGCACTCCGGCCGAGCCGGTCAAGGACTTCGACAAGGAGCTGCGCAAGCTCGTCAAAGACCTCACCGACACGATGATGGACGCGCCGGGAGCCGGTCTGGCGGCGCCGCAGATCGGAGTCGGGCTGCGGGTCTTCACCTATTACGTGGACGACCGGCTCGGGCACCTGATCAACCCCAACCTCGACCTGTCCGACGACAAGGACGAGGAGGGGGAGGAGGGCTGCCTGTCGTTCCCCGGCCTGTCCTTCCCCACGCCCCGGTCGATCCGGGCCGTGGCGACCGGTTTCGACATGCACGGCGAGCCGGTGACCCTGGAGGGCACCGACCTGATGGCCCGCTGCTTCCAGCACGAGACCGACCACCTGGACGGCGTGCTGTTCATCGACCGGATGGACCTCAAGCAGCGCAAACTCGCCATGAAGGCGATCCGCGAGGCCGACTGGAACGGGCTGTCGGCCCCCGCGTTCAAGATCTCCCCGCACGCCACCCAAGGGAAGGCTCTGTAGGAACCTTGCGCCTGGTCTTCGCCGGAACCCCGGACACCGCCCTGCCCTCGCTTCGGGCCCTGATCGACTCGCCTCGCCACGAGGTCGTCGCCGTCGTCACGCGCCCGGACGCCCAGTCGGGCCGGGGCCGCAAGGTCCACCCGAGCCCCGTCGCCGAGCTCGCCGAGGAGGCGGGCATCGAGGTGCTCAGGCCGCCCAAGGCGGGCGACCCGGCCTTCCTCGACCGGCTCGGGGAGCTCGCCCCCGACTGCTGCCCGGTGGTCGCCTACGGCGCGCTCCTGCCGCAGGCCACCCTGGACATCCCCCGGTACGGCTGGGTCAACCTGCACTTCTCGCTGCTGCCGGCCTGGCGCGGCGCGGCACCGGTGCAGCACGCCGTGCTCCACGGCGACGCGATCACCGGCGCGGCCACCTTCCAGATCGTCAAGGAGCTGGACGCGGGCCCGGTCTACGGCGTGGTCACCGAGGAGATCCGCCCCGCCGACACCAGCGGGGAGCTGCTCGCCCGGCTCGCCGAGTCCGGTGCCGGGCTGCTCGCCGCCACCCTCGACGGGATCGAGGACGGCAAGCTGGAGGCCGTTCCGCAGCCCGCGGAGGGGGTGAGCCTCGCCCCGAAGATCGGCGTCGACGACGCCAGGGTCGACTGGGCCGCGCCCGCCATGCGGGTCGACCGCCTGATCCGCGCCTGCACCCCGGCCCCGGGGGCGTGGAGCGAGTTCCGCGGCCAGCGCGTCAAGCTCGGTCCGGTGCGACCGGCTCCCGACGCCTCCGGCCTGGCCCCCGGCCAGATCGCGGCGTCCAAGAACTCCGTCCTGGTGGGCACCGCCACCTACCCAGTCGAGCTGGGCGAGGTGCAGCCGCAGGGCAAGCGCCTGATGGGCGCGGGGGAGTGGGCCCGCGGCGTGCGGCCCACCGACGAGGATCGGCTGGCCTGAAGATCATGAGCAGTGGTAACGGCCGTAACGTCCCGCGCGGCGGAAGCCGCGGCTCGGCGAACCGCCCGCGCGGCGCCGGGGGCGGGGGCAGGGGCGGACGCCCGCCCAAGCCGGTCCGCGACGAGGCGCGCAACGCCGCGTACGACCTGATGCGCGCCGTCGACGAGCGCGACGCCTACGCCAACCTGCTGATGCCCGCGCTGCTGCGCGAGCGCCGCCTGTCGGGGCGCGACGCGGGGCTGGCCACCGAGCTGGCCTACGGCACCCTGCGCGGCCTCGGCACCTACGACGAGATCATCGCGGCCTGCAGCGACCGGGCGCCGGAGGACGTCGACCCGCCGCTGCTCGACGCCGTCCGCCTGGGCGTGCACCAGCTGCTCAAGACGCGGGTCCCCCCGCACGCCGCCGTCGGCACCACGGTCGACCTGGTGCGGCTGCGGGTGGGCATCGGCGCCTCCAAGTACGCCAACGCCGTGCTGCGCAAGGTCTCCACCCGCTCGCTGGAGCAGTGGATCCCGATCGTGGCGCCCGACCCGGCCGCCGACCCGGTGGGGCACCTGGCGGTGGCGCACAGCCACCCCAGGTGGATCGTCGACGCCCTGCGCGACGCCGTGGGCGGAGACTTCGACGAGACGGCCGCCCTGCTCGCGGCCGACAACGAGCGTCCCAAGGTGACCCTGGTCGCCCGTCCCGGCCGCTCGTCGGTGAAGGAGCTCCTCGACGCGGGCGCCGAACCCGCCAGATACTCCCCGTACGCGGCCTACCTGTCCGAGGGCGACCCCGGGGCGGTCCTCGCCGTGGCCGAGTCGCGCGCGGCCGTCCAGGACGAGGCCAGCCAGCTCGTCGCGCTGGCCCTGACGCGGGTCCCGGTGGAGGGCTCCGACTCCCGCTGGCTCGACCTGTGCGCGGGTCCCGGGGGCAAGGCGGGCCTGCTCGACGCCATCGCGACCCGCGGCGACGAGGCGGCCCTGGGCGGCCCCGGTCCCGGCTCCGGTGCCGGTGCCGGTGCCGGTGCCGGTGCCGGTGAGCCCGTATCGGCCGCGGCGCCCGCCTCGGCCGCGGGCACGGTGTCAGGCGCGGGTCCGGTCGTGGGTACGGCTTCGGGCGCGGTCCCGATCTCGGGCGTGGGTTCCGGGTCGGGCGCCGGGCCGGTGGCCTTTCCCGGCGGGGCGCGGCTGCTCGCCGCCGAGCTGCAGTACCACCGGGCGCGGCTGGTGTGGCAGACGACCCGGCAGGCCGCGGTGATCACCGCGGACGGCACCGCGCCCGCCTGGCGGCCGGGGTCCTTCGACCGGGTCATGCTCGACGCCCCCTGCACCGGCCTGGGCGCGCTGCGCCGCCGCCCCGAGGCCCGCTGGCGCCGCGACCCCCGGAGCCTCCCCGAGCTGGGCAGGCTCCAGCGCGCCCTGCTCGACTCGGCGATCGACGCGGTCCGGCCCGGCGGCGTCGTCGCGTACGTGACCTGCTCGCCGCACCTGGCCGAGACCGTCACCGTGGTCGGCGACCTCCTGCGCCGCCGCGACGACGTCGAGGCGCTGGACGCCCGCGACTACCTCCCCGAGGTGGAGGGGCTGGGCGAGGGGCCGTACGCGCGGTTCTGGCCGCACCGGCACGGCACCGACGCCATGTTCCTGGCCCTGCTGCGCCGCCGCTGAACGAGGCGGCCGGGGGGCGCCAGGGGGCGCCAGAGGGCATCGTCGCAGCTCAGGACGTACGACCTGGGCATATATGGGCGCCGCGCGCTGTTCGACTGGATATAACTGCTTCCGACGGGACACGGGGGTGTCCAGATGTGCGGAATCTGTGGATGGGTGGACTTCGAGCGCGATCTCCGGGAGTCACGGGCCACCGCGCAGGCCATGACCGACACCATGGCCTGCCGGGGACCCGACGACGAGGGGCTGTGGATCGCCCCGCACGCCGCGATGGGGCACCGGCGTCTGGCCATCATCGACATCGAGGGCGGGCGCCAGCCGATGATCGCCGACGAGGACGGGCAACCGCTCGCCGTCCTCACCTACAGCGGCGAGATCTACAACTTCGTCGAGCTGCGCGCGGACCTGGCCGCTCGCGGTCATCGCTTCCTCACCCAGAGTGACACCGAGGTCCTGCTGCGGGCCTACGTCGAATGGGGCGAGGGTCTCGCCGAACGGCTGAACGGCATGTTCGCCTTCGGGATCTGGGACACCCGCCGCGAGGAGTTGCTGCTCGTCCGGGACCGGATGGGCATCAAGCCGCTGTACTACTACCCGCTGCCGAACGGCGTGCTGTTCGGCTCCGAGCCCAAGGCGATCCTCGCCAACCCCGTCATCGCGACGCCCACGGTCGACGCGGACGGCCTGCGCGAGCTGATCGCCTTCGTCAAGACCCCGGAACGCGCCGTCTACCAGGGCATGTACGAGGTCCGCCCCGGCCACACCGTCCGGGTGACCCGCGACTTCCTGTGCCGCCGTCCCTACTGGCGGCTGGAGTCCCACGAGCATCCCGACGATCTCGCCACCACCGTCGGGACGGTGAGGGAGCTGCTGGACGACATCGTCACCCGCCAGCTCATCTCCGACGTGCCGCTGTGCACCCTGCTCTCCGGCGGCCTCGACTCCAGCACCGTCACGGCGCTCGCCGCGCTCGGCCTGGAGGACCAGGGGGCCGGGAAGGTCCGGTCGTTCTCCGTCGACTTCACCGGGTACAGCGAGAACTTCAAGCCCGACGAGATGCGCGACACTCCCGACACGCCGTACGTGCACGACGTCGTACGGCACATCGGCGCCGACCACACCGACATCGTCCTGGACTCCTCCGACCTCATGGACCCCGCGGTGCGCGCCGCGGTCCTGAGGGCGCGTGACCTGCCGATCGGCATCGGGGACATGGACACCTCCCTCTACCTGCTGTTCCGCGCCATCCGGGGCCGTTCCACGGTGGCGCTGTCCGGCGAGTCGGCCGACGAGGTCTTCGGCGGCTACCGGTGGTTCTTCGACCCCGAGGCGGTCGCCGCCGACACCTTCCCGTGGCTGGTGTCTCCCGGGTTCGGGCGGTTCGCCGGGGTGGGGGCCCTCCTCGACGAGGACCTGACCCACAAGCTGGACATTCCCGGCTACCGCGCGGACAGCTACCGGCAGGCGATCGACGAGGTGCCCCGGCTGCCCGGCGAGGAGGGCCTGGAGCGGCGCATGCGGGAGATCTCGTACCTGCACCTCACCCGGTTCGTGCAGATCCTGCTGGACCGCAAGGACCGGATGAGCATGGCCGTCGGGCTGGAGGTCCGGGTGCCGTTCTGCGACCACCGGCTGGTGGAGTACGTCTTCAACGCCCCCTGGGCGATGAAGACCTTCGACGGGCAGGAGAAGAGCCTGCTGCGCGCCGCCGCCGCGGACGTCCTGCCGCCCTCGGTCGTCGGGCGCCGCAAGAGCCCCTACCCCTCGACGCAGGACCCCTCCTACGAGGAGGCCGTCCGCGCGGAGGCCTCCCGGCTGATCGCCGACGGGAACATGGCCGCCGCGTCGCTGATCGACCCGGCGAAGGTACGGGGCCTGATCGACCGGCCCGAGTCGGCCGGTGGGCCTTCGGGCACCCGGGCGTCGCTGGAGGGGCTGCTGCAGTTCAACGCCTGGCTGGAGAGGTACCGCGTCCGGGTCGACATCTGACCCGCGCGGCCCGCGCCGCCGTGCCTCTGGCCCGCCTCGGTTCCGGGCTTCCGGGTCCCGGGGTCTGGGCCCGGGGGCCGGGGTTTGGCAGGGGAGACCCCGTCGAAAGGAGAGCGTCCCATGGCCGACCTGGGACTGTCCGAGCTGCTCATCATCGTGGCGGTGTTCGTCCTGCTGTTCGGCTCCGCGAGGCTGCCCGGCGTGGACAGATCGGTGGGCCGCTCCCTGCGGGTCTTCAAGGCCGAGGTGAACAGGCCGGACGACCCCCCATCGCCCCCGGGAGAGACCCGCGGGAGCGACGGGAGCGACGGACGGGACGAGCCGCCGCCCGTTCCGCCCGCCTCCCCACGATGATTCGAGGCGACCCCGGCCGTCAGCGCGGCCGGGGGATGTAGAGAAGTCTCATCCCGTCCCGGCCGGCGGAGCCGTCCCTGGCCAGGTCGGTGAGGATCCGGCCGTGGAGGTCCATCACGCTCGCCGCGTGCCCCTCGCCGTGGCGGCGCCACACCAGCAGACGGTCCTCGTCGTACCAGCGGATCGGATACCGCAGGCTCGTCTCGATCCGGACGAGCGGGGTCCGGGCTTGGCCCACAGGGACGACGGACGGCGGCCGGGCTTCGGTCCCGCAGGGGCGACGGACGGTGGCCGGGCTTCGCCCTACGGGGCGGACGGGTGGCGGGCCCTCGCCGCTAGAATCGGCCAATCATGGCCGTACAGATCTCGCCCAGCATCCTGTCCGCCGACTTCGCCCGCCTCGCCGAGGCGGCCGCGGCGGTGCCCAACGCCGACTGGCTGCACGTGGACGTCATGGACAACCACTTCGTGCCCAACCTGACCCTCGGGCTGCCGGTCGTCGAGTCCCTGCTCAAGGCGACCTCGACGCCACTCGACTGCCACCTCATGATCGAAGACCCGGATCGCTGGGCCCCCTCGTACGCCGAGGCCGGGGCCGGGAGCGTCACCGTCCACGTGGAGGCGGCCAAGGCCCCGGTCCGCACGCTGCGCCAGATCCGTCAGGCAGGCGCCCGCGCGGGCCTGGCACTGAACCCCGCCACCCCCGTCGAGCCGTACGAGGACCTGCTCGGCGAGCTCGACATGCTGCTGCTGATGACCGTCGACCCCGGGTTCGGCGGGCAGAGGTTCCTCGACATGGTGCTGCCCAAGATCCGCAGGACCCGCGAGCTCGTCGACCGGCACGGCGGCCAGGTGTGGCTCCAGGTGGACGGCGGCGTCTCCGACGCGACGATCGAGCGCTGCGCGGAGGCGGGCGCCGACGTCTTCGTGGCGGGCAACGCCGTCTACGGCGCCGAGGACCCGGCCCGCGCGGTCGACGCCCTGCGCGCCCTGGCCACCGGGCGCTGACCGGCCGACCGAAAAACCCGAAAAAACCGGAAAAACCCGAAGAACCGGCTGACCCGAAGAAACTGGACAACCGGAGAACCGGCCGGCCGGTGGGGGGCGGTTCTCCGGGCGGGACCAGCCGTCCGGCCGTGAGAGCGGCCGACCGACGAAGGGCGGGCCCCACGTGGGGCCCGCCCTTCGCCGTCCGAAATCCACCGAGGCCCCCCGAAATCCACCGAGATCCACCGAGGCCCGCCGAGCCCCGCCGCGATCCTCGGGAGGCCGTGATCGGCCACGGCGGACCGGGACGCTGCCGGGACGACGGGAGACGGAGGCAGGGGAACGAAGACCGGGGGAACCGGGGAAGGGGCGGCGCGGTCAGCCCTGCAGGGCCGGGTCCAGCACCACGTCCTGGCCGTGCACGGTCGGCTGCTCGGGGAAGTGGCAGGCGGTCAGGTGACCCTCCTTGTTCCCCTCCAGCCTGACCAGCGGGGGCTCCTCGGTCGCGCACTTGTCCTGGGCCTTCCAGCAGCGGGTGCGGAAGCGGCAGCCGGACGGCGGGTTGATCGGGGAGGGCACGTCCCCGGCCAGGCGGATGCGTTCGCGCGGCTCCCCGTCCTCCAGCACCTCGGGCACCGCCGACAGCAGCGCGTGGGTGTAGGGGTGGCGGGGGCGCTCGTACAGGGAGGCGCGGTCGGCGACCTCGACGATCTTGCCGAGATACATGACCGCGACCCGCTGGGAGAAGTGCCGCACGATCGCGAGGTCGTGCGCGATGAACAGGAACGCGATGCCCATGTCCCGCTGGAGCTGCTGGAGCAGGTTGACGACCTGCGCCTGGATGGAGACGTCGAGGGCGGAGACCGGCTCGTCCGCGATGATCAGCTTGGGGTTCAGGGAGAGCGCGCGGGCCACCCCGATGCGCTGCCGCTGACCGCCGGAGAACTCGTGCGGGAAGCGGTTGAAGTGCTCGGGGTTGAGCCCGACGATCTCCAGGAGCTCCCGCACCCGGTTGTCCCTGCCGCCCGGGGGGTTGATGCCGTTGATCTCCATCGGGCCGCCGACGATGGTGCCCACCGTGTGCCGGGGGTTCAGCGACGAGTACGGGTCCTGGAAGATCATCTGGATCTCGGCCCGGATCGGCTTCAGCTCCCTGCGCTTGGCGTGGCCGATCTCCCGCCCGGCGTACTTGATGCTGCCCGCGGTGGGCTCCAGCAGCCGGGAGGCGAGCCGCCCGGCGGTGGACTTGCCGCAGCCGGACTCGCCGACCAGGCCGAGCGTCTCACCGGCGTGCACGGTCAGGTCGATGCCGTCCACCGCGTGGACCTTGCCGACCTGGTGCTTGAAGATGACACCGCCCATCACCGGGAAGTGCTTCTTCAGGCCGGACAGCTCCAGCAGCGCCTCGCCGCGGGGTTCACCGGTTGTCTCGCTCACTTTTGGATCTCCCTCTTCTGGGCGAGGGTCAGGTAGCACGCGTCGCCGTGGCCGCGGTGCGGGGACAGTTCGGGCCGCTCGGAGCGGCACAGCCCGGGACCGGCCAGCTCCATGAAGTCGCACCGGGGGTGGAAGGGGCAGCCGGACGGGACGTTGATCAGGCTCGGCGGGGTGCCGCGGACCGGCCGGAGAGGCACGTCCACCGGGGCGTTCAGGCGGGGCATGGAGGCGAGCAGACCCCAGGTGTAGGGGTGGCGGGGCTCGTGGAGGACCTCCCTGACGGTCCCGCGCTCGACCGCCCGCCCGGCGTACATCACCAGCACGTCGTGCGCGGTGTTGGCGACCACGCCGAGGTCGTGGGTGATCAGGATGATCGAGGCCCCCGTCTGGTCCTGGAGCTCCTTGAGCAGGTCCAGGATCTGGGCCTGCACGGTGACGTCCAGGGCGGTGGTGGGCTCGTCGGCGATCAGCAGGTCCGGGTCGCACACCAGCGCCATCGCGATCATCGCGCGCTGCCGCATGCCGCCGGAGAACTGGTGGGGGTAGTCGTCCACCCTCGTCTTCGGCTGGGGGATGCCGACCCGCGTCAGCATCTCGATCGCGCGGTCCCTGGCCTCGGAGCGGCTCGCGCCGGTGTGCTTGCGGTAGACCTCGGAGATCTGCTTGCCGATGGTGTGGTACGGGGAGAGCGAGGTCAGCGGGTCCTGGAAGATCATCGCGACCTTGTTGCCGCGGAGCTTCTCCATGGTGGACCGGGAGGCGCCGATCAGCTCCTCGCCGTCCAGCCGGATCTCCCCGCCGATCTTGGTGGTCTCCGGGTTGTGCAGGCCGAGCACGGTCAGGTTGGTCACCGACTTGCCCGAGCCGGACTCGCCGACGATGCCCAGCGTGGTGCCCTTCTCCACGTCGAAGGAGAGCCCGTCCACCGCGTGGACGACGCCGTCCTCGGTGTGGAAGTCGACGGTCAGGTCACGGACCGAGAGGAACGGAGTTGACACTTTCTTCAAGGCTCCTAGCTCAGCCGCACGCGGGGGTCGATGAAGGCGTACATGATGTCGACGACGATGTTGAAGACGACGATCGCGGCGGCCGCGACGAGCACCGTCGCCATCAGCATGGGCAGGTCGGAGTTGGTGACCGCCTTGACCGACAGCTGGCCGAGCCCCTGGAGGCCGAAGGTCTGCTCGGTGATGATCGCGCCGCCGATCAGCGCGCCGAGGTCCACACCGAAGATCGTGATGATGGGCGTCAGCGTGCCGCGCATCGCGAAGCGCATCACGACGCTGCGGCCGGACATGCCCTTGGCCCGCGCGGTGCGCACGTAGTCCTCGCTGAGCTGCTCCACCATCGTCGAGCGGGTCATGCGGGTGTAGTTGGCGGTGAAGATGATCGCCAGCACCAGCCACGGCAGCAGCAGGCCGGTGGCCCAGCCGACCGGGTCCTGGGTGAACTCCACGTACTTGGGACGCCAGAAGATCTGGTTCTGGTAGACGAGGAAGTACAGGGCGAGGGTGCCGATGAAGTAGATCTGCACGGAGGCGCCGATGAGGGACGACACGCTGGCGATCTTGTCCAGCGGCTTGCCCTGCCGGAGCGCCGCGATGATGCCGGTGGCCACGCCGAAGGTGAGGAAGACGACCGCGGCCCCGATGGTGAGCGAGATGGTCAGCGGGAGCCGGTCCAGGATCGTCTCGAACACCGGCGCGCGGTTGACGAAGGAGAAGCCGAGGCAGGGGGCGGGACAGTCGCCCAGGCCCCCGTAGTCGCGGCCGACGAAGATTCCGGCCAGCCAGGCCACGAACTGGGCGAACAGGGGCTGATCCAGTCCCAGGTTGTGCCGCGCCTGCTCCAGCAGCTCCGGCGGGCAGACCTTGCCGCAGGCGAGTCTCGCCGGGTCGGCGGGCACGGCGAAGAAGAGGAAGAACGTGACCGCGGAGATGATCACGAGTGTGACCGCGGCGCCGAGCATGCGGCGAGTGATGAATGGAAGCATTGCCTGTTTTCCCGAGGTGGCTGGGACCGCTGGGGCCGGTGAGGCCCCTGGCCGTGGCCCGGCGAGGATGTCGTCATCCCCGCCGGGCCACGGCCGTCGGTTCTCCTACGGTTTCGTGAGCCGTTACTGCTTCACGAAGATGCTGTTGGGCGAGACGACCCATGACTGCGGGTCGATCTCGGCGCCACCGACCTTGGAGCCGTGGAGGGTGTTGGCGATCCGGTTCTCGGCGACGACCAGCGGGGTGATCGTCTCCTGGATCTTCTTGTCCAGCGCCATCCACGCCTTGTTCTGGGCGTCGATGTCGGTGAGGGCGGTGATCTCCTCCATCTCCTTGGTGACGGCCTCGTCCTTCAGGTGCGAGTAGTTCGGCGCACCGTCGGCGATCGGGCCGAAGATGACGGGCAGGACCGTCGTGCCGGACGGCCAGTCGGCGCCCCAGCCACCCCAGTACAGGTCGAACTCGTTCTTCACCTTGCCGATGGAGTCGTAGTAGGTCTTACGGTCCAGGGGCTTGGCCACGACCTTGATGCCGGTCTTCTCCAGGGCGTTCTTGATCACGACGGTGATCTGCTCCTGGAGCGGCGTCTGGTTGTAGGCGTAGACGATGGTCGGCGTCGGGTTGGTCGACTCGGCGAGCAGCTGCTTGGCCTTCTCGACGTCGCCCTCGGGCTTGGTCTCCTTGCCGAACAGGTCGTAGGACTCGTAGCCGACCGTGGTGTTCTCGTTCAGGATCGTGGTGGGCAGCGCCGCCGCGGCCGGGCCGCCGTAGACCTGCTGGATCTGCTTGGACGGCCACGCGTGGTTGATGGCCTGGCGGATCTTGGGGTCCTTCACCCGGTCAAGGTTGAAGTAGTAGTAGTTGCCGTACGGCGAGGGGCTCTTCATCAGGCGGGGGGCCAGGCTGGCGTCGCCGAGCACCTGCTGCAGACGCTCCGGCGGGACGGTCGCGTAGAAGGTGAACGCGGTCTGGTCCGGGCCGGTGTCGGCGATCAGGCGGTCGGTGATCTGCAGGTTCTCCTGGCCGAACTCCAGACGCCAGGCGTCGGGGTAGGCGCCGCGGATCGGGTCGGTGGCGGGGTCCCAGTTGGGGTTGCGCGCCAGCTCCATCGACTTGTCGACGACGTGGCTCTTGATGATGTACGGGCCGCTGGAGACGGGCTTCTTGTCGTACTGCTCCTTGGTGTCCTTCTCCTTCGGCACGATGCCGTAGCCGCCCATGGCGAAGGCGTAGTTGGCGTCGGCGTGCGGGGACTTGAACTTGTAGACGATCGTCTTGTCGTCCGGCGTCTCGATGCTGTCAAGGCGCTTGCCGTCGTACGGGCCCTGGTAGGCCTTCTTGTGGTCGACCTCGGTCAGCCACTGCTGGATGTAGGTCGGGCCCTGGGTGACGAACGAGGCGAACGTCCGCTCCATGCTCCACTTCACGTCCTCGGACGTGATCGGGGTGCCGTCCTCCCACTTCACGCCGTCCTTGAGGGTGAAGGTCCAGGTCTTGCCGCCCTCGGAGGAGGTGCCCGAGTCGGTGGCGAGGTCGCCGACCAGCTTGTAGTCGCCGGGGCCGACGCGCTTGTAGCCGGTCAGGGTACGGCCGATGAGCAGGCCGAAGTTCGACATCGTGTTGACGTAGACCTGGGCGGGGTCGAGGTGGCCGATGTCGTCACGGTCGATCATCGTGACGGTGCCGCCCTTGACGACGCCCTCGGGCTCGATCGCCGGGCCCTTGGAGTCGTCGGCCGTGCCGACGGTGATCGTCGGCGGCTTGTAGGACGGGGCGGCGGCGGGAGCTCCCTCGCTGGGCGCGCCGGACGCGCCGCTGGGGGCCGCGGGCGCGCCCTGGTTGCCCTGGGCGCAGGCACCGGTGAGTGCGAGTGCGCCTATGGCGAGTACGGCCATCGCTGACCGCGTACGGACTTTCATCTTTCTCCTATTTCCGAACTAGCGCTTGAGCTTGGGGTCGAAGGCATCGCGAACCGAGTCACCCAGGAGGTTGAACGCGATCACGAAGATCAGGAGGGCGACACCGGGGAAGATCAGGTAGGTGATGTCGTTCTGGTAGATCTCGGTGCCGCGGCGGAACATGCGGCCCCAGTCGGGAATGGGCTCGATCATGCCGACGCCCAGGAAGGACAGCGCCGCCTCCGCCGTCACCAGCGCGGGGAGCAGCAGCGTCGACTGGATCAGGATCGGGGTCCAGAGGTTCGGCAGCAGTTCCTTGAAGACGATCCTGGCGGGGGAGGCTCCGGTGACCTTCGCGGCCTCGACGAACTCCCGCTCGCGCAGGGAGAGCACCTGGCCGCGCAGCAGGCGGGCGAGGCCGGCCCACTGGAACACCGTCAGCGCGATCACGAGGGTGACCGCCCGCAGCCAGATCGGCGTCTCCTCGTCCGGCCTGACGAACAGGTTCTCCACGACCGGCATGAACGCGATGATGAAGAGCACCGAGGGGAACGACAGGACGATGTCGATCAGGCGGCCGATGAAGTAGTCGGTCTTGCCCCCGGCGTACCCGGCGACGATGCCCATCACGATGCCGATCGCCGTCGCGATGATCGTCGCGGTCACCGCGATCGACAGGGAGGTCCTGATCCCGTAGACGAGCTGGGTGAACACGTCACGGCCCAGGCCGGGCTCGATGCCGAACCAGAACTCCGAGCTGATGCCGCCGTTGGGCAGGATCGGGTAGCCGTAGTCGTTCAGCAGGCCCGGCGTGTCCTGGCCGTACAGGACGTAGGGGTCCTTGCCGTACAGCCAGGCGATGACCGGCGCGAGGAGCGCGACCAGGAAGAAGAAGATCACCACCACGGCCGAGGCGATGCCGGTACGGTCACGCCGGAAGCGCAGCCACATCAGCTGCCCGGGGGAGCGGCCCACCGTCTCCGGTGTCTTCGCCGCCAGTACCTCCCCGGTCGTGGTCGTGGCTGGTGCAGGGATGGTCATCGTGCGGGGGCTCCCAACGAGCATGACTGAGCGGGATCCCTGGAACCATTGCAAAGCCGCCCATGACAATCAATGGGCTGGTCATTACTCATTTTTTTGTTGTATAACGTCCACCTGTTTGTGGCTGCAATTCCGTTGACGTGGATAGGGGGTGACGTGGGAAGATAGGGCTCCCGAAGGCCGGTTTTCACGGATTTGTGACACATTCATGACGTGTCCGTGACGGCTTTGTCCGGGTATGGACCTGCTTGTGTCACAAGCCCGATACAGTGTTACAGGCTCAAGACACGGGGTGTGCCGGGCCGCTTCGCGGGGTAACCCTCCTCTTGCCGCGAGGCCGGGAGGTGTAGAGCATGGATCACGGCCTGTTCGGACCCGATTCGGTGACCTGGAAGGTTATGGGCGAGCGGATCCTGCTCGTCGCGGGCTTCCGCGCGCTGCTCATGCAGGGCCTGCACCCCCGGGCGATGCGCGGGGTCGCGCAGAACTCCGCGCTGATGGACCCGGCCGAGGCCTGGTCCCGCTTCGTGCGCACCACCGAGTTCGTCCGGGTGCGCATCTACGGCACGACCGAGGAGGTCGCCCGCGCCGGGGCCAGGGTGAGGAAGATCCACGCGAGCCTCACCGCCCTCGACCTCGACACCGGCGAGCGGTTCCGCCTCGACGACCCCGACGCGCTGCTCTGGGTCCACGTCGGCGAGGTCGACTCCTACCTGTCGGTCGCCCGGCGCGCCGGGGTGCGGCTGACGGACGAGGAGGCCGACAGGTTCGTCGCCGAGTGGCGCCGCGCGGCCGAGGTGGTCGGCCTGCGCGCCGAGGACGTGCCCGGCTCGGTCGGCGAGATGGACGACTACATCCGGGCCCGCCGCCCCGGCCTCTACTTCGTCCCCGAGGTGGCCCACCCGCTCCTGCGGTCGCTCAACGCGCCGCTCCCGGCCCGCCTCACCCCGCTCAAGCCGATGTTCCCCATGCTCACCGTGCTCGCCTTCGCGACCCTGCCGCGCTGGGCCCGCAGGCTGTACGGCCTGCCCGCGACCCCGCTGGGCGACCTGTGGGCGACGGCCTCCCTGCGGACCCTGCAGACCGGGATCGGCCTGGTGCCCGAGCCGGTGCGCTACTCCCCGGACGCGCGGAGGGCGCGCAGGGCGGTGGCCGAGCGCGCGGCATGACCGTCGCGTGACCACTGGGTAACCGCGGCGGCGTAACCATGGCGGCGTGAGTGCACCAAGTGCTCGGTCGTTCCACATCATGGAAGGTGTGCCGCCCGGTTTTCCGGACATGGCACACTGGTAGTGGTAGTGGAGGGCGAATCGCCCGCGGTGCGCCCTCCGCGAGAACAAGAAGCAGAGCAGCGTGCTCCGGGGTCGGTGAAATTCCGAGCCGGCGGTTACAGTCCGCGACCCGGTCGAAGCCATCGACCGGTTGACCTGGTGAAACTCCAGGACCGACGGTTAAAGTCCGGATGGGAGGAAGCGCGCGAGCGGAGAGTGTCTTCGGGCACCCTCCGCTGATCGGGTGTATGCACCCGTTGATCCCCCGGGGCCCGCCGTGGCAAAAAGCTACTGGCGAGTAGGAGACCTCGGGTGACTGATCCGGCGCGGACGCGCCAAGTGGCCGGGCGCGCCCCTCACGGGCGCGGCGCCGTCGGCCCCTGCCGTTTTTCGTGTTACCTACGTTCCCCGTCCGGCCGTGTCCGGCCCCGACGTGGCGACATATCCCCTTTATTCCCCATATCCCCCTTTTTCGGCCTCTTTTCCGGCGCGCCCCGCCTCCCGGAGGCACGCCCTTCCCGACCCCGCCTGTCCGGGCTCCGCACGCCCGGATCCCGCACGCCCGGATCCCGTACGCCCGGATCCCGCATGTCCGGATCCCGCGCGCCCGGATCCCTGCCGTCCGGGCTCCGCGCCTCCGGGCTCCGCGCCTCCGGGCTCCGCGCCTCCGGACCCCGTACCTCCGGGTCCCGCACGTCCGGATCCCGTACCTCCGGACCCCGGACGACCTTCCCGTGCCCGGCCGTCCGGGCGGTCCCCCAGAAGGAGCTGTGAATGTTCACCGGAATCGTCGAAGAACTGGGAGAGATCGCCGGGATCGAGCCGCTGAGCGACGCGGCCCGGCTGTCGATCCGCGGCAAGACGGTCACCTCGGACGCCGGGCACGGTGACTCGATCGCCGTCAACGGCGTCTGCCTGACCGTGGTGGACGTCGAGGGCGAGGTGTTCACCGCCGACGTGATGAAGGAGACCCTCGACCGCAGCTCCCTCGGCGCGCTGGGCCCCGGCTCCCCGGTCAACCTGGAGCGCGCGGTCCGCGCCGACCAGCGGCTGGGCGGGCACATCGTGCAGGGCCACGTGGACGGGACGGGTGTCCTGCTCTCGCGGGAGCCCGCCGAGCACTGGGAGGTCGTGCGGATCTCCCTCCCGCCGGAGCTCGACCGCTACGTGGTCGAGAAGGGCTCGATCGCGGTCGACGGCATCAGCCTGACCGTCATGGGCGTGGGCTCCGGCGGCTTCGCGGTCAGCCTGATCCCCACCACCCTCGGCCTGACCACCCTCGGCGCGAAGCGGCCGGGCGACCCGGTGAACCTGGAGGTCGACGTGATCGCCAAGCACGTGGAGAAACTCGTCGGCGCGTACACCACGACAGAGCAGGCAGAGCAGGCAGGGCAGGTGGAAAGGCCGTGAACCACCTCCAAACAGAACCCGAGGCCGCCGGGACCGGGAGCCCGCGGCGAGACCCGGCCGGAGGTGCCGGAGACACCGGCCGGATTCGGCGACCGGCCCAAGGAGCGGCGGCCGCAGGCCGTGCCCCCCACCGAGGAGACCCCGTGATCAAGCTGGACCCGGTCGAGCGGGCGATCGCCGACATCCGCGAGGGCAGGGCCGTCGTGGTCGTCGACGACGAGAACCGCGAGAACGAGGGCGACATCATCTTCGCCGCGTCCAAGGCCACCCCTGAGCTGCTCGCCTTCACCATCCGGCACAGCAGCGGCGTGGTCTGCGTGCCGATGCGCGGCGAGGACCTCGACCGGCTCGGCCTGCCGCTGATGGTCTACGACAACAAGGAGCGCCTGCGCACCGCGTACACGATCAGCGTGGACGCCAGGGACGGGGTGAGCACCGGCATCTCCGCCGCCGACAGGGCCCGCACGATCCGCGCCCTGGCCGACTCCGCGACCGAGCCGTCTGAGCTGGTGCGGCCGGGGCACGTCTTCCCGCTCCGCTACCGCGAGGGCGGCGTCCTAGCCCGGCGCGGCCACACCGAGGCGTCCGTGGACCTCGCCAGGCTCGCCGGGCTGAGCGAGGCGGGCGTGCTCGCCGAGGTCGTCAACGACGACGGCACCATGATGCGGCTGCCGGAGCTGCGCGACTTCTGCGACGAGCACGACCTCGCGCTCGTCTCGATCGAGCAGCTGGTCGAGTTCAGGCGCAGGACCGAGCGGATGGTGACCAGGGTTGCCGAGACGCGGCTGCCGAACAGGTACGGCGAGTGGCGGGCCTACGGCTTCGCGAGCGCGCTGGACGGCGGCGAGCACCTGGCCCTCGTCCTCGGCGACATCGACGACGGCGAGAATGTCATGGTCCGGGCGCACTCCGAGTGCCTGACCGGCGACGTGCTCGGGTCGCTGCGGTGCGACTGCGGGGTGCAGCTCGACCACGCCATGGCACGGATCGCCGAGGAGGGGCGGGGCGTGGTCGTCTACCTGCGCGGGCACGAGGGACGCGGGATCGGCCTGCTGGCCAAGCTGAGGGCGTACAGCCTGCAGGACGCCGGCAGCGACACCGTCGACGCCAACCTGGAGCTCGGGCTGCCGGTGGACGCCCGGGAGTTCTCCAACGCCGGGCAGATTCTCGCCGACCTGGGCGTGAAGTCGATCCGGCTGCTCACCAACAACCCGGCCAAGCTGCGCGGCATGGACGGCTACGGCATCAAGGTGCTCGGCCGCGAGCCCATGCCGGTGGCGATGAACCCGTACAACGAGAAATACCTGTCGGCCAAGCGCGACCGCCTCGGCCACGAGATTCCCAGGGAAGAAGAAGCATGAGCGAACGAGCAGGCCGGGCGAGCGGGCGCGGGGTGATCGCGTGAGCGGCGAGGGGCGGCCGGTGGCCGGGGCCGTCGAGGCGAGGGGGCTGACCGTCGGCGTCGTCGCGGCCCGCTGGCACGAGAAGATCACCGATCAGCTCGTGGCGCGGGCCGAGCGGGCCGGGGGCGACAGCGGCGCGGAGGTGACCGTGGTGCGGGTGGCCGGGTCGCTGGAGATCCCGGTCGTGGCGCAGGCCCTGGCCAGGAAGTACGACGCGGTCGTCGCCCTCGGGGTCGTGATCCGCGGTGAGACCCCCCACTTCGACTACGTGTGCGACTCCGTCACCTCGGGCCTGACCCGGGTCTCCCTCGACGAGGAGGTCCCGGTCGGCAACGGCGTGCTGACCTGCGAGTCCCTCGACCAGGCCCTCGACAGGGCGGGGCTGCCCGGCAGCCACGAGGACAAGGGCTACGAGGCCACCGTCGCCGCCCTGGGGACGGCGCTGCTGCTGCGGGAACTCCGCTCCTAGTCCCGCCTCGCGGGACCGCCCCGCCGTGCCTCGTGATCGGCCCGGCGGGGCCGTGCGGTAGGTTTCCCTCGGCACCGTGACCAGCCGTCACAGCCGTTCCGACCGGTGGTTTCCCGAAGGATCGTGATCTGAGAGTGAGCCCGGAGAGCGTCTCCCCGCCCCCGCTGCCCGTCGTGTGGCGGCCCAGGAAGGGGCGGATCGCGGCCTACGGCTTCGCGGGCCTGATCATGTTCGGCGCGGTGCTGATGGCGGTCTTCCTGTCCGAGCCGTTCACCCTGGCCGACAGGATCGCGATGATCGGGCTGGGCGGGGTGGTCGCCTGGGTCCTGCACCTGCTGGGGCGGGTCCGGGTGGAGGCCGACGAGGAGGGCGTCACCGTCGTCAACCCGCTGCGGACGCACCGCTACGAGTGGCCCGAGGTGCTGGGGGTCACCCTCGTCGACCACGAGCCCTGGGCGAAGATCGACTTCACCGACGGGGCCACGGTCGGCGCGATGGGCCTGCAGGGGTCGGAGAAGGACCGCACGGTCCGCCAGGTCCGCGAGCTCGCCGCCCTCATCAGGGAGCGCGGAGAGGCGTCGGAGACCCGCTGAGCCGCCGTACGAGGGCCCGGGGCCCGGATCCCGGCTCCGCGCCGGACGGCGCCGGACGAGGGCCCAGGGGCCGGATTCCGGCCCGCGCCGGACGAACCGGGCCCGCCGGTGATCGAGCCGCCGCCGCGTGAGCGCCCGGGGCCGGGGCCGGGATCCCGCGCTCAGGTCTCCTCGGCGAACCGCTCGGCCTTGTCGGTGTCGCCCGCCACGAGCAGGGTGTCGCCGCTCTGGATCACCGTCTCCGAGGTGGCGTACGTGAACTTGCCGCCGGGTTTCTTGACCCCGACCACGGTGACCCCGTACTTGCTGCGGACGCCCAGGGCGCCCAGGCTCTTGCCGTCCGCCCACCGGGGCGCCATGGTCTTGATCATGGCGTAGTCCTCGTCGACCTCCACGTAGTCGAGCATCCGCCCGGTGACCAGGTGCGCGACCCGCTCGCCCATGTCGTGCTCGGGCTGCACCACGTGGTGCGCGCCGACCCGCTGCAGGATCCGGCTGTGCTGCAGGCTGATCGACTTGGCCCAGATGTCGGCCACCCCCAGGTCGGCCAGGATCGAGGTGGTCAGGATGCTCGCCTCGATGTCGGTCCCGATGCCGACCACGGCCCGGCCGAACTCGCCGATGCCCAGCTGGTCGAGCGCGTCGGGATCGGTGGAGTCGGCGCACACCACGTGGGTGAGCCGCCCGGAGAACTGCTGCACGTTCTTGGCGTCGCTGTCGACGCCGAGCACCTCGACGTCGCGGCCCACCAGCTCCACCGCGAGCGCGCCGCCGAACCGGCCGAGACCGATCACCACGACCGCGTCGCCGCGGTCTCTCTTGTCAACCAACGAGGGGACGCTCCTCCGGGTATCGGAACCGACGGGTCTGGACGTGCAGCGCCAGCGCGGCGCCGAGGGTCACCGGGCCGAGCCGCCCGACGAACATCAGGAGGGTCAGGATCAGGTGCCCCATGGTGCCGACGTCGGCGGTGATCCCGGTCGACAGCCCCACCGTGCCGAAGGCCGAGATCACCTCGAAGAGTACGCGGTCCAGCTTGAACGGGGTCACCGTCATCAGCGCGAACGTGCCCACGGCGACCGACGCCACGCTCAGCAGGGCGATCGTCAGCGCCTGCCGCTGGAGCTGCTCGGGGATGCGGCGGCGGCCCGCCGAGACGTCGGGCTCGCCGCGCAGCTCGGCGATGATCACGAACCCGAGGAGCGCGAACGTCGTCACCTTGATGCCGCCGCCGGTGCTCGCGCTGCCCGCCCCGATGAACATCAGCACGTCGCTGATCAGCCAGGAGTTCTCGCTCATCTGGGAGGTGTCCACGGAGTTCAGGCCACCGCTCCGGGTCATCGCGCTGTGGAAGAACCCGGCCATGATCCGCAGTCCGGGGGAGAGGCCGCCCATCGTGCCGGGGTTGTTCCACTCGGTGACGGTGACGGCCACCGCCCCGCCGAACAGCAGGACGGCGGTCATGCCCAGCGTGATCTTGGCGTGCAGCGTCCAGCGGGCCGGGCGGCGCCAGTTCTGCCGCAGCACGGCGTAGACGGGGAAGCCGAGCCCTCCGGCGACCACCGCCAGGATGAGCGGGAGACAGATCCACGGATCGGTGACGAACCGCATCATGCTGTCGGGCCAGAGCGCGAACCCGGCATTGGTGAACGCCGAGATCGCATGAAAAATCCCGTAATAGACGGCGCGGCCGACCGGTTCCCCGTACCCGATCACGAAGCGGGCGGCGAGCACCGCGGCGGTCAGCGCCTCGGCGACCAGCGTGACCTTGGCGACCCCCACGATCACCCGCCGCACGTCGCCGGGACCGAGGGTCTTGGTCTCGGCCTGGGTGTTGAGACGGGCGCGCAGGCCGAGCTTGCCGGAGACGACCACCGCGAGGATCGAGGAGAGCGTCATGATCCCGAAGCCGCCGATCTGCATCAGCACCAGGAGCACGATCTCGCCGAAGAACGACCAGTGCGCCGCGGTGTCGTGCACGGCGAGCCCGGTCACGCACACCGCGGAGGTGGCGGTGAACAGGGCCGACGTCCACGAGGCGCTCTGGTCCCCCTCGACCGCGACCGGCAGCGACAGCAGCCCCGTGCCGGTGAGGACCACCGCCAGGAACGCCACCACGACGACTCTGGACGGGGTGTTGATCTGGTCGAGCAGGTTCTTCACAGGGGGTGACAATACTTCTTTCCGGGAGGGCGGCAGTATGCCCTCCGGCTCGCCGGTCTCCGAGATCTCGGCGAACCCCCGCCGCGTGACCGGCGCGCCACCGGGTTCCCGGCGATTGCCGGATCCGGGGGCGGCGTGATCACACGAGGACCCGGCCGCCGGGCGTAGCCTGAGGTGGTGGTGAGGCGGACAATCGAGGCATCTGATGTGGAGTCGCCCGCGCAGCTGGCGGAGCTGCTCGACGAGCGGTCGTACCTGGCCGGTACGGGGCTCGTCACGGCGGCCTTCCTCGCGCTGCGGATGGGCCGCCCGCTGCTGCTCGAAGGCGAGGCGGGAGTCGGCAAGACCGAGCTGGCCAGGACCCTGGCCGAGGTGCTCGGGGCGCCGCTGATCCGCCTGCAGTGCTACGAGGGGCTCGACGCCTCCCAGGCGCTCTACGACTGGGACTTCGCCCGCCAGCTGCTGCACCTGAAGGCGGCGGAGGCGGGCGGTGTCACCGACGCCGCCCGGCTGGAGGGCGAGGTCTACGACCGGAGGTTCCTGATCGCCAGGCCGCTGCTGAAGGCGATCGAGACCCAGCCCGCGGTGCTGCTCATCGACGAGGTCGACCGGGCCGACGTGGAGTTCGAGGCGATCCTGCTGGAGGTGCTCTCGGACTTCGCGATCTCCGTCCCCGAGCTCGGCACCATCCGCGCCGCCCGGCCGCCGGTGGTCGTGCTCACCTCCAACCGCACCCGCGAGGTGCACGACGCGCTGAAGCGGCGCTGCCTCTACCACTGGCTGGAGCACCCCTCCTTCGACAGGGAGGTGGCGATCCTGCGCAGGCGGCTCCCCGAGTGCTCGGGGAGCCTGGCCGAGCAGGTGGCCACGGCGACGGGACGGCTCCGCGAGGCCGATCTGATCAAGCCGCCGGGGATCGCCGAGACCCTCGACTGGACCGAGGCGCTCCTCGCCCTCGGCGCCCGCGAGCTCGACCCCGACCTGGCGGCGGCCTCGCTGGGCGCCCTGCTCAAGCACAGGGAGGACCACGAGACGGTGCTCGGGAACGGATTCTTCGGTGCGTCCCGGCGCTGACGACCCGCCCCCCGCGAAGGTTCCCCCCGACGCGGGGACCCCACCCGTCACCGGGGCCCCGTCCCCTGCCCTCCGGACCTCCCCGCTCTCCCCGGCCTCCCGGACTTCCCCGACCGGAACCGAGACCGGGGCGGGGGCCGAGGCCGGGGAGGACCTGGTGGCGGTCATGACCGGTTTCGCGAGGACCCTGCGCGCCGCCGGGGTGCCCGCCGACCACGAGCGCACCCAGAACCTGCTGCGCGCGCTCTCCCACCTGGACGCCTCCAGGCCCGACGACGTCTACTGGGCGGGCCGGATCACGCTGTGCGCCTCGGCCGACGACCTGCCCCGCTACGACCGGGTCTTCCGGGCCTACTTCGGGGGACTGCGCGCGGGCCGCGCGAGAGCCGCGGCGATCACCGTCACCCGGCACACCGCGGCGCGGCCGGGGGTGCGCGCCGACCGGGGGGAGAGCGGTGAGCCCCCGGCCCTCGCGGCGACCGCGAGCGCGACGGAGGTGCTGCGCACCCGCGACGTGGCCGGGATGACGGCCGCGGAGCTCGCCGAGGCGCACCGGCTGCTCGCCCTGCTGCGGGCGGGCAGGGAGCGGCGCCCGTCGCGGCGTTTCCGGCCCTCGCGCCGGGGGCGGCTGGACGGCAGGGCGACCATCCGCGAGACCCTGCGCAGGGGCGGGGAGACCGCCGGGCTGCGCTACCGCGCGCACCGGACCAGGCCCCGCAGGGTCGTGCTGCTGATCGACGTCAGCGGCTCCATGACCCCGTACGCGGACACGCTGCTCCGGCTCGCCCACGCGCTGGTCAGGGCGGAGCCGAGGGCCACGGAGGTGTTCAGCGCGGGTACCCGGCTCACCCGGCTCACCTCCGAGCTGCGCCACCGCGACCCGGCGGCCGCGATGGCCGCCGTCTCCCGGGCCATTCCCGACTGGAGCGGCGGCACCCGCCTGGGGGAGGAGCTCCGGCGGTTCCTGGCGCTGAGCGACGCGGCGGGAGCGGTGGTGGTGATCGCCTCCGACGGCTGGGAACGCGGCGACGTCTCGCCGCTGGGGGCGGAGATGGCCCGGCTGTCCAGGACGGCCCACCGGGTGATCTGGGTGAACCCGCACAAGGGCAAGGAGGGCTACGAGCCGCTCACCGCCGGGATGCGGGCCGCGCTTCCCCACATCGACGACTTCGTGGCCGGGCACAGCCTGGCCGCGTTCGAGGAACTCGCGAGGCTGCTGGGAGGCACGCATGCGTGACGTCTTGTCACAGATCCTGAGGTGGTGGGAGGCGGGGGAGACGTTCGGCCTCGCCACCGTGGTCGACACCTTCCGCAGCGCGCCCCGCCCGCCGGGGGCGTCCATGGCGGTGCTCGGCGACGAGGCCGAGGGCAGCGTCTCCGGCGGCTGCGTCGAGGGCGCCGTCTACGAACTGGCCAAAGAGGTGGTCTCCTCGGGCGCGCCCGTCCTGCAGCGGTACGGCGTGAGCGACGACGAGGCCTTCTCCGTCGGCCTGACCTGCGGCGGCATCCTGGATATCCTCGTCGAGCCCGTCTCGAAGGAGACCTTCCCCGAGCTGGGGGCGGTCGCCGCCTCGGTGCTGCGGCGCGAGCCGGTGGCGGTGGCGACCGTCCTGTCGGGGCCGGGCGTGGTCGGCACCCGCCGGGTCGTCTGGCCCGACCGCTCCTCCGGCTCCCTGGGCGTGACCCGGCTGGACGACGCGGTGGACGACGACGTCCGGGGCATGCTGGCACAGGGGCTGACGGGCGTGCGCAGGTACGGGGCCCGGGGGCAGCGGCGGCTCGACGAGCTTTCGGTCTTCGTGCAGTCCTTCGCGCCGCCGCCCCGGATGCTGGTCTTCGGCGCGATCGACTTCGCCGCCGCGGTCGCCAGGGTCGGCAAGTTCCTCGGCTACCACGTGGTCGTGTGCGACGCCCGGCCGGTCTTCACCACGGCCAAGCGCTTCCCCGAGGCCGACGAGGTGATCGTCAAGTGGCCGCACGACTATCTCACCTCGACCGTCGTGGACGAGCGGACCGCGATCTGCGTGCTCACCCACGACCCCAAGTTCGACGTACCCCTTCTCGAGGTCGCCCTGCGCACGTCGGCCGGATACGTCGGCGCGATGGGCTCGCGCCGCACCCACGAGGACCGGCTGGCCAGGCTCGCCCAGGCTGGGCTGGGCGAGGCCGAGCTGAAGCGGCTCCGCTCGCCGATCGGGCTGGACCTGGGCGCGCGTACGCCCGAGGAGACGGCGATCTCCATCGCCGCCGAACTGATCCAGCTGCGCTGGGGCGGTTCCGGCCGGCCGCTGACCGACGGTTCCGGCAGGATCCACGGCGAGGGACCGGGCGGCGCGTGAACGAGGACGCGGAAACCCCGGCGGGAATCCCGGCGGGAACCTCGGAGGGGCCCGAGGCGGGACCTCCTCGGGAGGCGTTCGCCAAGGGCGCTGCCGAGGGCACTGCCGGGGACACGACAGGGGACACGGCCGGGGAGACGGCCGAGGACACAGCCGAGGACACGGCGGGGGAGCCCCGGGGCCCGGCGGGCGGGCGGCCGGTGAGCGCCGGGCTGCTGCTGGCCGCCGGGTCGGGCTCGCGGCTCGGCACTCCCAAGGCGCTGGTGGAGTTCCACGGGGAGCGGCTGGTGGACCGGGGGGTGCGGGCGCTCCACGACGGAGGCTGCCGTCCCGTGGTCGTGGTGCTCGGCGCGGCCTCCGTACGGGTGCGGGGAGCGGTGACCGTCCACAACCCGCACTGGGACTCGGGGATGGGTTCCTCGCTCAGGGCCGGCCTGGACGCGATCCCCGCGACCGCCGGGCACGTGGTGATCGCCCTGGTGGACCAGCCGTTCGTCGGCCCGCGGGCGGTGCGGCGGCTCGTCGACGCGGCGGCGGAGGGCGCCTCGGTCGCCGTCGCCACCTACGGCGGCGCGCGGCGGAATCCGGTGCTGATCGCCAGGGAGCACTTCGAGGAGGTCGCGAGGCTCGCGACCGGCGACGCCGGTGCCCGCCCGTTCCTGAGGGCCCACCCCGAGCTGGTGGTCGCGGTCCCCTGCGACGACGTCGCCGACCCCGCCGACATCGACACCCCGGCCGACCTGTCCGCACTCCGGGCCCGCCCGGACCCCGCCACCTGAACCACCTCAAGCCACGCGAGCCGTGTGAGCCGCCGAGCCGGGTGAGCCGTCGGATCCGTTGAGCCCGAGACGATCCTGGCCCGAGCCCTCAAAGCGTGTGAGCCGTCGGACCCGCCAAGCCTGAAACGGTCCCGGCCCGAGCCGTCCCGGACATCGAGGTCACCCTCGCCCGTGCCGTCCGGACCTCCCGGACCTCCCGAACCCCCGGTCTCCTAGGCCGCCAGGCGCAGTGAGGCGACGGCGGCGCGGTGGTCGCTGCCCGCGGCCCGCTCGACGCCCGCCCTGGTGGCGATCATGCCTCGGTAGAGGATGTGGTCGGGCCGGGTGACGGGGAAGGACGCGGGCCAGGTGAAGCCGAAACCCGTACCGGCCTCCTGCTGGGCGTCCGACAGCGGCGGCACCAGGCCGGAGCGCTTGCGGTCGGTGGTGGCGGTGTTGAGGTCGCCGAGCAGCAGCAGGTGCTCGCTGTCGTCCTTGTCGATCATCCTGCGGGCGTAGGAGAGGGTCTCGTCGCGCTGGGCGGTCTGGCCGGGGCGGGCGGAGGCGAGGTGCATGACGTACACGGTGAGCCTGCCCTTGGGGGTGACGACCACCGCGCGCAGCGCCCGTGCCCAGTCGAGGCCGATGTCGGCCTTGCGGGACTCGGCGATCGGGAAGCGGCTCCACAGGCCGACCGTGGCGATCCGGTAGCGGTAGGGGAAGCGGTCGTTGAGGACCTTCGCGGCCGGGCCGCCGACGGTCAGCTCCTGCACCGCGACCAGGTCGCGGTCCTTGGAGACGGACCGTATGGCGTCGGCCGAGTCGGCGTTGGTCGCGCCGACGTTGAGCGTGGCGACCGACAGGTCGCTGGGCCCGCCCGGCGGGCTGCGCAGCAGCGTCGGGCCGAACATGAGGCCCCACACGGTCGCCGGGACCAGCGCGGCGAGGATCACCTGCCAGGAGCGGGTGGCCAGCGCGCAGACCAGCAGGACCGGCACGGCGACCCCGAGCCAGGGGAGCAGGCTCTCCAGCACGGGTGTGAAACCGCCCAGCTCAGGCAGGAGCCGGTGCCCCCCGAGAATCAGGGCGAGCGTTCCCGCCGTCACGACGATCGACTGCCTCAGCACACCGCTCCTCGTCCACCCTCCGAGGGGCATCCGCCCCCGGAACGTCCGCCCCTCCGGGGTCCCCTACCCCGGAATGCGTAGGCTACCGGCCCGGCGGCGACGGCGCGGGGCTTGGTGCTTCGGCGGTGAGTCGATAACCTTTGTCGCCGAGACAACGGAACAACATTCGGTTTCGTCGGCACCGCGGAAGGACGATCTCACGATGCGCATCGGTATGGCCCTGAACTACTCGGGGGGCTTCAAGGAGACGGTGGCCGAGCTGGCCGACTACGAGAAGGCCGGTCTCGACATCGTCTTCGTCGCCGAGGCCTACAGCTTCGACGCGGTGAGCCAGCTGGGCTACATCGCCGCGAGGACCGAGAGGCTGCAGATCGCCTCCGGCATCCTGCCGATCTACTCCCGCACCCCCGCCCTGCTGGCCATGACCGCCGCGGGCCTGGACTACGTCTCCGACGGCCGCTTCACCCTCGGCCTGGGCGCCTCGGGCCCGCAGGTCGTCGAGGGCTTCCACGGCGTCCCGTACACCGCGCCGCTCGGCCGCACCCGCGAGGTTATCGAGATCTGCCGCCAGGTCTGGCGGCGCGAGCGCCTGACCTACGAGGGCAGGCACTACACCGTCCCGCTCCCCGCCGGGGAGGGGACCGGCCTGGGCAAGCCGCTGAAGCTCATCAACCACCCGGTCCGCGAGCGCATCCCCGTCGTGATCGCCGCCATCGGGCCCAAGAACGTCGAGCTGTCCGCCGAGCTGGCCGAGGGCTGGGAGCCGATCTTCTACGTCCCGGAGAAGGCCGCCGACGTGTGGGGCGCCTCCCTGGCGGCGGGCAGGGCCAGGCGGGACCCGGCGCTGGGCGAGCTGGACGTGATCGCCCAGGCCTCGCTCGCCATCGGCGACGACGTCTCGGGCTGGCTGGAGCTGGGCCGCCCGATGGCGGCCCTCTACATCGGCGGCATGGGCGCCAGGGGCAGGAACTTCTACAACGACCTCGCCCGCAGGTACGGCTACGAGAAGGAGGCCGAGCAGATCCAGAACCTCTACCTGGACGGCAAGAAGGACGAGGCCGCCGCGCTCGTGCCGTACGAGCTGCTGGAGAAGATGTCCCTGATCGGCCCCGAGGGGCACGTCCGCGAGCGCCTGCAGGCCATGCGCGAGTCGGGCGTCACGACCGTCAACGTCACCCCGCTGGCCGGCACGCACGAGGAGCGCGTCCGGCTCATCGAGAGGGTCAGGGAACTCGCCTCCTGATCTCCGTTCCCCCTGGCCGGTGGGCGGACACACATCCGTCTTCCCGTTCCCCCGTCTCTCGGCGGACGGGTAAGCGACCGGCGCGGACACCCGGCCAGCGGGGCGACATCCGGTCAAAGTGGTTAATAGCATGCGTGCCATGACCGCCACCCACAACCGTCGCCGCGCGAACCTCGCGGCCCTGCTGCCCGCTCACGAGGCGGACGCGATCCTGGTCACCGGCGGCGTGAACGTGCGCTACCTGACCGGGCTGGCCAGCTCCAACGCGGCCGTCCTGGTCAGGGCGGACGCCACCGCCACGCTGGCCACCGACTCCCGCTACATCGGGGCCGCCCGGCGCGTCTGCGCCGACATCGAGGTGATCGAGGAGTCCGACGTCGCCGGGGCCCTGCTGCCGGAGAGCGGCCGGACGGGCATCGAGGCCGACCACATGTCCGTCGCCGACTACTTCCGGCTGGGCGGGGAGCCCCTGCGCCTGTCCAAGGTGGTCGAGTCGGTGCGCATGGTCAAGGACGACGCCGAGCTCGGCCTCATCCGTACCGCGTGCGAGCTCACCGACCGCGCCTTCGCCGAGGTCCTGCCCGAGCTGCGTCCCGGGCTCACCGAGAAGGAGGTCGCCAGGGCGCTGGAGCGCCGCATGGTCGAACTGGGCGCGGACGGGCTCGCCTTCGACTCGATCGTCGCGAGCGGGCCCAACGGCGCGGTCCCGCACCACTCGCCCTCGGACCGGCCGCTGGAGCGCGGGGACCTGGTCACCATGGACTTCGGGGCCCTCTACCGGGGCTACCACGCCGACATGACCAGGACCGTGGCGATCGGCGAGCCCGCGGGGTGGCAGCGCGAGCTGTAC
This sequence comes from Streptosporangium sp. NPDC002524, assembly GCF_040295985.1. NCBI lineage: Bacteria > Bacillati > Actinomycetota > Actinomycetes > Streptosporangiales > Streptosporangiaceae > Streptosporangium > Streptosporangium sp. NPDC002524. The sequence continues at coordinate 32,233 of NZ_JBEOWK010000022.1, read as the reverse complement.
GACCTCGTCCGCGCCGCCCAGCGGGCCGGCCGCCTGGCCGCGAGGGCCGGCGCCGCGCTCCACGAGGTGGACGCCGCCGCCCGGGACCTGATCAAGGAGGCGGGGTACGGGGAGTTCTTCAAGCACGGTCTCGGCCACGGCGTCGGGCTGCAGATCCACGAGGAGCCGTTCCTGTCCCCGAGAAAACCGGAGGACACCGCGGAAAGGCCGGAGGACCTCGGGGAGCCGGGACGATCTTCACGAGAGCCGGAGCGCGACCATGAGCACGCTAGACTAGAGGATCGAGTTCCGGTAACCGTTGAACCCGGGGTTTACCTTCCCGGCAGGGGCGGCGTCCGCATCGAGGACACGCTCGTGGTGCGCGACGGCGGGCCGGAACTTCTCACACGGACGACCAAAGAGCTGCTCGTCCTTTAAGAGCGGCCGTACGCAGGAGAGACTAGTGGCGACGACGAACGACCTCAAGAACGGCCTGGTGCTCAAGCTCGACGGCGGTGAGCTCTGGGCCGTCGTGGAGTTCCAGCACGTCAAGCCCGGCAAGGGCGGCGCGTTCGTCCGTACCAAGCTCAAGAACGTGCTATCGGGCAAGGTCGTCGACAAGACCTTCAACGCGGGCGTCAAGGTCGAGGTGGCCAACGTCGACAAGCGCGAGATGCAGTTCTCCTACATGGACGGTGACGACTACGTCTTCATGGACACCGAGAACTACGACATGCTCCACGTCACCAGGGTGGCGGTCGGCGACTCGGCCAACTACCTCCTGGAGAACATGCTGGCCACCGTGGCGATCAACGAGGGCAACGTCCTCTACGTCGACCTGCCCGCGGCCGTCGAGCTGATCGTCGCCGAGACCGAGCCCGGCCTCCAGGGCGACCGCTCCACCGGTGGCACCAAGCCCGCCACGCTGGAGACCGGCGCCGAGATCAAGGTGCCGCTCTTCATCACCACCGGCGAGAAGGTCAAGGTCGACACCCGCACCGGCGATTATCTCGGCCGCGCCTGATGTCGGCACGAGGTAAGGCGCGCAGGCGCGCGCTGGACATCCTCTTCGAGGCCGAGGCGCGTGGCGAGGACCCGCTCAGCGTCCTCGCCGAGCGTCTCCAGCGGGCCGAGCCGCCCGTGAACGAGTACACCACGACGATCGTCGAGGGCGTGTGCAGGCACCGGGCGCGCATCGACGAGCTGATCACCACCTACTCCGAGGGCTGGACGCTCGACCGCATGCCGGCGGTCGACCGCAACCTCCTGCGCGGCGGCACCTACGAGCTGCTGTGGATGCCCGACGTCCCCGAGGGCGTCGTCATCAGCGAGTGGGTCAGCCTGGCCTCCGAGCTGTCGACCGACGAGTCGCCGCAGTTCGTCAACGGGCTGATGGCCCGTTTCAAGCAGCTCAAGCCCTCCCTGGCGCTCTAGCTCTAGCTCTAGCCGCCCCGCTCCGGCCGCCGTCACGGGGAGCCCGGACCTCCGGTCTCCCCGCCCGGCGCCCCCGTCCCCGCCCCGGCGCGCCGCCGCCCCCGCCTCCGCCCCGGCGCGCTCCCGTCTCGCCTTCACCGGAAGCACCCCCTTCCCCGCCGGTTTCGTCCGCGGGGCTCCGCCGTGCTTACCCGCGGGACCGGTCCTCTTTCCTCCCGGCTTGCCCGCGGGACCGGACCGCGCCCGGAAAAAGACTCGATCAAGCGCGAGTATGGATGGTCCTTGGGCCGCGCCGGGGGGCGCGCGACGTAGGCTGGGCTTGTCGTTGGACATTCGGGGCGAACACCCTGTCCTCCGGGCAAGAAGGAAAGCCTTCTCGCCCTGTCGGTTCAACCCGTTAGGGTTGGGGTGTCCCGCGGCAGCCATGCGGGACCTGTGGTTTCGAACGCGGCAGGGCGTGCCGTGTCTGCGCGGGGAGGCTCGGGGTGACCCGGGCCGCAGAACCGCGAACCGACAGACCCGACCGGCGGTCGGGTGCTGAAATCCGTGGCTCCGGCCGCGGAGGACGTCAACGTACGAGGAGGCGATCTGAAGTTGCACGCCGTAGGCATCTCACGGCAGGCGGGCACTCCCGCGGTCCGCACGGCGGTCGTGTGGGACGTCCTGAGTGCCGTGCTGGCCGAGCGGGTGGCCGCGACAGGCCGTGAGCGGCTCGACATCGTCGACGCCGGAGGCGGCACGGGGGGTTTCGCCGTTCCCCTGGCCGACCTCGGGCACGCCGTGACGGTCGTCGACCCCAGTCCCGACTCGCTCGCCGCGCTGGAGCGCCGCGCGGCGGAGGCGGGGGTGGAGGTCCGAGCACTGCAGGGCGACGCCGCGGACCTGCAGGAGCTGCTCCCCGCCGGCGGCGCCGACCTGGTGCTCTGCCACAGCGTGCTCGAGTACGTGGAGGATCCGGCCGGCGCGATGAAGGCGATGGCCGGCCTGCTGCGCGAGGGCGGCGTGATCAGCGTCCTCGCCGCCAACCCGCTCGCCGCCGCGCTCCACCGCTCCATCGCGGGCAGGTTCGACGAGGCCCGCCAGGTCCTGGACGACCCCGAGGGCCGGTGGGGAGATCGCGACCCCACGCCCAGGCGGTTCACCCGCGAGGCCCTGGAGCGGCTGCTCGCCGTGACGGGCTTCGCGCCCGGCGAGGTCCACGGCGTGCGGGTCTTCGCCGACCTGGTGCCCAGCAGGCTGCTCGACGGCGAGCCCGGGGCCGCCCGCGCCCTGGTCGCCCTGGAGCAGGCGGCGGCCGCGCACCCGGTGCTCCGCGACATCGCCACCCAACTACACGTCCTTGGCCACCGGTGAACGCCGCGTCGAACGCCTGTTCCCGTAGAATGACGCCGTGTCGAGAAAGCAGCAGATACCGCGTCCGGGTTCCGATCTGGGGACGGACGACACCGGCTGCCCGATCCTCCACGTCGACATGGACGCCTTCTACGCGGGCGTCGAGCTGCGCGACCGTCCCGACCTTCGGGGCACCCCCGTCATCATCGGCGCGCCCGGGGCGCGCGGGGTGGTGCTCAGCGCCACCTACGAGGCCCGGAGGTTCGGGGTGCACTCGGCCATGCCCATGACCCGGGCCCGGCGGCTCTGCCCCCAGGCGGTGATCATCCCGCCCAGCCGGGGCAAATACTCGGAGGTCTCCCGGCGCGTCATGGAGATCTTCCAGACCTTCACCCCCGAGGTCGAGCCGATCGCCTCCGACGAGGCGTTCCTCGACGTCGGCGGGGCCCGCAAGCGTCTCGGCCCGCCGGCGGCGATCGCCCGGATGATCCGCGAGCAGGTCGAGCGCGAGCAGGGCATCACCTGCTCCGTCGGGGTCGCCGGCAGCAAGTTCGTGGCGAAGCTCGCCTCCCAGCACTGCAAGCCCGACGGCCTGTTCGTGGTGCCCGCCGACCGGGTGGTCGACTTCCTGCACCCGCTCCCCGTGGCGGCCCTGTGGGGCGTCGGGGAGCGCACCGAGGGGTCACTGGCCCGCCTGGGCATCAGGACCGTCGGAGACCTCGCCCACGTCCCGGTGGACACGCTCCAGCGGGAGCTGGGCCAGGCGGCGGGCGCGCACCTGGCGGCACTCGCCTGGGGGCGCGACGAGCGCCCGGTGACCCCCGACGTCCCCGACAAGAGCATCGGCGCGGAAGAGACTTTCGCCACAGACATCGCCGACCCCGCGGAGATCCGCAGGGAGCTGCTCCGGCTGTCGGAGCGGGTCGCCGCGAGGCTCAGGCGGGGCGGCAGCGTCGGCCGCACGGTCAGCGTCAAGCTCCGCCGGGCCGACTTCACCACCATCTCCCGGTCGCGGAGCCTGCGCGAGCCCACCGACGTCGCCAAGATCCTGTACGACGTCTCCTGCGCCCTCTACACCGCCTCCGGCCTGGAGAACGTCCGTCTGAGGCTGGTCGGCGTACGGGTGGAGAACCTCAGCCCGGCGGCCGGCGCGACCCGGCAGCTCGGCCTCGGAGAGCGCGAGACGGGCTGGCGGGAGGCCGAGCAGGCGATGGACAGGGCGGCCCGCAGATTCGGTCAGGACGCAGTCCTTCCGGCCTCCCTTGTTCGCCCTCCGTTTGATGGAATAGATCCATGAATCCGCCTCCGGTTTGGACTACGTTGGACGTTTTCTTTCGTCTACGTCTACAGCCTCGTATTCTGGGGATAACCGACCGCGAGGTTCGGACACCCCGTGTCGTCCGTCACCGTCTTCCCCGTCCTGGGGCTGTCCTTGGGAGGCGCCGTGCCGCTCTCTGAGCACGAGCAGCGCTTGCTCGACCAGATCGAGCAGGCCCTCTACGCCGAGGACCCGAAGTGGGCCAATACCGTCAGGATCAGTGATCCCCGCAGCCACTACAGGCGTCGCCTGGTGAAGGCCTTCATCGGCTTCATCCTGGGTGTCGTCCTGCTGATGGTCGGCGTCGTGATCAACAACGTCCCGCTCGGCATCCCGCTCGGCGTCGGCGGTTTCGTGGTCATGCTCGCCGCATGCCTATGGGGTCTGTCCAGCTGGAAGCGTATGAACGGTTTCGGCGAGGCCAACGCGGCCACGCCGGCCGATCAGCCGCGAGGCAAGGGAGGGCGCCGGGCCGGCTCCCGCCAGAGCTTCATGGAGCGGATGGAGGAGCGCTGGCGCCGTCGACACGACGAACGCTAGCCCGGCAGGGTCCGCCGCCGTCCACGGCGGCTCTCCCTGACGGATCCCCCCTGTGACGACGGGCCACTCCCGGTACGGGAGCGGCCCGTGTCATCCACCGGGTCCGCCCGCATGCCCCGGCGACCCGGTTTCGCCGTTCCTTTTCGCAGGTGGGGCCCCTCCGGGCGAAGGCCCACCGGCCGGACACGAGCGGGGTCGGCCATCCCCCTCAACGATCGAGGTCCGCTCCCACCCGCGCTCCCCGAGCCGTCGTCTCACGCTTCCGGAGCACCCGCGCCCCACGGATCCCGTTGCCCTACACCTCTGAGGGCCGGGGTCCGTCGTCCCGGGCCCCGGCGACCCGGAGGCGGACACCCGGCTTTTGAACGATCTACCCGGGCCCGCCGCCCCATCCTGAAGGTTACTGTTCCGTACCTCCCGGCGGCCTCACAGACCTCCAGCGGCCGGGGATCCCGGCCCGCGCACCCGGCCGCCGTCCCCTCGATGATCGGGACGCGGTCGTGCGCGTCCCGATCACCGAGGGGCGCTAGGCGCCCTTCCTGACCGGCCTGCGGAGCCGGATGTTCTCCAGGCGGTCGAAACCGTCCAGCACCCGCCCGCCCAGCGCCCGCATCCGCAGGAGCGTGGAGGGCGGCAGCAGCACGGCCCTGATCCGCCTGCCGCGGGTCACGGTGGCCGCCAGCGCCCGCCGCACGCTCCGCATGTCCTCGCGGAGGGTACCGATCTCGCCCGGGGTCCTGGCGTAGAGCGTCCGCTCCACCGCCGAGGCGATCCTCGCCAGCGCGGCGGCCGCCTCCGGCTCGAACCGGTACTGCTCGGCCAGCCGCCCGGCCAGCGCGCGCGGGCTCTCGCTCGCCTGCCGGGACATCCCGTAGTCGCACAGGGCGTCGTCGAGCTCGGCCCACGCGACCGTCACCGCCGGCTCCCGGCGGATCTCCCTGACGGCCGCGGGGGAGGCGGCGCCGCCGGGATCCGGGACGGCCGGACCCCCGCCCGCGGGGTCCGCGGCCCGCCGGGTGTAGGACCTGCCGCGGCGGACCCGCAGCTGCCAGCGGACCAGCGCGGGGATCAGCGCGACCAGCAGCGCGATCGCGACCCCGATGCCGATCTTCGCGGCGAGCGGCGTTCCCTCGTCCACCGGGGTCAGCGCGCCGCCGAACTCCCTGTCGAGGATCTCGTCGCGGCGGTCGTTCGCCGGTCCGGTCGGCGAGTCGGATCCGGTGGGACCCGACGACGGCGCCGCGCTCGGCTCGTCGGGGGCGTCCGGCGCCACCTCGGGCAGGGTGTAGGACGGCACCGTCGCGCTGCCCTGGCCCGCCCCGCCCGCCGGGGTGGGCTCGAAGCGGAGCCACCCGGTGCCCTCGAAGTACAGCTCGGGCCAGGCGTGCGAGTCGTGGGTGCGCACCTGCCACCCGTCGGAGGTGACGCTGCCCCCGGTGTAGCCGATGGCGACCCGGGAGGGGATGCCCAGGACGCGCGCCAGCACCGCCATGGAGGCGGCGAACTGCTCGCAGTAGCCGGTCCTGTTGCGGATCAGGAAGTCCGTCAGCGCCGGCCCGTTGTGCCCCTGGGTGGCCAGGCTGTAGGTGAACCCGCCGCTCTCGGTGAAGAACTCCTGCAGCTGGATCGCCTGCTCGTACGGGCTGGCACCCCGCTCGGTCTCCTGGAGGGCGAGCTGCCTGATCTCGTCCGGCAGGTTCTCCGGCAGCGCCAGGTACCGTTCCCTGATCGCCGCCGCGGGCGGGGCCGCCGCCTTGAGCCGGTCCACGGTGGGCTTGGGCTCGGCGGTGACGGCCTGGTACGTCAGGCCCCCCGCGGTGTTCCGCGTGGAGAAGACCATGAGCGTGTCGCGGTCGGGACGCCAGTCGCCCGCCACCGTGACCCTGGACACCGGGTAGGGCAGGGGCAGGAAGCTCAGCCTCCTGACCTGGTCGCTCACCGTGACGGTGAGGTTCGCGGGCGTGACGGGCACGCTGGAGCTCTGGCCGGGGGGCGAGGGCATCGGCGCGTCGGAGGTCCGGTCCTCGGGACGGCCCCTGGGCTCCGACATCGTCCACTGCTCGCCGTCGAAGATGTCGAGCGAGTACATCCTCAGGTAGCGCGGCGTGCTGTCGCTGGCCCGGTAGGTCAGGACGGTGGAGTTCTCCGGCAGCGACAGCTGGCCGCGCAGGTTGACCATGGGGTTCGGGATGCTGATCGAGTTGCCGCCGCCCCTGCCGTTGCCCACGCCGAAGCTGAACAGCGGGTTGGGCTCCATGGTGGGCAGCAGCGCGGGCAGCAGGACGGCGAGCGCGATCGCGGTGAAGCCGATACGCCTGCCGGAGAGCCGCAGGGCCCCGCTGTCGGAGGGCGTGGGCCGGGTGACGGTGAAGGACGACGTGCGGCGCACCAGCACCGCGCGGCCCCAGTGGCTGACCCGCTCCCGCCCGTCGGCGACGAGGATCCCCAGGTAGCCCAGGGCCCCGATGATGAACGCCGGCCAGCTGATCGGCTCGGCGACCACCGCCGCCGGGACCGTGAACAGCGCCAGCAGCGGCAGCCCGGTGAGGGCCGCCCTGCGCAGCCGCGCGGCCAGCAGGTCCACCAGGACGGCGATCAGGCCGACGCCGCCGCAGGTGAGCAGGACGATGCCGGTGCTGTCGGGAACCGGGGCGGCGAACCGCTGGATGTCGGCGAAGCCCGTCGTGAGCAGCCTGTCGAGCCTGGCGACCGAGTCCCAGGTGGGGACCACCCGCGCCCACGCCTCGTCCCCGGCGAACGTCGCCGTCAGGTAGATCCACACGGCCAGCACCTGCGCGGGCGGCGCGAGCCAGCCGGGCAGCGTGTAGTGGCCGGCCAGCGCGCCGATCCCGGTCACGACCAGGATGGCGCCCAGGCTCGACCAGAACCAGGCGCCGCCCTGGAAGAGCGGGTAGAGCGCGATCGCGACCGCTCCGGTCGCCACACCCGACGCGATGGAAAGTCTCATGAGCCACCCCTGCTCGCCGCGAACCGTCCGCGTTGCGCGACGTCCGGCCACACGCTCGCGACCGACGCGCCGGCGGGCAGCCGCACGACGCGCCAGCCCGTCCCGGTGAACACCGACCGCGCCGCCTGGAACTCCTCGTCCTCGCCCAGCTCGGGACGCTCCCACGCCTCCACGTCCAGCATCACGGCCACGCCGGTCACGTTGCCGTGCCTGGCCCTGGACAGCTCCTGGGCCTGGTCGAGGTCCATCTTGCCGAGCACGGCCACGATCAGGCCGTCGCCGCCGCCCTGCCGCAGCGCGCCGACGCCGTACTCCAGCGACCGCGCCGTGCTGGCCCGTACGACGGCCAGGGTGTCCAGCAGCGACAGGCTGAGCCCGCTGTCGGTGAGGTGCTCGGCGCCCTGGTCGGTGACCAGGCGCAGGCCGAGACCCTCGTGGGCGAGGTGCACGCCGATGGAGGCCGCGGCCGAGACCGCCGCCTCGAACGACGAGCGCGGGCCCTCGCCCCGGTGGGCGTAGCGCCGGGTGTCCAGCAGCAGCGCGCCCCTGCTCTGCCACTGCTGTTCCTCGCGCCGCACCATCAGCTCGCCGTGCCTGGCGGTCGAGCGCCAGTGCACCCGCCGCAGGTCGTCGCCCTGGCGGTACTCGCGCGGCGCGACGTCGTCGTCCCCGGCCGCCGCTACGCTCCTGGTACGGCTGTCGCCCCCGCCCGTCCACTCGCCCGCCAGGCGGACGTGGGGCAGGGCCACCACCTGGGGCGTCACCATCAGCGTGTCGCTGATGGTGAACGACCTGGTCAGCTCGACCAGGCCGAAGGGGTCGCTGATCCGGATGGAGAGCGGCCCGATGCCGAACCGCCCGCGCAGGTCGGAGCGGACCCGGTAGTCGATCTCCCGGATCCCCTGCGCCTCCACCCGGTCCAGGACGAACCTGGGCCGGGCGCCGAGGGCGTAGGGGACGGTGTCCTCGATCATCAGCAGGCCGGTCGGCAGCCGGGTGACGTTCTCCAGCCGCAGCGTCACGGTGGCCTCGCTGCCCACCTCGGCCCTGGGCGGGTCCAGGCGCCGGGCGCAGCTCAGCCGGTAGCGGGTGCGGGCGACCACCATGGCCGCCAGCAGCGGCAGCGAGACGATCAGCACGCCGATCCTGAGCAGGTCGTGCTCGCCGAGGATGAAGGCGCACAGCAGCGCCGCGACGCCGGACGCGAGGAAGGACCGGCCGCGGGCGGTGAGCGCCTTGAGGCCGGAGGTCACCGGGCCTGGGCCTCGGGCACGGGCACCCGGCGGACCAGGTCGGCGATCACCTGCTCGGGCGGGCGGCGCTGCCCCTGGGCCTCGATGCTGGGCAGCAGCCGGTGCGCCAGGACGGGGACGCACAATTCCTGCAGGTCGTCGGGGATGACGTAGTCGCGGCCCGCGAGCGCGGCGTGCGCCCGCGCGGCCCTGACCAGCTGCAGGGTCGACCGGGGGGAGGCGCCCAGCCGCAGGTCGGGGGACTGGCGGGTGGCGGTCACCAGGTCGATCGCGTACTTCTTGATCGGCTGGGAGACGTAGACGCCGCGCACCGCCTCGATCAGCGCCTTCACCTGCTCGGTGGTGGCCACCGGCTCCAGCTTGTCCAGCGGGGAGGCGGCGCCGTGCACGTCGAGCATCTCCAGCTCCGCGGAGGGCGCGGGGTAGCCCATCGCGATCCGGGCGGTGAACCGGTCGCGCTGCGCCTCGGGAAGGGGGTAGGTGCCCTCCATCTCGATCGGGTTCTGCGTCGCGATCACCATGAAGGGGGAGTCGAGCCGGTAGGTCGCGCCGTCGACGGTGACCTGGTGCTCCTCCATGCACTCCAGCAACGCCGACTGGGTCTTCGGCGACGCCCGGTTGATCTCGTCACCCACCACGATGTTGGCGAAGACCGGGCCGGGCTTGAACTCGAACTCCCTGGTCTGCTGGTTGTAGGCGCTCACTCCGGTGATGTCGCTCGGCAGCAGGTCGGGGGTGAACTGCACGCGGCGCACCGGGCAGTCGATGGACCGCGCCAGCGCCTTGGCGAGCATGGTCTTGCCGACTCCCGGCACGTCCTCGATGAGGAGGTGCCCCTCGGCGAGCAGTACGGTCAAGGTCAGGCGGACGACGTCGCTCTTGCCCTCGATCACCGATTCGATCGACTGGCGGATCCGGTGCGCGGTGACGACAAGATCATCGAGCTGTGGTGAGACGTCATGGGTTACTGCCACCAGGCCTCCATGAGGATGCGGCGGTTGCGCGCCGGGGGGTTGCCGTTGCGGAATCTTTGCGATCCCGTTACTCATTCTGCTTACCGACACTACGGCGCCGTACGTTCCCTCGGCGACTTTATGTGGTCATCAGGGCGGATTCCGGGTAAACAGCCCTGGTGTGCGCGGCGACTGTCGCGATCCTGTACGGGCGGTGTGCCGACCCGGTGACGAGGCGGTGATCCGCCTTCCATCATTCTTCACCGCTCTCCGGTTTATTTCATGATCTTTAGCCTATTCGGCGCCCTTACCCGACACGCCCACGGTGCACGAGGGGCCGCTTACCCCCTCCACTCCGCACCACCCCATTTGAACTGGGGAAATGGCGGCGAAACCCGTCGTGAAGAGGCGTGGAATCAGTTGACGGTGGAGAGAAGTGGAGTATGGTGGTGCGCAGTGGAGGGCAGGGCTGCGACGCCTGGCGCTCCGCTGGGCACGGGAGGTGAGGCCGGTGTTCCTCGGCACCCACCACCCGCGTCTCGATGACAAGGGACGGCTGTTCCTGCCGGCGAAGTACCGCGAGGAGCTGGCGGAGGGTCTGGTGATCACCAAAGGCCAGGAGCGCTGCCTCTACGTCTTTCCCGTAGAGGAGTTCCAGCGCATAACCGAGGCTCTGCGCACCGCGCCGGTCACCGCCAAGGCGGTCCGTGACTACAGCCGCGTCCTCTTCGCCAGCGCCTCCGACGAGGTCGCCGACAAGCAGGGCCGGATCACCGTTCCACAGGCTCTGCGCGAGTACGCCAGCCTGCGCCGCGACTGCGTCGTCATCGGGGCCAACACCCGGCTGGAGATCTGGGCCGCGGACGCCTGGAGCGCCTATCTGGCCGACCAAGAGCAGGCTTTTGCCGATCTGTCGGAGGAGGTGCTGCCAGGGATTCTGTGACTCCACGGTCGACTCATCGGTAAAACGTCGTTCGGCGAGGTCTCCACCCGCAACCACCTGCCCGTCAGCTGATGCACCTTCCCCGGTGTCAGGTGACGGGCGGACACGCGGGTGCGGATGGGGACCTGGCCGGACGGCCCCGGGGGTGGGGGCCAGTTTCAAGACACCGGTGAGCGTCCGCCGCGCGTCCACGGGACGAGGCGGGAAAGAGGGGGGTTGCGCGTCATGCGCGCCGAAAATCACGACCATGATCTCCAGACGTCTGGGGGTCACGTCCCCGTCATGCTCGACCGGGTGCTGGAGTTGCTCGCTCCGGCGCTGGCCCGCCCCGCTCCCGTCCTCGTCGACGCCAACCTCGGCCTCGGCGGCCACGCGGAGGCGCTGCTCGCCGCGCACCCCGCGCTCCACCTGATCGGGATCGACCGCGACTCCACCGCCATCGAGCGCTCCACCGCCAGGCTCGCCCCGTACGCCGATCGGACCACGCTGGTCCGCGCGGTCTCCGACGAGCTTCCCGAGGTGCTCGCCGAGGTGGGGCACCCCCGCGTCGACGCCGCGCTGTTCGACCTGGGCGTCTCCTCCCCGCAGCTGGACGAGGCCGAGCGTGGTTTCGCCTACTCCTACGACGCGCCGCTGGACATGCGGATGGACCGCGACGAGGAGCTGACGGCCGAGGTCGTGGTCAACACCTACCCGGCCGCCGCGCTGATCCGGATCCTGCGGGATTACGGAGAAGAACGATTCGCCCCGCGTGTCGCGCACTTAATCATCAAGGAAAGGGCCAGAGAGGCCATAACGTCTACCAAGCGGCTTGCGGAGATCGTCAGGACGGCGATCCCGGCCGCTACTCGCAGGACCGGGGGAAACCCCGCCAAAAGGACTTTCCAGGCGTTGCGAATCGAGGTGAACGCGGAGTTGACGGCGCTGGAACGCGCGCTCCCGGCCGCGCTCGACGCATTGACGCTGGGCGGGCGCGTCGTCGTGCTCGCGTACCACTCCCTTGAGGACCGGCTGACGAAGCAGGTCATCACCGCGCGGACCAGGGAAACCGGCCCTCCCGGCCTGCCGGTCCCGCTGCCGGCTCACCAGCCGCGGTTCGCGCTCCTGACGAGGGGGGCCGAGCTTCCGAGCGAAGAGGAGGTGGCCCGCAACCCGCGGGCGGCCTCCGCCCGGTGTCGGGCGGCAGAGAGGATCCGTGAGGCAGTTGACGAGGAGTGAGACAGACGTCCGTCGCGCCGCGCCCAGCCGCGGCGCGCGCCCTGTGCGCGTCCCCCGCGCGGTGCCGCAGGGATACGGGACCAGGCCTGCGAGACCGGCCGGGCCTGCGCCCGCAGCCGCTCCGGCCGCGCAGCTCAAGGCGCCCGCGGCGCCCCGCCGCTCCCGGCCGCCGAGGGCTCCCTTCCTGCTGCTCGTGGTCGGCCTGCTCTGCGGCGGCCTGGTCAGCCTGCTGCTGCTGAACGCCGTGCTCGCCCAGGACTCCTTCAGGGCCAACGGGCTGCGCAAGGAGATCAGCGACCTGCGCATCCAGCAGGAGAGCAAGAAGAGCGCGATCATGAAGCAGGAGATGCCCGAGGCGGTGGCGAGGAACAACGAGCTCCAGGGGCTGGGGTCCGACTGGGACACCTTGCGTGTCATCGATCCCGACAAGCCCGCCGTCGGCGTCGCCGGTGACGTCCGGACGCCCGCGGGGCAGGAGCGAGTGCCGGGCACGGGCCGGTGAGGGAGAGCGGCGGACCGGGTCCCGGACAGGGCCGCGGTGGTTCCGCCGGAGGGCCGGCCGGAGGTTCGGGCCGCCGCTCTCCCGGCGGTCCCGGCCGTACGGCCAGGCCCGGCGGTTCCCCGGACGTTCCCGGCAGGCCGGGTAAGCCGGGCAGGCCGGGTTCCGGCGACGCCGGGCCCTCCGGGGCTCCCGGCGTGCCCGACCCCCCGGGGCCCGCGTCCCCGCGCAGGTCTCCCGGCTCGGGGAGGCCCGCTCCGGGCGGCTCCGGCCGCGCGGGTTCCCCGGGCGGCGCCCGGGAGGCCGACGGGCCGGGCAGGGCCGGTCCCGGCCGTGCGGGGGGTCCTCCCGCGGAGCCGGGCAGGCCGTCCGCCGGTTCCGGCAGGGGCGGTTCTTCCGCCAGGGGGCAGGGGGCCGACGGGCCGGGCAGGCCGGGTGCCTCCAGGGGACGGCCGTCCCCGGCCGACGGCCCCGGCAAGGGCAGGCCGGGCTCGGCCGGGAGACCGCCCGCCCAGGGCGGTTCCGGCAGGCCACCGGCCCCGGAGGGCTCCGGCAGGCCCGACAGATCTGACAAATCCGATAAATACGACAAGTCGGCTAGGCCGGGCAGGCCGGGCTCGGCGGCGAGGCCGCCGGCCGCGGGCCCGTCCGGCAGGTCCGGCTCCCCGGGCAGGCCGGGCCCGGCGGGCAGGTCCGGTCCCGGCGCGCGGCCGCCCGACCCGCTGGGCTGGGTGCGGTCCGTGCCGAGGCGCGGGGGCGAGCGGCCCGGGGACCACGATCACACCCGCACAATGACACGTGGTGGCGGCGGCAGGCCGCCCCGTCCTCCGGCGCGCCCGTCCGCGGTGCTGCGCCTGGGCAATCCCCGCAGGCGCATCGGCATCGGCCTGATGGCGATGACCTTCGTGCTGTCCATCTTCGCGGGACGGCTCATCCAGCTCCAGGGCCTCGACTCGAAGGTCTACACGGCGGAGGCGGCCAAGCAGCGCGTGCAGGGCGAGAAGCTGCCCGCCAGGCGGGGGTCGATCACCGACGTCAACGGCCACGAGCTCGCGCTCACCCTGGAGGCCCGCGAGATCTTCGTGGACCCGTCGGAGGTCTCCGCCGCGCAGCGCGACCGGGTGGCGACGATCCTGGCCAAGGAGCTGGGCACGCCCAAGGAGCCGATCGCCGCCAAGCTGGCCCAGAGCACCAGCCACTACCAGCAGCTCGCGGCGGCCGTCGACCCGGCGCTCGCCCAGCGGATCATGGCGTACGACCTCAAGGGGGTCGGCAGCAAGCACCGCTACCGGCGCGACTACCCGGGCGGTGACCTGGCGGGCACCCTGCTGGGGTTCGTCGGCACCGACGGCACCGGGCTGGCCGGGCTGGAGAGCACCTACGACAAGCTGCTCGCGGGCCGCGACGGCGAGCAGATCATCGAGACGGGCGCCAGGGGGCAGCGCATCCCGATGACCCGCAGCACCGTCCGGGCGCCCGTCGAGGGCAGGGACGTGCGGCTCACCATCGACCGCGACGTCCAGTGGGCCGCGCAGAAGGCGATCGGCGAGCAGGTCAAGGCGACCGGGGCGCGCACCGGCAGCGCCATCGTGATGGACACGCGGACCGGCCGGGTGCTCGCGATGGCCAACGCGCCCGAGCTCGACCTGAGGAACTGGATGAACGCCCCCGACACCGACCGGGTCAACCGGTCGGTCACGGACGTCTTCGAGCCGGGCAGCACCAACAAGGTCATCACCGCCGCGGCGGCGCTGGAGTCGGGGGCCGTGCGGCCGGAGAGCCTGTTCACGGTCGCCGACGAGATCAGGTGCGCCGACCGGGTGCTGAAGGACTCCCACCCACACCCCACCGAGCGCCTGACCTTCTCCGGCATCGTGGCGACCTCCAGCAACGTGGGCACGATCCTCGCGACCCAGAAGATCGGCGACGAGAAGCTCCACTCGATGCTCCAGCGCTTCGGGTTCGGCGCGAAGCCCGGCACCGGGCTGCCGGGGGAGGAGGCCGGGCTCCTGCCCGACTGGAAGAGCTGGTCGGGCAGCCAGCGCTGCACGATCGCGTACGGCCAGGGGGTCTCGGTGACGGCGCTGCAGACGGCGAGCGTCTACCAGACCATCGCCAACGGCGGGGTGCGCGTCACCCCGCAGGTCGTGGCCGGCACCACGGGGGAGAACGGCGCGTTCACGCCGTCGCCGCCGGGCAAGCGGACCCGGGTGGTCGGCGAGCGCACCGCGCGGGAGGTCGCCACCATGCTGGAGGCCGCGGTGAGCGAGGAGGGCACCGGCAACCTCGCCGCGATCGACGGCTACCGGGTGGCGGGCAAGACGGGCACCGCGATGCGCTACGACACCAGATGCCAGGGCTACTGCGGATACACCGCGACGTTCGTCGGCTTCGCCCCCGCGGACAAGCCCCGGCTCGTCGTCCTGGCGGTGCTCCAGGACCCCCAGGAGGGCCACTACGGCGGGGAGATCGCCGCGCCGGTCTTCAAGCAGGTGATGACGTTCGCGTTGAAGAGCGGGAAGATCCCGCCGACCGGAACCACTCCGTCCCCGGTGCGGATACGCGCCGGAGAGTGACGAGTGAAGGTACGCTCTCGCCGTGCATCCCCCGTCGTCAATGCGACCCTCAACCAGTTCACCCCGTCCGCTCTCGGGGCTGGCGAGCCTCATCGGCGCGCCCTCGGGCACGTCGCGAGCCCCGCTGGCCGCGGTGTCGGGGATCACCATCGACTCGCGCCAGGTGTGCCGGGGAGATCTCTACGTCGCGCTGCCGGGGGCCACGGCCCACGGGGCCGACTTCTCCGCCCAGGCCCTCGCCGCGGGCGCCAGCGCGATCCTGACCGACGAGGCGGGCAGGCGGGCCGCGGTCGCGACCGGCCTGCCGGTCCTCGTCGTGCCCGATCCGCGCGCCCTGCTCGGGCAGGTCTCCGCCTGGGTGTACGGCAACCCGGTGGCGGACGTGATGGTCGTCGGGGTCACCGGCACCAGCGGCAAGTCCACCGTCTCCTTCATGCTGGAGGCCGGGCTGCGGGCCGCGGGGCACAGTCCCGGGCTCGTCGGGGGCGTGGAGATCCACGTCGGTGAGCTGCGCCTCACGCCGAGGCTCACCACGCCGGAGGCGAGCGACCTGCAGGGCCTGTTCGCCCTGATGCGCGAGCGGGGCGTCACCGCCGCGGCGATGGAGGTCTCCAGCCACGCGCTGGCGCTCGGCCGGGTCGACGGGGTGTTCTACGACGTGGCGCTGTTCACCAACCTGTCCCAGGACCACCTCGACTTCCACCGCGACCTCGACGACTACTTCGCGACGAAGGCCCGGCTGTTCACCCCCGAGATGAGCCGCGTGGGGGTCGTCAACGTCGACGACGCCCACGGGCGGGAGCTCCTGGGCATCGCGAAGATCCCGATGACCACCTTCTCCGCCGAGGGCGCCGTCGAGGCCGACTGGCGGGCCGTGGACGTGCGCCTGGGCCCCGAGGGCAGCGCCTTCACGGTCGTGGGCCCCGGAGGCGTCGAGGAGGCCGCGTCGGTCGCCCTGCCCGGCCCCTTCAACGTGGCCAACGCGCTGGGCGCGATCGTCGCGCTGGTGGAGGCGGGTGTGCCGCTGCGGGCCGCGGTGGCGGGCGTCGGTACGCTGGCGGGGGTCCCCGGCCGGATGGAGCGGGTGCCCGGCGGCGAGGACTTCCAGGCCATCGTCGACTACTCGCACAAGCCCGGCGCGGTCGAGTCGGTCCTGCGCTCGCTGCGCGAGGTCACCGAGGGCAGGCTCGTCATCGTGCTCGGCTGCGGAGGTGACCGTGACCGTGGTAAACGCCCAATGATGGGAGAAGCCGCCGCAAGACTGGCAGATGTGGCTATTCTCACCAGCGACAACCCCCGCTCTGAGGACCCCCTGCGGATCCTCGCGGAGATGATGGACGGAGTTCTCGGCGTGTCCCAGGACGGGCGCGCACATGTGATCATTGAGCCGGACCGCGCCGCGGCCATCGACCTGGCCATCGGCCGGGCGGGTCTCGGTGACGTCGTCGTCGTGGCCGGCAAGGGCCACGAGCAGGGCCAGTACATCGGAGACCAGGTGCTTCCCTTCGACGACAGGCAGGTCGTGGCCGACGCGATCGCCAGGCGCAGGGACCGCACCGGGCGCCGAAGCACGTATGGAGAGTAGGGAAGACGCATCATGATCCCGTTGCCGCTGGCCAGGATCGCCGAGATCACCTCGGGGGCCCTCGCGGGCATGGCCGATCCACGCGCGGTGGTGCGCGGCCCGGTCGTCACCGACTCCCGCGCCGTCGAACCGGGGTCGCTGTTCGTCGCGATCAAGGGCGAACGGGTCGACGGGCACGACTTCGCCGCCCAGGCCGTCGCGGCCGGGGCGGTCGCCGTGCTCGCCTCCCGGCCCGTCGACGCGCCCGCCGTCATCG
Source organism: Streptosporangium sp. NPDC002524 (assembly GCF_040295985.1). NCBI lineage: Bacteria > Bacillati > Actinomycetota > Actinomycetes > Streptosporangiales > Streptosporangiaceae > Streptosporangium > Streptosporangium sp. NPDC002524. Next base: position 15,379 of record NZ_JBEOWK010000022.1, on the reverse strand, counting down.
TGGGCGACACCGTGGCCGCCATGACGGTCCTGGCCACCGCGGTCTGCGCGGCCCTGCCCGCGGCCACGGTGATCGGCCTCACCGGCTCCGCGGGCAAGACCACCACCAAGGACCTGCTGGCCAGGCTCACCGCGAGGATCGGCCCGACGGTCGCCACGTCCGGCTCGTTCAACAACGAGATCGGCCACCCGCTGACCGTGCTGAAGTCCGGCGAGGACACCCGCTACCTGGTGCTGGAACTCGGCGCGAGGAGCGCGGGGCACATCACCCACCTCACCCGCGTCGCCCCGCCGAGGATCGGCGTGGTCCTCAACGTCGGCACCGCCCACCTGGGCGTCTTCGGCGGCAAGGAGGAGATCGCCAGGGCCAAGGGCGAGCTGGTCGAGGCGCTGCCCGCCGAGGGCGTGGCCGTGCTCAACGCCGACGACCCGCTGGTGGCCGCGATGGCCGCCCGCACCGGCGCCCGCGTCACCTGGTACGGCCGGGCCGAGGGCGCGACCGTGCGGGCCGAGAACGTCACCGTCGACGAGCGGGGACGCGCCTCCTTCACGCTGCGCACCCCCTCCGGCGCCGCCCCGGTCGTCCTGCGCCTGTACGGCGAGCACGCGGTGGAGAACGCGCTCGCCGCCGCCGCGGCCGCCTACGAGCTCGGCCTGCCGGTCGCCACCATCGCCGAGGAGCTGTCGGAGGCCGAGCCCCGCAGCCGCTGGCGGATGGAGGTCACCGACCGCGCGGACGGCGTGACCGTGATCAACGACGCCTACAACGCCAACCCCGACTCCATGCGGGCCGCCTTCGGCACGCTGGACGCGCTCGCGGGCGACCGCCGCCGCTTCGCGGTCGTCGCCGCGCTGCGCGAGCTGGGTGACGAGAGCGCCGCGCTCAACGAGGGCCTGGGGCGCCTGGCCGGGGGCGCGGGCCTCACGGGCCTGTTCGTCGTCGGGCCCGACGCGGACCCGGTCCTGGCCGGGGCGAGGGCCGCCGTACGGGACGCGGGCCGCGTGCCGGCCGTCTCCGGCGCGCACGCCGGGCCGCACCACGGGACGGGGGGACCGCCGGGCGCCGGCCCGGACGGCGGCCCCTCGCCCGTCGCCGCGTTCGGCGAGGACCTGGGGGCCGGTGGCGGCGTCCCGGCCGCCACCCGGGTCTCGCACGCCGCCGACGCCGCCCAGGCGGGCGCGGAGCTGGCGGCGATGCTGGCGCCCGGCGACGTCGTGCTGGTGAAGGGGCCGCGCGCGGCGGGGCTCGAACGCGTGGCCGCGGCGCTGCTCGGGGGTGACCGCCGATGAGGGAGATCCTCGTCGCGGCCGCGGTCAGCCTGCTGCTGTCCATGCTGGGCACGCCGCTGGCGATCCGCCTGTTCTCCCGGCGCGGCTACGGGCAGAGCATCCGGGAGGAGGGACCCTCCGGCCACCACGACAAGCGCGGCACCCCCACCATGGGCGGCACCGTGATCGTGATCGCCGCGCTGGTCGGCTTCGCCTGCGCCCACCTGTACAGCTTCACGCCCCCCACGGTCTCCGCCGTCCTCGTGCTGTTCCTGATGACGGGACTGGGCGCGGTCGGCTTCCTCGACGACTTCATCAAGATCTACAAGCAGCGCAGCCTCGGCCTGCGCAGCGGTGCCAAGGCACTGGGCCAGCTCATCGTCGGCGCGGTCTTCGCGGTCCTGGTGACCCGCTTCCCCAACGCGTACCTGATCACCCCGGCCGAGACGCGCCTGTCGTTCCTGAGGGACTTCGGCCCCTCCATCGGCCTCATCGGGTTCACCATCTGGGTGCTGGTCATGATCGTCGGGTTCTCCAACGCGGTGAACCTCACCGACGGCCTCGACGGCCTGGCCAGCGGCGCCACCGGCGTGGTGCTCGCCTCGTACGTGCTGATCGGCAACTGGCAGCTGCGCAACAGCTGCACCACCCAGCTCGGGCCCAACTGCTACTGGGTGCGCGACCCGCTGGACCTGGCCGTGGTCGCCGCCGCGGTGCTCGGCGCGCTGGTCGGGTTCCTGTGGTGGAACGCCCCGCCCGCGAAGATCTTCATGGGCGACACCGGCTCGCTCGCCCTGGGCGGCGTGCTCGCCGGGCTGGCCATCACCACCAGGACCCAGATCCTGCTGATCATCCTCGCCGGGATGTGCGTGCTCATCACCATGTCGGTGATCATCCAGGTCGGGTTCTTCAAGATGACCGGAAAACGGGTCTTCAGGATGGCCCCGCTCCAGCACCACTTCGAGCTGAAGGGCTGGGCCGAGACGACCATCGTGGTCCGCTTCTGGCTGATCGCCGCCCTGTGCGCCGCGGCCGGGCTGGGGATCTTCTACGTGGAATGGATGCCCAGGCTGTGAACGGTCGGACGAGGCTGGCACGGCCGGCGGGCGCGGCCGGGGAGGGCGCGTGATCTGCGTCGCGGGCCTGGGGGTCTCGGGCGTCGCCGTGGCCCGCACGATGGCCGGGCGCGGCGAGAAGGTCGTCGTCCTGGAGGGCCGCGACGGCGAGCGGGCCAGGGCGACCGCCGCCGAGCTGACCGCGCTCGGCGTCGAGGTCCGCTTCGGCGAGCCCGCCGAGCCCCCCGCGGGCACCTCCCTGATCGTCACCACCGGCTGGCCGCCGCACCACCCGCTGCTCGCCGCCGCCGCCGCGGCCGGGATCGAGGTGATCGGCGAGGTCGAGCTGGCCTGGCGGCTCCGCCCCGAGGGCGCCGCCCCCTGGCTCGCGCTGACCGGCACCAACGGCAAGACCACCGCGGTGCGGATGCTCACCTCGATGCTCCTGGCCGCGGGCCACCGGGCGCTCGCCGTCGGCAACGTCGGCACCCCGGTGGTGGAGGCCGTCACCGGGCCCTCGGACGTGCTCGCGGTGGAGCTGTCCAGCTTCCAGCTGCACCGCGCGCCGGGCATCGCCCCGTACGCGGCCGCGGTGCTCAACGTGGCGCCCGACCACCTCGACTGGCACGGCTCCATGGAGGAGTACGCCCGCGTCAAGGGGGAGATCTTCGCCAGGGCCGCGACGGTCGTGCACAACGCCGACGACGAGTGGGCGGCCCGGCTCGCCGCGCCGTACGGGAGCACCGGGGTGGCGCGGAGCGTGGGCTTCACCCTCGGGGTGCCCCGGCCCGGCCAGCTGGGCGTGGTCGAGGACCTGCTGGTGGACCGGGCGTTCGTGGCCGAGCCGGAGCGCAACGCCGAGGAGCTCGCCTCGCTCGCCGACGTCCGCCCGTTCGCCCCGCACAACGTGGCCAACGCGCTCGCCGCCGCCGCCCTGGCCAGGGCCTACGGGGTGCCCGCCGCCGCCGTCCGTCAGGGGCTGCTGGACTTCGTGCCCGACCCGCACCGGATCGCGCACGTGGCGAGGGTCGCCGAGGTCGACTACGTCGACGACTCCAAGGCCACCAACCCGCACGCCGCCGCCGCCTCGCTGGCCGCCTACCCCTCGATCGTCTGGGTCGCCGGGGGGCAGCTCAAGGGCGCCGACGTCGGCGAGCTGGTACGCCGCGCCGCCCCCCGGCTGCGCGGCGCGGTGCTCCTGGGCGCCGACCGCGAGCGAATTCGCGAGGCTCTGGCGCGACACGCCGGGAATGTTCCGGTGGTGGAGGTCGCGGGGCAAGACACTGGGGTCATGGACCGTGTCGTCACCGAAGCCGCCAGGCTCGCCGCCCCCGGAGACACCGTGCTGCTGGCCCCGGCCGGCGCCTCTCTGGACATGTTCGCCGGTTACCCCGCCCGAGGGGAGGCGTTCGCCCGGGCCGTGCACCGTCTCGCCGAGGGGCACGACGGGGGAGCGGCGTGAGCGCGACCACCCAGGAGGGGGCGCCCGCCCACAAGGGAGCGCCGGCCCCCAAGGGAGCGCCCGCGCGGGAGGGCGCGCCCGCGCGGCCCGACGGGTTCCGCGAGCACCTGCTCGCCTTCCGCGAGCTGCTCAACCGGCCGCTGACCTCGTACTACCTGATCCTGGGGTGCAGCGCGCTGCTGCTCACCCTCGGCCTGATGATGGTGCTGTCGGCCTCCAGCATCGAGGCGCTGCAGGAGACGGGCGACCCCTTCTACTGGTTCTTCAAGCAGTCGATCTCGGCGGCGCTCGGGCTCCCGCTGATGTGGATCTGCGCGCAGCTGCCGCCGAGGTTCTTCAGGCTCGCCGGCCTGCCGCTGATGGCGCTGTCGATCCTCGGCCTGGTGCTGGTGCTGTTCGTCGGCACCTCCCACCTCGGCGCCCAGCGCTGGATCGACCTCGGCCCCATCTACCTGCAGCCGTCGGAGCCCGCCAAGCTCGGGCTGATGCTCTGGGGCGCCGACCTGCTGGCCCGCAAGGCGCGCAACGGCACGATCGAGTGGCGCAGCCTGTTCATCCCGCTGATGCCGGGCACCGCCATCCTGGCCGTCATGGTCATGCTGGGCAGCGACCTGGGCACCACGCTGATGCTGATGCTGATCTTCCTGTCGCTGCTGTGGGTGGTGGGGGCGCCGCTGAAGCTGTTCGGCGGGATCCTCGCGGTGGCCGCGCTCGCGGCCATCGTCATGATCAGCACCGAGGGCTACCGCTCGGACCGGATCACCGGCTGGCTCGACCCCTGGGGCAACGCCCGGGACACCGGCTACCAGGCCGTGCAGGGGCAGATCGCGATGGGCAGCGGCGGCTGGTTCGGGCTGGGCCTGGGCTCCAGCAGGCAGAAGTGGAGCTGGATCCCGCACTCGGAGAGCGACTTCATCTTCTCCATCCTCGGCGAGGAGCTCGGCCTGATGGGCACGCTCGTCGTGGTCGCCCTGTTCGGGCTGCTCGGCTACGCGGGACTGCGGGTGGCGACCAGGGTCAAGGACCCGTTCGTCCGGCTCGCCTCCGCCGCCGCGGTCGCCTGGATCACCGGCCAGGCGATCGTCAACATCGGCGCGGTCATCGGCGTGCTGCCCATCACCGGCATCCCGTTGCCGCTGGTCTCCTACGGTGGATCGGCCCTGCTGCCCACCCTCGCCGCCCTGGGCATGCTCCTGTCGTTCGCCAAGCAGGAACCCGGCGCCCGCGAGGCTCTCGCGGCCCATGGCCCCGGACCGGTGGCGCGGGGCCTAAGCTGGCTTGGCCTGGGTGGTCCGGCCGGGAGACGACGGCCGGGCCGCGGAAGACGATAAGCGAAAGGACCGACATGAGGGTGGTCCTCGCCGGTGGCGGGACGGCCGGTCATATCGAACCGGCGCTGGCCCTGGCCGACGCGTTGCGCCAATTCGACCCGAACATCGGGATCACCTGCCTCGGCACCGAGCGCGGTCTGGAGACCAGGCTGGTGCCCGCCCGGGGATACGACCTGCAACTGGTCCCCGCGGTGCCGCTGCCCAGGGCCCTGACGCCCCAGCTGCTGAGCGTGCCCGGCCGCCTGGCGGGCGCCATCAACGCGGCCGCCGGCATCATGGACCAGGTCAAGGCGGACGTCCTGGTCGGCTTCGGCGGCTACGTGGCGACCCCCGCCTACCTCGCGGCGCGGCGGCGCGGCGTGCCGATCGTGGTGCACGAGGCCAACCCGCGCCCCGGCCTCGCCAACCGGCTGGGTGCGCGCCTCACCGAGCACGTGTTCACCGGCCACCCGGACACCCCCCTGAACCGCGCCGAGCACATCGGGATCCCGCTCCGCAGGGAGATCGTCAACCTGGACCGGCTGTCCATGGGCGACAAGGCCCGGTCCTGGTTCGGCCTGGAGGCCGACCTGCCCACGCTGCTGGTCACCGGCGGCTCCCAGGGGGCCCGCTCGCTCAACCGGGCGGCCCTCGCCGCCGCCCCCGCGCTGCGCAGGGCCGGGGTGCAGGTGCTGCACGTCATCGGCCCGAAGAACACCCTGGAGGAGGAGCCGCCGCCGGGCGACCCGCAGTACGTCGTGCTGCAGTACGTCGACCGGATGGACCTGGCCTACGCCGCGGCCGACTTCGCCCTGTGCCGCAGCGGCGCGATGACCTGCGCCGAGCTGACGGCCGTGGGGCTGCCGGCCGCGTACATCCCGCTGCCGCACGGCAACGGCGAGCAGCGGCTCAACGCGACCCCGATCGTGCGGGGCGGCGGCGGCCTGATGATCGACGACGCGGAGCTGTCGGCGGAGTGGATCGTCGGGAACGTGCTGCCCATCCTGTCCGACCCCGAGCGCGTGGTCGCCATGTCGGACGCGGCCTCCAGGATGGGCAGGAAGGACGCCGACGTGACGCTGGCGCGCAGGGTGTTGCAGATCGCGGCGCTGGGGAGGGGCTGAATGGGCACCGGAGGGATCACAGCGGAGATCACCGAGCGGGTCGCGGAGCGGCCCCGGCGCGGCGGGCGCGAGACCGCCGGAGGCGGACGAGGACCTGACGCGGGGCGGACGCCCCCGCGCGGCGAACGAGGAGGGGTGAGCGGCCGATGAGCCTGGTCAAGCTGGTGGATCCGGTCGCGGCCGGCGACCTGGGACGGGTCCATTTCATCGGGATCGGCGGTTCCGGCATGTCCGGGATCGCGCGCATCCTGCTCAAGCGGGGCGTGCCGGTCTCCGGCAGCGACGCGCGGGGCTCGGACATGGTGACGGAGCTGCGCGACCTGGGGGCCAGGGTCAACATCGGCCACGCCGCCTCGCACGTCAAGCACGTCGACACCGTCGTGGTCTCCACCGCGATCCGCGACTCCAACCCCGAGCTGGGCGAGGCGCTCCGCCAGGGCCTGCGGGTCATCCCCAGGGCCGCGGCGCTCGCGTCCGTCATGGCGGGCAAGACCGGCGTCGCGCTCGCCGGCACCCACGGCAAGACCACCACGACCTCGATGCTCACCGTGGCGCTGCAGAAGTGCGGCATCGACCCCTCGTACTGCGTGGGCGGGCAGCTGGTGACGACGGGCCTGGGCGCCGACGAGGGCTCGGGCGGGGTGTTCGTCGCCGAGGCCGACGAGAGCGACGGCTCCTTCCTGATGCTCGCCCCCGACATCGCCGTGGTGACCAACGTCGAGCCCGACCACCTGGACAACTACGGCGATCCGCGCGCGGTCCACGACAGCTTCGCCAGGTTCGTCGAGCGCGTCACCGGCACCATGGTCCTCTGCGCCGACGACCCCGGCTCCGCCGCGCTGATCCCGATCGCCCGCGCCCGCGGCCTGAAGGTGATCACGTACGGCGAGGCGGAGGACGCCGGCCTGAGAGTGAGCGGGATCGTTCCCGAGGGGCTGGGCATCACCTTCACGATCGCGGGGCGCGGGGAGGTCAGGCTCGCGGTGCCCGGCCGCCACAACGCGCTCAACGCCGCCTCCGCCATCGCCGTGGCCGAGGAGCTGGGCGTCTCCTTCGACGAGATCCGCGACGGCCTGGCGGCCTTCACCGGTGCCAAGCGCCGCTTCGAGGCGAAGGGGGAGGCGGGCGGGGTGGCGGTCTTCGACAGCTACGCCCACCACCCGACCGAGCTCGCCGCCGACCTGCGCGCGGCGCGGGACGTGGTGGCGTCCTTCTCCGGGGACGGCAGGGTCATCGCGGTCTTCCAGCCGCACCTGTACTCGCGCACGCGGTTCTTCGCCGACGAGTTCGGCGCCGCGCTCGGGCTGGCCGACGAGGTCGTCGTCCTGGACGTCTACGGGGCCCGCGAGGACCCCGAGCCCGGCGTGTCGGGGGCGCTGGTGGCGGGCAAGGTGCCGCTGCCCGCGGAGCGGGTGGCCTACGCCCCCCACCGCGACGGCGTGCCCGCCCTGGTGGCGGGCCGGGCCAGGCCCGGTGACATCGTCCTGACCATGGGCGCGGGCGACGTGACGGAGCTGGGCCCCAGGATCGTGGCGGAGCTGGCCGCGCGGTGACCCACGTCGGCGGGCGCCGGTCGCCCGAGGGGGAGTGGCGATGAACGGGGTGTGGCGGTCGGCCTTCCTCGCCCTGCTCACCGTGGGGGTGGTGGGCATCGCCGCGTGGCTGGTGTTCTTCTCCCCGGTGCTCGGGGTGCGGGAGATCCAGGTGGCCGGCAACGCGGGCCTGTCCGCGGAGCAGATCCGGCGGGCGGCCGAGGTGGCCGCGGACATGCCCCTCGCCACCGTCGACGTGGCCGAGGTCGAGGGCAGGATCGGCAGGATCCCGCAGGTCGAGTCGGTGACGGTGAGCCGCGCCTGGCCGGGCACCCTGCGCGTCGAGGTCGTGGAGCGCTCGCCGGTGGCGGTGGTGCCGGTCGGCGAGCGATCCGCGCTGATGGACCGCCACGGGATGGTCACCGAGGTCAAGGACGTCGCGCCCCCGGCGCTGCCCGTGCTGCGGGTGTCCCGCCCCGGACCCGCGGATCCGGCGACCGTGGCGGCGCTCACCGTCCTCACCGCGCTGCCCGACAATCTCGCCCGCAAGGTCGCCGAGGTGCTCGCGCCGTCGGCGGAGACGGTCTCGCTGCGCCTCAAGGACGGCCGCGCGGTCGTGTGGGGCGGCGGCGACCGTCCAGCCGACAAGGCGCGGATCCTTGTTACGCTGCTCAAGCGTCCGGCCGACACCTATGACGTCAGTTCGCCTGACGTCGTGACGGTCAGGTGATCTCATCGGATGGCGGGCGTTCCCGGAGCGTTCCCGGAAAAGGACGGCCCGCGACACGCTGAACGCGCTGCGGCGCGGTTAGTTGACCCGCCAGGAGCGCAACTCCTACTGTCCGTATCACTCCTCAGGTTGACATAAAGCTAAATCTCAACTTGAGGGTGAGGGTTTTGGAAACGACGGCACGGGCCCCGTGCCGCATGAAATTGCAAGTCAACGAGCGGAAAGGCCCCTCGTCGTGGCAGCACCGCAGAACTACCTCGCGGTCATCAAGGTTGTAGGAATCGGCGGAGGCGGAGTCAACGCCGTCAACCGGATGATCGAGGAGGGACTCAAGGGCGTCGAGTTCATCGCCATCAATACCGACGCCCAGGCGCTGCTGATGAGTGACGCCGACGTCAAGCTCGACGTCGGGCGCGAGCTCACCCGCGGCCTCGGCGCGGGGGCCAACCCCGAAGTCGGGCGCAAGGCGGCCGAGGACCACCGCGAGGAGATCGAGGAGGTCCTCAAGGGGGCCGACATGGTTTTCGTCACGGCCGGTGAGGGCGGCGGCACGGGCACCGGAGGCGCCCCGGTGGTGGCCAACATCGCCCGTACGCTCGGCGCGCTGACCATCGGTGTGGTGACCCGGCCCTTCAGCTTCGAGGGACGGCGCAGGGCGATGCAGGCCGACGCCGGCATCGAGACCCTCCGCGAGGAGGTCGACACCCTCATCGTGATCCCGAACGACCGGCTGCTGTCGATCTCCGACCGGCAGGTGAGCGTGCTGGACGCCTTCAAGGCGGCCGACCAGGTGCTGCTCTCCGGTGTCCAGGGCATCACCGACCTGATCACCACCCCCGGCCTGATCAACCTCGACTTCGCCGACGTGAAGTCGGTCATGTCCGGGGCGGGCTCCGCCCTGATGGGCATCGGCCACGCCCGCGGCGACGACCGCTCGGTCGCGGCGGCCGAGATGGCCGTCTCCAGCCCGCTGCTGGAGGCCAGCATCGACGGCGCGCACGGCGTGCTGCTCTCGATCGCCGGTGGCTCCGACCTCGGCCTGTTCGAGATCAACGAGGCGGCCCAGCTCGTCTCCACCGCCGCCGCGCCGGACGCCAACATCATCTTCGGCACGGTCATCGACGACGCCCTCGGCGACGAGGTGCGCGTCACCGTGATCGCGGCCGGGTTCGACGAGCCCGCTCCCGAGCCCAAGCCGGTCCCGCAGCCGGCCGCGCGCCCGCAGTCCGTCTCGCGCCCGGCCCAGCCGTCCTCGGCGGCCCCGGTCCGCCCGCTGGCGCCCACGGTCAAGGCCGAGCCCCGTCCCGAGCCCCGCCCCGAGCCCAGGGTGGAGCACGCGCCGCCCCCGCCGATGCGGCCGGTCTCCAGCCCGCAGTCCTCGCAGGCGGAGCCGGCGCCCCAGCCGCAGCAGATCTACCCGGTCCAGCAGGCGCAGCCGTCGGCGGAGCACGCCGAGCCGCACCGGATGGAGGAGCCGCACTCCCCGCCGCTGTCGATCCCGCGCCCGGCTCCCGAGCCCTCGCAGCCGACGCCGATCTCGGCGAGGGCCACCGACCCGGCCCGGCGCCGGCCGGTGATCTTCGAGGAGCAGGAAGAGGAGCTGGACGTCCCCGATTTCCTGAAGTGACATCTCTCACGGCGGGGGCGGTGACGGACCGCCCGGCCGTGCCGGGAAGAATGGGCTCCGCCGGTTTGCCAGTGTCCGAGCGGCGGAGATGTGACGGAAACAACACGACGTGACGAGATCGCGGCCGGGCTGGCCCGGGTCGAGGCGGAGATCGCCGAGGCCTGCCGGGCCGCCGGCCGTCACCGCGAGGAGATCACCCTCATCGCGGTGAGCAAGACCTACCCCGCCTCCGACGTGCGGTTCCTCGCCGAACTCGGGATCACCGACGTCGGGGAGAACCGCGACCAGGAGGCCGCCGCCAAGGCGCGCGAATGCGCCGGGCTCGGCCTGCGCTGGCACTTCGTCGGTCAGCTGCAGACCAACAAGGCCCGCTCGGTGGCCGGCTACGCGGACGTCGTCCACTCGGTCGACCGCCCGCGCCTGGTCACCGCGCTCAGCAGGGAGGCGCTCGGCGCGGGACGCCCGCTCACCTGCCTGGTGCAGGTCGCGCTCGACGGCGACCCCGCGCGGGGCGGGGCGAGACCCGAGGAGGTCGAGGCCCTGGCCGACGCCGTCGCCGGGGCCGAGGGCCTCGAACTGGGCGGGGTGATGGCGGTCGCGCCGCTGGGCGAGGAGGCGGGCGGGGCGTTCGCGAGGCTGCGGGAGATCGCGCTGTCGGTGCGGAAGACCCACCCGGGCGCCGGTGTCATCTCGGCGGGAATGAGCGGGGACATGTCCCAGGCGATCGCCAACGGCGCGACACACCTGCGTGTTGGTACGGCGTTGCTCGGTCGCAGGAAGCCCTTCGTCAGGTAATGTCCCTTCAAGTGGACCTTGGCGTCCGCGATCCGGACAGCGGTCGAACGGTGGTGAGCTCAAGGCGGTCGGGCTGGCCCCTCGGGCACATCTGAAGTAAGACGGAGGAAGAAGTAGCGATGGCCGGCGCGATGCGCAAGATGGCGGTCTACCTCGGTCTTGTTGAGGACGACCGCTACGAGAGATACGACAGCTACCCCGACGACGAGTACGAGGAGTTCGACGACGCGCGCCGCGAGGGCGACGAGCGCCCTGGCACGGTCCACGACCTCCAGGACGACACCGACCCCGGCGTGCCCGCTCCGAGGCCCGCGACGGCCCTCCTGGAGCGCCGCACGACCGATCTGGCGCGCATCACCACGCTTCACCCGCGCACGTACAACGAGGCGCGGACCATCGGCGAGCACTTCCGCGACGGCACCCCGGTCATCATGAACCTGACCGAGATGGTTGACAGCGACGCCAAGCGCCTCGTCGATTTCGCGGCAGGTCTCGTCTTTGGCCTACACGGCAGCATCGAACGTGTTACCAACAAGGTGTTCCTGTTGTCCCCAGCCAATGTCGAGGTGACCGCCGAGGACAAGGCCCGAATCGCGGAACGCGGATTCTTCAACCAGAGCTAGAGTTCCACCATGAACAGTGACCGGCCCGACAGGTCCCGACAGGACAGTGGACGGCAGAGCGGAGTGGAGGCGGGTACGGACCGTGGGGATCGTTAGCGGGATCTTGGTCTTCGTCCTGTCCATCTACCTCATCCTGCTGATCGGCAGAATGATCTTCGAGACGGTGCAGGCGTTCGCACGTCAGTGGCGCCCCACCGGCATCGTCCTGGTGCTGGCGGAAGCCGTATACACGGTGACCGATCCACCTCTCAAGTTCCTCCGCCGTTTCATTCCACCACTCCGGTTGGGTACGGTGGCCTTTGACCTAAGCTTCACAGTGCTGTTCATTGTGGTCTTGGTCTTGATCCAACTCGTGTCCGCGCTTTGATCGGGTACCGTCCCCCCGGACAGACTCCAAGCGCGCCAAGGAGACCGAAATGCCGCTGACGCCCGCCGACGTGCGGAACAAGCAATTCAGTACGACCCGACTCAGGCCGGGTTACGACGAGGAAGAGGTAGACGCCTTCCTCGATGAGGTCGAGTCCGAGTTGGACCGTCTCATACAGGAGAACGAGGAGCTCCGCGCCAAACTGGCGGAGTGCCTGCGGGGCAAGGTCCCCGGCGGTATGGGCATGGCCATGGCGCCCGCCCCCATCGCCGAGCCCAAGCCCGAGATGATGATGCAGCAGCCGGAGCCGATGCGCGCTCCCGAGCCGGTGCAGCATCAGCAGCCCGTTCCCGTCGGAATGGGGATGCCTCCGGCCGAGGACAACATGGACACCGCGGCCCGGGTGCTCGCCCTCGCGCAGCAGACCGCCGACCAGGCCATCGCCGACGCCCGCCGCGAGGCGGACGAGACGGTGACCCGGGCGCGCCGCGAGGCCGACGACATCCTCGGCAAGGCACGTCGCCAGGCCGAGCAGGTCATCGGCGACGCGCGCGCACGGGCGGAGACGCTGGAGCGCGACGCGCAGGAGCGGCACCGTCAGGCCATGGGCTCCCTGGTGCAGACCCGCGACGAGCTGGAGCGCAAGGTCGAGGAGCTTCGCAGCTTCGAGCGCGAGTACCGCAGCCGTCTGAAGCTGTACCTGGAGAACCAGCTCGCCGAGCTGAACGTCGCGGCCGAGGGCAGCGGCGGGTTCCCGATCGTGAGCGGGCCTCCGGCCATGTCCCACGCGGTGGCTCAGGGCGGTCAGCCGACCCTCCAGAGCGCGCCCAACCCGTTCGGCGGCGATCCCTCGCAGCATTCCGGCGCCTTCCAGGGCGTTGACGGTCCTCACAACGACCGCCGCTAAGGTGTCGGGTCATCCTCTTGACCCGCATCCGGGAGTCTCTCTGTGATCCTCATCAGCGCCGGTTTGGTACTCACGGCCATCGTCCTGCTCATCGCGGGGTTCGTGCTGGCCAAGCCGTTTCTGGTCATCTGGTCGATCGCGGTCAGCATGCTGTCCGCAGTCTTCCTGGTGATCGGGGCGTTGCTGCGCCGCCACGAGTTGTTCCCCGGCGGGGACGCCGGGGCCTCTCAGCCCCTTCCCCCGAAGGGACCGATGCCGGCCGGGCCGCTCCCCGCGCCGCACGGCATGCCGGCTCAGGCGCACGGCATGCCGGTCCAGCCACACGGCATGCCGGCACATATGCCGAACCAGCCCTCCGCGCCACAGCAGATGATGGTGCGGCCCGGGACGCAACAGGTGCCCGCCGCTCCGACCCAGCCGCGACGCGGTCCGGTGGCCGCGCCGGCCACCGCCGCCGCGGCGAGGCGGGGCGCCCTGGACCCCGAGGCGATCGTGCTGGTCATCCCCGGACGCAAGCGCTACCACGTCGCGGGATGCCGCCAGCTGACCGGTAGGGAGCACGAGGAGCTCACCTACGAGGAGGCGCGGGAGGAGGGCTTCACGCCCTGCACCACGTGCCTGCCCGCGGACCCCGTCTCCGGTGCCCCCGGCACCTCCGGGACCCAGCCGCGCGAGACCTCGGCCGGGGTACGCACGATCGAGGCGCCGCTGAGCGTCTCGCACGAGTCCGGTTCCCCCGGCGACGCCCGCGAGCCGGCCCCCCAGGAGGCCACGGCCCGCTTCACCGCCCCGTACCGCCCCGCGCGGCCCGCGACCCCGTCCGGCGGTCAGCAGGCCCCCGGAACGCGTCCCGAGTCCCAGCGTCCCGAGTCTTCGCGGCCTGAATCCCAGCGCCTCGAGTCCCAGCGGTCCGAGTCTTCGCGAGTTGAATCTCAGCGGCCTGAGTCTCGGCGGCCCGAGTCTCAGCGGTCCGGGGCCGAGAGCCCGCAGGCTCGCTTCGAGGCCTCGCAGACCAGGTCTGAGCCGTCGCCGTCGTCGCCGTCGTCGGCGTTCCCCAATTCTTCGGTGACCCCGGTCTCTCCTGGGTCTCCGGCGGCGGGACGCGACGCCGCGCCCGCCACCGGGCCGGAAGGCTCCGGGACCGGGCGCGAGAGCACCGCGTCCCGCCAGGAGGCCGCGTCGCGGCAGGAGGCCCGGCGGTCCCCGCAGGAGCCCGTCGTCCCGGTCGCCCGGCCCTACATCCAGTCTCCCGAGCCGCGGTCGCGGCCCCAGGAGCCCGCGAGCTCCTCGGCCCGCCCGGCGGAGCAGCCGACCCGCCCGGCCGGGATCCAGCTGCCGAAGATCCCCGAGATCCCGCACGCCGCGTCCGAGGCCACCAGCTGGTTCAGCCGCGACGTGGTCGCGCAGGCCTCCGAGCAGGAGGGCCGGAAGGCCTCCGCCGGATCCGCGGGCACCTCCACCACGTCCGGCTCCGCGAAGGCCGGGCCCGAGACCGGCCCGTCGGCGGCCTCCCGGCCCGCCGGGAGCGAGCCCGGCGCCTCAAGCTCCCCGCCCTCCTCCGGTACGTCCGCCACGGCCGCCTCCGCGAGCCGGGCCGAGGCGCCCGGGACCGCCGAGCCGGAGACCTCCGCGCGTACGAAGTCCGAGGCCACCGAGCACGGCGAGGCCGAGCAGACCAGGCCCGCCACGGCCAGGCCGGTCGCGAAGACGGAGCCGGCGAAGGCCGGGCCCACCGGGAGCGGCCCCGCCAAGGCGGGGTCCGCCGCCGCCGAGCCCGCGAGGTCCGAGCCCGCCGACGGGAAGGCCGGCGCAGCGGCCGTGTCCGCGGGCGAGACCTCGTCCAGGAAGCCGGAGTCCAAGGAAGCGGAAGCCTCCACCACGAAGGCGGAGACCGCGACCGCCGGGCGGGACGCCTCCCCGGAGCCCTCGGGTTCCGGGCGGGAGGCCACCGCCGAGGGCGACACCCCCGAGCCGGTGGAGCCGGCCGAGACCGCACCCGGGCGCGCCGGGCGGCAGGTAGCGGCCGACTCCACCTCCGCGAAACCCGTTCCGGCACCCGAGGCCACCGCGTCTCGTGACGAGCGCGCCGAGCGCGACGGCCACGACGACCGTGGCGACGACGCCTCTCCCGGCGGCACCCCCGCGACCGAGGACCGTCCCGTGGCCCAGGGGCGGGAGGCGGACGGCGAGACCGTCACGGTCATCGTCGGCACCCGCCGCTTCCACGACTCCGACTGCCCGCTCGTCAAGGGCGCCAGCGTGGGCGGCAGCGGCATCGAGACCACGTCCCGGGCCGAGGCCGAGAAGGCCGGTCTGAGCAACTGCCCGATCTGCCGGATCGACCGCCGCACCTGAGCCGACCGGGCACCGGGCTGACCGGGCACCGGCCCGGTCACCTTTCGAGTCACCCGGTCGTCAGGCCCGTCACCGTCGTGAGCCGGAAGCCGTGAACGAGAAGCCGTGAACGAGAAGCCCTGCACCAATCTCATGCTCGTCTCGATGACGTTGACCCGGTTGAAGCGCGTCGTGTGTTCGCAGATGCCCAGCGCCTCCTCCTCGGTGATGATCAGCGCGGCCCG
>NZ_JBEOWK010000021.1:0-153730 GCF_040295985.1 Streptosporangium sp. NPDC002524 | reverse complement strand
ACCCGGTTACATTCCGAACCCGGAAGTTAAGCTCTTCAGCGCCGATGGTACTGCACCGGGGACGGTGTGGGAGAGTAGGTCACCGCCGGACAATCATTCATGAAGGCCCCCACCATTGGTGGGGGCCTTCGTGCTTTCCGGGGTCTTTTCCCGTGCTGTTCTCCCGGGTCCTGTTCCGGGCCTTCCGGCGCCTTTGCCGGGCTTTCCTGCCTGCTCCGGAGAACGGCTTTCGTGAAGCCTTTAACGGCTTCCACCACACCAAGGTCGCGATGTTCGGGCTTTCCGGCCCGTGGAGTTTCATGTGGCACGGAGTCCGCGTTGCACCAGCCTTTACGGCCCTGTCCGGGACCCGCCCAGGACGTCAGTAGGCTGGAGACGTGGACTATCGAGCGGTTGAACAAGCGATCATGCAGCGTGGTGTCGAGTGGAACTTCGAGCCCAGCCTCGACAGGATCGCCGCGCTCGTGGATCTGCTCGGCTCCCCGCAGCACTCTTATCCGGTGGTGCACGTGGCCGGTACGAACGGCAAGTCGAGCACGACCCGGATGATCGAGGCACTCCTGCGCGAGCGCAACCTGCGGGTCGGCCGCTTCACCAGCCCTCACCTCGTCTCCATGCGCGAGCGCATCAGTGTGGACGGCGCTCCGCTCAGCGAGGAGCGCTTCGTCGAGGTGTACGAGGACATCGCGCCCTACCTGGAGATGGTCGATGCTCAGGGGCGGCGGCTCTCCTTCTTCGAGACCCTCACCGCGATGGCGTTCGCGGCCTTCGCCGACGCCCCGGTGGACGTCGCGGTCATCGAGACGGGGATGGGGGGCATCACCGACGCCACCAACGTCGCCGACGGTGCCGTGGCGGTCATCACGCCCATCTCCCTCGACCACGTCGACTACCTCGGGCCCGACGTCGAGACGATCGCCGGGGAGAAGGCTGGCATCATCAAGCCAGGCGCGACCGCGGTGCTCGCGCAGCAGGAGCTTCCCGCCGCCTCGGTGCTGATGAGGCAGGCGGCCGACACCGGCGCCACCGTGGCGCGAGAGGGGCTGGAGTTCGGCGTGCTGAGCAGGGAGCTCGCCATCGGCGGGCAACTGCTGCGGCTCAAGGGACTCAAGGGAACGTACGAAGACATCCTGCTCCCTCTGTACGGTGCCCACCAGGCGAGCAACGCCGCCTGCGCGCTGGCCGCGGCGGAGGCGCTGACCGGTGGGGACGAGCCTCTGGACGAGGAGCTGGTGCGGCAGGCGTTCCTGCAGGTGCGCTCGCCCGGCAGGCTCGAGGTGGTCCGCCGGGGCCCCACGGTGGTCGTCGACGCCGCGCACAACCCGGCGGGGATACGGGCCAGCCTGGACGCGGTGCAGGAGTCCTTCGACTTCGCGAAGCTCATCGGCGTGGTGGCGGTGTTCGAGGACAAGGACGTCCAGGGCATCCTGGAGCTGCTGGAACCGATGATGGACGAGATCGTGGTGACCAGGAACTCCTCGCCGAGGTCCATGGACGTGGACGATCTCGCCGCGCTGGCCGAGGAGATCTTCGGTCTTGACCGGGTGTACCAGGTCGAGAGGCTGGACAGCGCGATCGACCGGGCGATCGGCCTGGTCGACGCCCTGGGCGAGTTCAGCGGGGCCGGGGTGCTGATCACCGGGTCGGTGGTGACCGCCGGTGACGCGCGGCTCCTGCTCAAGGCGGACGAGGCGCAGTGAGCGGACGAGGGCACGGCGGGCGACGAGACGCGCCACGCGGGCGGAGCGCGCTGGGCGACGGGTCGCACGTGCTGAACATGCCGTACGTGCTCAGCGGTGGGCCGTACGCGCTGAGCGGAGAGGGCGCGCCGAGTGGGCGGGACGCGGTGAGTAGACGGAACGCGGTGGGGCGGCGCGACAGGACGAGCCGGCCGGGCGCGGCGGGCGGGGCAGGATCTAGGCGACTCCGGAGGAGCGGAAAATGATCACGGTCACTCCGGGGATGAGGCGTCTCTGTGCCAGCGTGCTCGGCATGGAGGCCATAGTCGTCGGCCTGTTCACGCCGGTCGCCATCAACACGCAGGGCATCGAACCGGCCGTCGCGGCCACCGTCGGTCTCGGCCTGGCGTTCCTCTGCGTGGTGGTGATCGGCCTGCTCAAGCGGCCTTTCGCCTACGTCGCGGGAAGCGTGATCCAGGTGCTCGCCATCGCCTCCGGCCTCATGGTCCCGACCATGTTCCTCCTCGGAGTGATCTTCGCCGCGCTGTGGATCACAGCGATATTCGTCGCTCGCCGTGTCGAGGGCGTGACTTCTCGCTAAAGTCGGCCAACATGGCCGTCCCTCCCATCCAGCCGACTCGGGTGGTGTCCGCCAGGCCCACGGGCCTGGTGCGCGCGCTCCGCGTCTCCCTGATGCTCGACGTCGTCCTCGGACTGCTCGTCGCGGTAGTGCTGCCGCTGGCGATCGTCGCCATCCCCAACACCATCTCGGTGGTCGCAGCCCTCCTGCCTCCGGACATCTCGCAGATAGCGATGATCAGGGCGCACGGGCTGGCGCTTCCCGCGATGGTCCTGACCGTGCCGGTGGCGGCGGTGGCCGTGCACCGGATGAGGGCGGCCCCGATGATGGTCGCGGGGCTGACCCTGCTCGCCTTCGCCGACGCCGCCGGTGGGTATGCCGGGTCCACGGCGCTGGTGGGGGTCCTGCGGGTCCTGCACGGGGTCGGCGCGGGCCTGCTGGTCCCGGCCACCCTGATGGCCGTGTGGGGGCGTTCGGTGCTCCTCAGGGCCGTATGGGCGGCCGCGCTGACCGCGAGCCTCCTGGCCGCCCAGGCGCTCGCCCTGTGGCCCCTTGACCAGGTCGACTCCTGGCGGGTCACCCTCCAGCCGTACCCGATGCTCACCGGGGTCGCGCTCGTGCTCGCCGCGGTCTACCTGGTGCTGTGGCTGAAGGAGGGCGAGAGCGCCGGTCCCGTGGGGTGTGTCGCGGAACGCGGGCGCACGCTGTGGGTGTTCGTGCCCGCCGTGGGCGTCGCGGCCCTCGCGCTGGGCAGCACGTTCGACTGGTCGCCGGGGCTGGTGATCCGCGCGGCGCTGGTGTCCGTGCTCGTCCTGCTGGCTCTGGCCTCCTCCGGTGCCTCGAAGGGGGCGGTCGGCCGGGCGCCGGCCTACGCGATGATCGCGGTCGGCGTCGTCGCCCTGCCGACCGCCGCCCAGATCACCTACGTCGAGCTCGGCGGGCTGGGGGGTCCCGGCCTGTCCGGTTTGTGGCCGGCCTTCGCGATCGCCGCGCTGGTGGGCCTCCTGGCCGCCGCGCTGGCGAACCGGCTGGGCCACGCGGTCATGCCCATGGTCACCGCCGGCGGGCTCGTGGTGATGGTCGCGGGCCTGTGCGCCGTACGGCTGTTCCTTCCCGCTCCCGGAGGGCTTCCGCTGATCATCCCGTTCGCGTTGCTCGCGGGGGGCGCCTCGGTGGCGCTCACCGGCGCGCTGCGCTCCTGCGGGGAGGGGGCCGCGCTCCTGGCGCTGTCGCTGTTCTTCCCCGCGGTGCTCGTGGGCTTCCTGCTGGGCAGCGGCGTCCAGGTCACCCGCCTGGAGGAGGCCACGACCCCGCAGGCGCTGGTCGACGGGTTCGTGGACGCCCTGCATCTGTGGGCGCTGATCGGGGGCGGGCTGGTGCTCGCGGTGATCGTGCTCGGCGCCGTCCTGGCCCGCTTCCTGCCCGGCCCCTCGGCGGGTGCCCGGGATGTGGGGGACACGGGAGACATGGGAGACACGCGGGTCGCCCCGGTCGGCGTGGGGTCCGCCTCCGGGCTCGTGCCCTCTCCGGCGGGGGAGGTCGACCTCGGCGGTGGCGCGTGGCCGGCCGCCACGGCGTCGGGACCTCCCAAACAGGCCGGTCAGACCGGCCGGCCCGAACAGACCGGGCAGGCGGGGCAGGCCGGGCAGGCGAGACACGCGGTGGTGCGGCCGCGGTCCGAGGCCGGTCCGCAGCCGCAGGTCCGCCAGGATCCCGAGGCGGGGCCCATGGCGGCGACCGAGTCCATGAGCGGGTCCATGGCCGTCGGCGGGGGCGGGCACGGGGCGGGCGCGGGTGGAAGGCCCAGGCCCCGGCACGAGCCCGACAGGGTCCCCGAGCGCGACCCCGAGCCGGAGACGGAGACCGAGCAGGAGAAGGTCGTCGCGCCGCCCGTGGTGGTGCCGCCGCCCGCGCCCTCGCCCGAGGACGGCCCGGGGAACGGGCCCGCCCTCCAGTGACCTCGCCGATCGTGCGGGCCCACTCTCCGACGATGCCCCTGCCGACCGCGCGGGCCCTCCGGTGGGTGACCCCGACGGCCGGGAGGGCCGCCTCCAACGATGGCCTCGCCGACCGCGCGGGCCCGCCCTTCGGTGGCGACCCCGACGACGAGGCGGGGCCGTCTCCGGCGATGACCTCGGCGACCGCGCGGATCCGCCCTTCGGTGGCGACCCCGACAGTCGGGCGGGGCCGTCTCCGGCGATGACCTCGCCGACCGTGTGGGCACGTGGGCATGTCTTCGGCTACGACCCTGCCGGCCGCGCGGGCCCGCCCCCCGGTGGTGACCTCGCCGACCGCGGGGGATCGCGCGAAGGACGGTAAACTTCGCGCGATTACCGCAGTCCGCGACCCATACATGTTCGAAGGAGAACTTCAGTGTCCGAGCGCACCCTTGTCCTGATCAAGCCCGACGGTGTGGCGCGTGGTCTCATCGGCGACGTGATCGCCCGTGTCGAGCGCAAGGGTCTGAAGGTCGTGGCGCTGGAGCTGCGCACCCTGGACGTCGACACCGCCAAGGTGCACTACGCCGAGCACTCCGAGCGGCCGTTCTTCGGCGAGCTGGTGGAGTTCATCACCTCCGGCCCGCTGGTCGCGCTGGTGCTCGAGGGTCCGCGCGCCATCGAGGCCTTCCGTGGCCTCGCGGGCCTCACCGACCCCGTCAAGTCCGCGCCCGGCACCATCCGCGGCGACCACGCCCTGGAGATCGGCGAGAACGTCGTCCACGGCTCCGACTCTCCCGAGTCCGCCGCGAGGGAGATCAAGATCTTCTTCCCGGATCGCTTCTAGACGTACGTTTTCACCGCGTTTGCCGGGCCCCGTCGTCCTTGTGGGCGGCGGGGCCCGGTGTGTTCGGCCAACCCAAGATTTTGCTGCGGCAGGCCGCCTCATTGCGCTCAATGGTGGGTACGTCACGTTACGATTCGAGTGCGTTCCGTAGTTTTCGCCGACGACCTGACGGAAGGAGGCCGGCCTTCCTCATGGGCAGCAATCTTGCTTTTCTGGGCCGTGACATGGCGGTCGACCTCGGCACCGCGAACACCCTCGTGTACGTACGGGGCCGCGGGATCGTGCTCAACGAGCCGTCCGTCGTAGCGATCAACACCGCGACGGGGAAGATCGTGGCTGTTGGTATCGAGGCCAAGCGGATGATAGGCCGCACTCCCGGCAACATCGTGGCCATCCGCCCGCTCAAGGACGGGGTCATCGCCGACTTCGACGTCACCGAGCGCATGCTGCGCTATTTCATCCAGCGGGTGCACAAGCGCCGCCACTTCGCCAAGCCGCGCATCATCATCGCCGTGCCGAGCGGGATCACCGGGGTCGAGCAGCGGGCGGTCAAGGAGGCCGGTTACCAGGCGGGCGCGCGCAGGGTCTACATCGTCGAGGAGCCCATGGCCGCCGCGATCGGCGCCGGGCTCCCGGTGCACGAGCCCACCGGCAACATGGTGATCGACATAGGGGGTGGCACCACCGAGGTGGCGATCATCTCGATGGGCGGCGTGGTCACCAGCCAGTCGATCAGGGTGGGCGGCGACGAGCTCGACCAGGCGATCATGGCCTTCGCCAAGAAGGAGCACTCGCTCATGCTCGGCGAGCGCACGGCTGAGGAGATCAAGATGGCCATCGGCTCCGCGTGCATGCTCCCCGAGGAGAGCCACGCCGAGATCCGGGGCCGTGACCTGGTCAGCGGCCTGCCCAAGACGATCGTGGTGTCGGCCGCGGAGATCCGCAAGGCCATCGAGGAGCCGTTGAACGTGATCGTCGACGCGGTCAAGACGACGCTCGACAAGTGCCCGCCCGAGCTTTCCGGAGACCTGATGGACCGCGGGATCGCCCTCACCGGGGGCGGGGCGCTCCTCAAGGGCATGGACGAGCGGCTGAAGGCCGAGACCGGCATGCCGATCCACCTCGTCGACAACGCCCTCGACTCCGTCGCGCTCGGCTCGGGCAAGTGCGTCGAGGACTTCGACGCCCTGCAGCAGGTCCTGGTCCCCGAGCCGCGGCACTGATGAAGGACACCCGCCGGGCACGGGTCAACCTGGGGCTGCTGCTGGCCGCCGCGCTCGTGCTCGTCACCATCGACCACCGTTCGGTCACGGAGTCGCCGTTCGGCCCGCTCAGGACGGTCGGCACGACGCTGTTCGGCGCCGCGGAGAGCGCGGGGTCGGGGATCGTGCGGCCGGTCGGCGAGTTCTTCGAGACGATGGCCGAGGCTCCCTCGGCGCGCGCCCGCCTCGAGAGGTTGCGCTCGGAGAACCAGCGGCTCAGGCACGACCTGGCGGCGCAGAGCCTCGACCGGGAGCGTTCCCGGGAGCTTCGCAGGCTGCTCGGGGTCGCGGGGACCGGCGGATACCGGATCCTGCCCACCCAGGTGATCGCCCGGCGCGGCGCGCCCGGGTTCGAGGAGGCCGTCGAGCTCGACGTGGGGCGCGCCGACGGGGTGCGCCCGGAGATGACCGTGCTGAACGCCGACGGCCTGGTCGGCAGGGTGGTCCAGGTGGGCCCGTCCACCTCGACGGTGGTCCTGCTCAGCGACCCCGCCTCGGCGGCCGGGGCCCGGCTGGAGGGCAGCAACGAGATCGGGGTGGTGCACGGCGTGGGGGAGAACGGCCGCCTGGTCCGTTTCCGGCTGCTCGACTCGACCGCGCCGATCACTCCTGGCCACCGCATCGTGAGTTTCGGCTCCCAGCGGGGCGCGCCGTACGTGGCGGGGGTGCCGATCGGGGTGGTGGAGCGGGTGGAGGCCACACCGGGCGAGCTGACCCGCATCGCGTACGCGCGGCCGTCCGCCGATCTCACCGCGCTGGACGTGGTCGGCGTGGTGGTGCGGGCGCCGCGCCGCGACCCGCGTGACGCGGTGCTCCCGCCGGGACCGTCCAAGAAGCCAAAGGAGCCCAAGGAGCTTGAGGAGAACGCCTCGACGTCGGAGCGGGCCACGTCGCGTGCACCCGGCGCCGAGTCCGGCTCCGAGTCCGGCTCTGACGCGGAATCCGGCTCCGGCCCCGAATCCGGCCCGCGCGGGGCGGAGGCTCCCCGCGGCCGGCGAGAGGGGGCCTGACGGGATGGGCCGCAACGCGGCCTTCGTGCTGCTGCTCCTGGGGATCATGATCGTCCAGGTGACCGTCGTCAACCGGCTGCCGCTGCCCGGGCACGCCGCGCCGGATCTGGTGCTGCTCGCCGTGGTGGGGTACGCGCTGGCGCGCGGGGCCGCGGCGGGGGCCGGGATGGGCTTCGCCGCCGGTCTCGTCAGCGATCTGCTGCCGCCGGCGGCGCACCTGCTCGGGCACAATGCGCTCGTGCTCTGCCTCATGGGCTTCCTGGCGGGACGCGCGGTGGAGGGCCGGCCGTTCGCGGGGCCGCTCGCGGCGATGGCCTGCGCGGTCGCCGGTCCCGTGGTCGCCCTGGTGACCGGTGCCCTGGTGGGGGATCCGCGGACCGGGCTGTCCATGCTGACGACGGTGCTGCCGCAGGCGATGGCGTACAACCTGATCGCCGCGCCGCCCGTGGTGTGGATGGTGCGGAGGCTCGTGCGGGGGCCGGAGTCGCGTCCCGTCCGGGTGCCCCAGCACATCATGCGAAGTCGCCTGTGAGGCCGCGTACGCGGCCTCGTGCGCCGTGGGGTCGTGGCGGGCCTCGCCGCGGGGGGAGCGGGAGGCCGGGCGGGTCGTGGGCCGGGGGTTCCGGCCGGGTGCGCGGGGAGGACGGGGTATGGGCCTGATGCGGGGGCGGCTGGTCGTGGTGCAGGTGCTGGTGGTGTCGATGCTGGCGCTGCTCGCCGTACGGCTCTGGCAGGTGCAGGTGGTGCGCGGTACGGAGTACGTGGAGGCCGCGACCGAGACGCGTACGCGTGACGTCGTCGTCCCGGCGGTGCGCGGGCAGATCCTCGACGCGACGGGCCGCCCGCTGGTGCGCAACCGGACCACGCTGGTGGTCTCGGTCGACCGCACGCGCCTGAACCGGATGGCGGGCAACGGCCAGGAGGTGCTCCAGAGGCTGGCCGGGGTGCTCGGCCGCCGTCCGACCGAGCTGCGGGAGCGGATCAGGGCGTGCGGCCCCGGGGTGGCCCGTCCGTGCTGGCCGGGGTCGCCGTACCAGCCGATCCCCATCGACGTCGACGTCACCACGCGCGAGGCCCTGCAGATCCTGGAGCGGCAGGAGGAGTTCCCCGGGGTCACGGCCGAGGTGCAGGCCGTGCGGGAGTATCCGCGCAAGGGCGCGGGCGCGCAGGCGCTCGGCTACCTGCAGCCGATCACGCAGGAGGAGCTGGACAGGCGCGACGGGCTCAGGTCGGCGTTCTCCGGGGTCGACCTGGTGGGCAGGGACGGCCTGGAGTCGGTCTACGACGTGCCGCTGCGGGGGACGCCGGGGATGCGGCGGGTGCAGGTCGACCGGCTGGGCAAGGTCATCGGGGTGGAGCGGCACGTGCCGCCGGTCCCGGGCGACACGCTCATCACCAGCATCGACGCCAGGGTGCAGACGTTGGCGGAGAAGGCGCTGGCCGAGGCGATGAAGGGCGCGCCCAAGGCCGACGGGGCGGCGGCGGTGGTGCTGGACGCGAGAACGAGCCGGGTGATCGCGCTGGCCAGCGCGCCGACGTACGATCCGGCGGTCTGGAGCGGGGGGATCTCCGAGGCGGAGTACCAGCGCCTGCTGTCGGGCAAGACCGGCAAGCCGCTGGTGTCGCGGGCGATCAAGGGCGAGTTCGCGCCCGGTTCGACGTTCAAGGTGTCGTCGGTGTCGGCGATGCTCAAGGACGGCTATCCGCTGCACGGCAAGTACGACTGCCCGGGGTCCTTCATGGTGGGCGACCGGCCGTTCAACAACTTCCGCGGCATCGGGCTGGGCGTCCTCAACCTGCACATGGCGCTGGTGAAGTCGTGCGACACGATCTTCTACCGGGCGGCGTACGAGCAGTGGCTGCGCGACGGCGGGCTCCATCCCAAGGGGAGGACCAAGGAGCCGATGGCGAACATGGCGCGGGCCTACGGGTTCGGCCGTCCCACGGGCATCGACCTGCCGGGCGAGTCGCCGGGCAGGATCCCCGACCGGGCGTGGAAGAAGGCGCTCTGGGCGGTGACCAAGGAGGACAACTGCAGGCGGGCCAAGACCGGGTATCCGGAGGTGGCCAAGAGCAGTCCCAGCAGGGCCGCGTTCCTCAAGCGGCTGGCGTACGAGAACTGCCTGGAAGGGTTCCAGTGGCGTCCGGGTGACGCCGCCAACTTCTCCATCGGGCAGGGCGACGTGCTGGTGACGCCGCTGCAGCTGGCGGCGGCGTACGCGGCGCTGGTCGGGGACGGCAAGCTGCGCAGTCCCCGGGTGGGCTGGGCGCTGGTGCGTCCCGACGGCACCAAGGTCAAGGAGATCAAGGTGCCGGTGGTGGGCAGGCTGCCGATCACGCGGGAGGAGCGGGCCTACATCAAGGGGGCGCTGAGCGAGGTCGCCTCCGACGGCACCGCGGCCGGGGCCTTCTCGGGATTCCCCATGGACAAGGTCAAGATCGGCGGGAAGACCGGCACCGCCGAGGTCTACGGCAAGGCCGACACGTCGTGGTTCGCCTCGTTCGCCCCGACGGACAAGCCGCGGTTCGTGATCGTCGCCATGGTGTCCCAGGGCGGGATGGGCGGCCAGACCGCGGCTCCGGCGGTCCGGAAGATCTACGAGGGCATCTACGGCTTCAAACCCGACGGGAAGCCGTCCTCCTCGGCCCTGCCGGGCGGGCGCCCGGCGCGGGCGCTTCCGGTGATCGCCAAGGACGGGACGGTGTCGCGATGACGGCTTCGCTTACGGCTTCACTTACGGCTTCGATGACGCCGGTGGCAGTGGTGGCACCGGTGGTGACGGTGCCGGTGCCGGTGGCCGTACCGGGGGGGACGTCCGCGCGGGTGCCTTTCGTGGGCGCGCCCGTCTCGGTGTCCGGCTTGGTGTCCGCTACGGGGCTCGTGAGGGGGCCGGTGGTCACAGCCGCCGGGGAGGCGACGTGAACCGGGCGGCCGCGCCGCCGAGGGCGTCCCTGGCCGGCCGGACGGTGGCGGCCGCCTCCACGGTGGGCCGGATGGACGGGCTGATGCTGGTCGCGGTCGCCGCGCTGGCGGTGATTGGCACGATGCTGGTCTGGTCCTCGACCAGGACCTGGGCGGCCGGCTCCACGGGGCTGGTCAAGAAGCACATCCTCAACCTCGTCATCGGCGCCGTGCTGGCCGGTACGGCCGCGATGGTGGACCACCGGGCGCTGCGGGCCTTCACCCCGCTGATCTACGGCGCGACGCTGGTCGGGCTGATCCTGGTGATCACTCCGCTCGGCAGCACCGTGAACGGCGCCCACTCGTGGATCATGCTGGGCGGCGGTTTCGCGTTCCAGCCGTCGGAGTTCGCCAAGCTCGGCCTGGTGCTGATCCTCGCCATGCTGCTGGCCCAGCCCGCCAGGGGCACCAACAGGCCGCGCGGTTTCGACGTCGTGATCGCGCTGGTGGTGTCCATGTTCACCATGGGCCTGGTGATGCTCCAGCCCGACCTGGGCACCACGATGGTCATCGGGGTGATCACGGCCGGCACGATCGTCGTGGCGGGGGTCCGCAAGCGCTGGATCGCCGGGCTCACCCTCAGCGTGGTCGGCGCGGGGGCGGCCGCGTGGTTCCTCAATGTCCTGGAGCCGTACCAGATCGCCCGGTTCACCGCGTTCCTCAACCCGGCGAGCGATCCGCGCGGCGTCGGCTACAACAGCACGCAGTCGCTGATCGCGATCGGGTCGGGGGAGGTGTTCGGCAAGGGGCTGTTCGGGGGCGGCCAGACCACCGGGCGTTTCGTGCCCGAGCAGCACACCGACTTCATCTTCACGGTGGCGGGGGAGGAGTTCGGTTTCCTCGGCTCGGTCACCGTGGTGGCGCTGCTCGGGGTGATCCTGCTGCGGGGGGTGCGGATCGCGCGCGAGTGCGACGACCGGTTCGGCACGCTGGTGGCCGGTTCGATCGTGTGCTGGCTGGCCTTCCAGTCGTTCGTCAACATCGGGATGACCGTCGGGATCATGCCGATCACCGGTCTTCCCCTGCCGTTCGTCTCCTATGGCGGTACGGCCACGTTCGCCAATATGATCGCCTTCGGCCTGCTCCAGGCGATCCACATGCGCCGGCAGCCGTTCCAGTAGTCGTTCCGGCGCCTGTCCCCCCTGTGCCTTCGCCGACATGAGAGCGGCCCTCATGTCGCGAATCCCCGATTCTCACTGGCATGGCGTTCGTCAAGCGAACATTCTGGGAACGAAGACGAAACTCGCGATGACGGAGGAGCCGTGATCTCTGAGCTCGCCGAGCGGCAACGGGCACTCGAACTGTTACGGACCGCGTTCCCCGACTACCGGATCGTGTTCAGCAAGGGACGCTGGGCCGCGGTGTCGGCGGGCAGCCCGCCGGCGGTGTGGTTCGCCGAGACCCCGAGCAGCCTGTGCGGGCAGCTCTTCCAGGCGCAGCTCCGCAACGGCGGCACGGTCGTGCCCTTCCAGGGCGGCGATTCGTGACAGAGGCGCCGGCTCCCGGGGAATTACCCTCCGGCGGACTCCCCCGCCCGCCGGCCCTCGCTGCGCAAGTGATCCCCCCGAGTCCCACGAGTCCCACGAGTCCCCTGAGTCCCCTGAGTCCCCCGAAACCCCCAGAGCACCCCCGGGAGCGCCGATGACCCCGGTCTCACGCGGCGGCGACCGCGCCGCGCTGGCGTGCGCGACGATCATCCGTAACCGTACGCTGGCCGGGATCTCCGGGCCGCCGTCCGCCGCGGTCATCCAGCAGATGGTGGACGAGATCCACGTCTGCTGTCCCCAGCAGACCAGGTTCAAGTGCCGCAGGCTCGCCCACGGGTGGACCGTGGAGGAGGCCATCGACCACTTCCACGCCATGTGCGACAGGGAGGGGATCAAGCGGCGCGGGCTCAGCGAGCGCTCCTGGCGGGAGTGGGAGGCGGGGGCGAGGCCCGACCGCGACTACACGGACCTGCTGTGCAGGCTCTTCCAGACCGGTCCGGTGCAGCTCGGCTTCGCCCAGGACTACACCCCCGAGGAGCTGCGCTCGGCGCCGCCCGCCCCGCCGATCCTCGACGTGATCACGGTGGCGGCCGACGAGGCCGGCGCGCACGCCGAGCGGGCCGAGGAGAGCGAGCTGGGCGCCGGGGCGCTGGAGCGGCTGCGCACCCAGGTGATCTGGGTCGGCAGGCGCTACGTGTCCGAGGCCCCGCTGCCGCTCTTCGTGGAGATGCGCGAGCTGCAGGAGCGTACCCGCAGGGCGCTGGAGCGGCGCGTCCACCCCGGGCAGGCCAGGGAGCTGTACTTCCTCACCGGCGCGCTGTGCGGGCTGATGGCCAACGCCAGCATGGACATGGACCGCCGCGTCCCCGCCGACACCCTCGCCCGCGCCGCGTGGACGTACGGCAAGGTGGCCGGGCACGCGGAGCTGATGGGGTGGGCGCGCGGGATGCAGTCGTCGGTGGCGCTGTGGGACCGCCGCCACAATGACGCGGCCCGCTACGCGGAGGAGGGGCTGACCCACGTCCGCGCGGGCTCGGGGGCCACCCGCCTGCACATGCTGAGGGCCCGCTCGTACGCGCTCCTCGGGCGTCGCGGGGAGGCCTCCGAGGCGCTGCGCGAGGCGGCCGGCGCCCGCGGCGGGGGCCGGGGCGACGAGCTGCACGACGAGATCGCCGGGGAGTTCGCGTTCCACCCGGCGAAGGAGCGCTACTACGCGGCGGTCGCCCAGCTGCAGCTCGGCGCCTCCGCCCCGGCGATCGAGTCGGCGCGCGAGTCGCTGTCCCTGTACGCCTCGGGGGACCCGGAGAACCGCTCCTACGGATGTGAAGCCATGGCCAGCGCCCATCTGGCGATCGCCCACCTGATGGAGGGCGACACCTCGGGCGCCGAGGACGCCATGGCGCCGATCCTCGCGCTCCCGCCCGACCGGCGCATCGGCAGCCTGGGCGCCACCCTCGGCGCGAGCCGCGCGCTGCTGGCCTCACGTCCCGGCGGGGAGCAGATGGCCGGGCAGATCGAGGGTTTCTGCGCCGTGGGCCTGCCGCAGCGGGCCAGGAACGCGATCTCGGACGGGAGAAGTGGACGATGACCGTCACCGCGGAGGAACCCCTCCTCCCGCGCGCCGCCCTGGCGCTCGCCGAGTCGTGCCGCAGGACCGGGCTCGACACCGGGGGCGCGACGCTGATGCGCGACTTCGCCAACGCCGTTTACCACCTGGCGGGCGAGAAGGTCGTGGTGCGGCTGACGGAGGCGACCACGCCGGGCAGGTACGACCGGCTGGTGACCTCGATCCGGGTCACCCGATGGCTCGCCGAGCTGGGTTTCCCCGCCGTCAGGCCGCTGGAGATCAAGCAGCCGGTCGCCGCCGAGGGCTTCCTGGCGACGTTCTGGCACCACGAGGAGCACATCGGGCCGCTTCCCGACCCGGTGGAGCTGGGGCCGCTGCTGCGACGGCTGCACGACCTGCCGCCCGTGCCGTTCGACCTGCCGACCCACGACCCGTTCGGGGGGGTGCGCCGGGCGATCGGCGAGAGCGTCGCGCTGGACCGCGACGACCGCGACTGGCTGCTCGGCCGCTGCGAGGCGCTGGCCGAGGCCTACTACGAGCGGGTGGAGTTCGCCCTGCCGTACGGGCTCGTCCACGCGGACGCCCACCGGGGCAACCTGATCCGCACGAGCGGCGGTTTCCTGCTGTGCGACTGGGACGGGGTGTGCGCGGGGCCCAGGGAGATCGATCTGATCCCGACACTCCAGGGGGGCAGGTTCGGCCTGACCGAACGCCAGCGGGCCGATTTCAGCGAGGCCTACGGCTACGACGCGACCACCTGGGAGGGCTATCCGGTGCTGCGTGACATGCGCGAACTGCGTACTCTCACGGCCGTGCTGCGCAACGCGCACCGCGATCGCACCGCCCGTGAGGAGCTGCGCCACCGGCTCGACTCGCTGCGAGCGGGCGACGACCGCCTGTGGCACCCCCTGTAGGCGGATATTCTTGGTGCCATGTCTGTCGAGTCGCTGTTTCCCCGCCTGGAAGCGCTCCTGCCCAGGGTGCAGAAGCCGATCCAGTACGTCGGAGGTGAGCTCAACTCGACCGTCAAGGACTGGGACGAGACCACGGTCCGCTGGGCGCTGATGTATCCGGACGCCTACGAGGTCGGCCTGCCCAACCAGGGCGTCCAGATCCTCTACGAGATCCTCAACGAGCTGCCGGAGACGCTGGCCGAGCGGACCTACGCGGTCTGGCCCGACCTGGAGGCGCTCATGCGCTCCGAGGGCGTGCCCCAGTTCACGGTCGACGCGCACCGGCCCGTACGGGCCTTCGACGTGCTCGGGCTCTCCTTCTCCACCGAGCTCGGCTACACCAACATGCTGACCGCGCTGGATCTGGCGGGCATCCCGCTGGAGGCGGCCGACCGGGGCGAGGACGACCCGATCGTGCTGGCCGGCGGTCACGCGGCGTTCAACCCCGAGCCGATCGCCGACTTCCTCGACGCCGCCGTGCTGGGCGACGGGGAGCAGATCGCCATCGCGATCACCGAGGTCATCCGCGAGTGGAAGGCCGAGGGCAGGCCCGGCGGGCGCGACGGGCTGCTGATGCGGCTGGCCGAGTCCGGCGGGGTCTACGTGCCGAAGTTCTACGACGTCGACTACCACCCCGACGGCCGGATCCAGCGCGTCGCGCCCAACAGGTCGGGCGTGCCGTGGCGGATCCACAAGCACACCGTGATGGACCTGGACGAGTGGCCGTACCCGAAAAAGCCGCTGGTCCCGCTCGCCGAGACCGTGCACGAGCGGTTCAGCGTGGAGATCTTCCGCGGGTGCACCCGGGGGTGCCGGTTCTGCCAGGCCGGCATGATCACCCGTCCGGTGCGCGAGCGTTCGATCACCACGATCGGCGACATGGTCGAGGCGGGCGTCAAGGCGTCCGGTTTCAACGAGGTCGGACTGCTGTCGCTCTCCTCGGCCGACCACTCCGAGATCGGCGAGGTCGCCAAGGGGCTGGCGGACCGTTACGAGGGCACCAACACCTCCCTGTCGCTGCCCTCGACCCGGGTCGACGCCTTCAACATCGACCTGGCCAACGAGTTCTCCCGCAACGGGCGCCGCTCCGGCCTGACGTTCGCCCCCGAGGGGGGTTCCGAGCGGATGCGCAAGGTGATCAACAAGATGGTCACCGAGGAAGACCTGATCAGGACCGTCAGCACCGCCTACACCCAGGGCTGGCGGCAGGTGAAGCTCTACTTCATGTGCGGCCTGCCCACCGAGGAGGACGCCGACGTCCAGGGCATCGCCGACCTCGCCAAGAAGGTCATCAAGGCGGGCCGCGAGGCCACCGGGTCGCGCGACGTGCGCTGCACGGTCTCCATCGGCGGGTTCGTGCCCAAGCCGCACACCCCGTTCCAGTGGGCCGGTCAGGCCGACCACGAGACGGTCGACCGCAGGCTCAGGGCACTGAAGGAGGCCCTGCGGGGCGACCGTGACTACGGCCGCGCCATCGGCCTGCGCTACCACGACGGCAAGCCCTCGATCGTGGAGGGCCTGCTCTCCCGGGGCGACCGCAGGGTCGGCGAGGTCATCCGCGCGGTTTGGGCGGGCGGCGGCCGGTTCGACGGCTGGAGCGAGCACTTCTCCTACCAGCGCTGGATGGACGCCGCCGCCGAGGTCGGCGTCGACGTCGACTGGTACACCACGCGCGAGCGCGAGGAGAACGAGGTCCTGCCCTGGGACCACCTCGACGCCGGTCTCGACCGCGAGTGGCTCTGGCAGGACTGGCAGGACGCGGTCAACGACGTCGAGGTCGAGGACTGCAGATGGACCCCGTGTTACGACTGCGGCGTCTGCCCCACGATGGGGACCGAGATCCAGATCGGGCCCACCGGGAAGAAGCTGCTGCCACTGACGGTTGTCTGAGGTGGGCGGTGCGTGAGCGCCGCCTCCCCGGAAACGACGACCACGACTTGGGAAGGACGACACCACCCTGAAACCCGCTCCCGACGGGCCGCCGCCCGCGCCCGTGGTGCAGCGCCTGCGCGCGCGCTACGCCAAGCGCGGCCGCCTGCGCTTCACCAGTCACCGCGACATCACCCGGGCCCTCGAAAGGGCGGTCCGGAGAGCCGACGTCCCGGTGGCGTTCAGCGCGGGCTTCTCGCCCCACCCGAAGATCTCCTACGTGGGAGCGGCCGCCCCCACCGGGGTCGCCAGCGAGGCCGAGTACTTCGAGATCAGCGTGACGCGCGAGTGTGACCCGGAGCGGCTGCGAGCCGCCCTGGACGCCTCGCTGCCGCCCGGTCTCGACGTGCTCGACGTCGTCGAGGCGGGCTCCGCGAGCCTGGCCGACCGGATGGAGTGCTCGGCGTGGGAGCTGCGGCTGCCGGGAGCCGATCTCGCCCTCGCCGAGGCCGCGGCCGGGAAGTTCCTCGCCACGGACCACGTCGAGGTCGAACGCCTTACGAAGAAGGGGATGCGACGCTTCGACGCACGTGAAGCGGTGCTGAGCCTCAGGGTATTTGAGGGAACCGAGACAACAGCAGGTCAGGCGTCCAGTCAGCCATGTGTCATACTTCGCATGGTTGTACGGCACGAAACTCCTGCCGTTCGACCCGACGACGTTCTCACTGGACTGCGTCTTGTGGCTGACTTCGCGCCGCCGGTGCCCCCCGAGGTAACCAGGCTGGCGCAGGGCCCGCTGGACGTTCACACCGGTGAGCCCGCCGATCCGTTCGGCCTGGACCGCGACATCACGCGCGGCGGCGAAGCGGAACCGGTGGGCAGGCACGTCGGCGGCGACATATAGGACTTGGCGCCGGGCCCCAGGCCTGGCGGACAGTGAGAGACGAGAGCTCCCGCGCGGCGCGGAGACGCGCCCGGGAGCTGAACGGGAGAGCGCCCGCATGCTCGACAACGAGCCCAACGCCGGGGTCAACAGCCCTGGCGGGGATACGACAACAGAAGACACCCGGCCACCGGTGACCCGGCGCAGGGCCGCGAGCCGGCCCGCCGGACCCCCGCCGGAGCCGCCGGAGCCGGCCCCCGCGGTCACAGCCCCTGTGACCTCCGCGGCACCCACGGCCTCCCCTGCCTCCACGGTTTCCCCGGCCTCCCCGGCTTCCGCCGTGGAGCCTCCGGCCGGAGCGCCGGAGCCCGAGGCGGAGCCGGTCGCAGAGGCCGCCGCGGAGCCCGCCCCGGCTCCCAAGCGCGCCAGCAGGCGCAAGACGGCCGTGGCCGACGGCGCCCCCACCACCACGCGGCGTAGCCGTGCGAAGAAGCCGGTCGCCGAGCCGGCCGAGGCGGAGGCCGAGACCGTGGCGCCCGCGGAGGCCGCGACTCCCGTGGCTCCCGCGGCTCCCGCGGTGGTCTCCCCGGCGGCGCCCGTCGTGCCGGACCCCTTCGCCGTCCCCCAGCCTTTCGCCGCGCCCGAGCCCGAGCGCGTGGCCGTGCCCGAGAGTGGAGCCGAGCCGGCGTCCCAGGAGGCGCCCGCCGCTCCCGCCAAGCGCACCCGTACGCGCAAGAAGGCCGCCCCGCGCGAGGCGCCGCCGGTCGAGGCCGAGCCGAGCGTCCCCGAGGTGTCCTCCGCCGAGGCCGCCGACGCCGAGGAGATCGCGGCGGAGCTGCTGCCCGCCGAGGAGCCGCTCGACGACGAGCCCGCGGGCGAGGACATCGTCGAGGAGCGGCCCGTCCTGTTCGCCGACCCCTTCGGGCTGGCCGGCCAGGAACGTTCCGAGGTGCCCTCGGTGACCTTCCAGGCGCCCGCCGCGGTGTTCCAGCCGCTGTTCCAGGCCCCCGACCCGCAGCGGGCCGCTCAGCCCGCCGCGCAGGAGCCCGAGCCCGCCGAGCAGAAGGCCGACAGGGCCGACCGGGCCGACCGCGCGGACAAGATCGACCGGGCCGAGAAGGCCGAGCTCGCCGAGGAGGTCGAGGACGACGACTCCGACGGCGACGACGACGCCAGCGGTCGCCGGCGTCGGCGCCGCAGGGGCGGCCGGGGCCGCGGCAAGGCGCGCGACCTCGACGAGGCCGAGGAGACCGAGGCCGAGCAGGACGACGAGGAGCGGCCGGAGGCCGAGCAGGACGACGACTCCGAGAGCGGCAGCTCGCGCCGTCGCCGTCGCAGGCGCCGCAGGGGCACGGACGAGCCCGGCGACGTCCCGGACGACCCGCCGAACACGGTGGTGCGCATCCGCGCGCCGCGCGCCGGGCGCAGCACCTCGGTGGACGAGGTGCAGAGCGTGCGCGGCTCGACCCGCCTGGAGGCCAAGAAGCAGCGCCGCCGCGAGGGCCGCGAGCTCGGCCGCAGGCGTCCGCCGATCATCACCGAGTCGGAGTTCCTCGCCCGCAGGGAGTCCGTCGAGCGCATGATGGTGGTCCGCCGCACCGGCGGGCGCACCCAGATCGCGGTGCTGGAGGACGGCGTCCTCGTCGAGCACTACGTCAACCGCGAGGCGAGCCAGTCGTACGTGGGCAACGTCTACCTCGGCAAGGTGCAGAACGTCCTGCCGAGCATGGAGGCGGCGTTCGTCGACATCGGCAAGGGCCGCAACGCGGTCCTGTACGCCGGTGAGGTCAACTTCGACACCGCCGGGCTGGAGGGACAGCCCAAGCGGATCGAGGTGGCGCTGAAGTCGGGCCAGTCGGTGCTGGTGCAGGTCACCAAGGACCCGATGGGCCACAAGGGCGCCCGCCTGACGAGCCAGATCAGCCTGCCGGGCCGCTACCTGGTCTACGTGCCCGACGGCTCGATGACCGGCATCAGCCGCAAGCTCCCCGACAAGGAGCGCACCCGTCTCAAGAGCATCCTGAAGAAGGTCATGCCGGAGAACGCGGGGGTCATCGTCCGTACGGCCGCCGAGGGCGCGTCGGAGGACGAGCTGGCCCGCGACGTGGCGCGGCTGTCGGCGCAGTGGGAGAACATCCAGCGCAAGGCCAAGTCGGCGAGCGCGCCCGAGCTGCTCTCCTCCGAGCCCGACCTGACCGTCCGGGTGGTCCGCGACGTGTTCAACGAGGACTTCGCCTCGCTGGTCGTCGCGGGCGACGTGTGGGAGACGGTCGACGAGTACGTCCGCTACGTCGCCCCGCACCTGGCCGACCGCCTCAGCAGGTGGGAGGAGGGCGGCGACGTCTTCGCCGCGTACCGGATCGACGAGCAGATCGCCAAGGCGATGGAGCGCAAGGTCTGGCTGCCCAGCGGCGGCTCGCTGGTGATCGACAGGACCGAGGCCATGACCGTGGTCGACGTCAACACCGGCAAGTTCACCGGCCAGGGCGGCAACCTGGAGGAGACCGTCACCCGCAACAACCTGGAGGCGGCTGAGGAGATCGTCCGCCAGCTCAGGTTGCGCGACATCGGCGGCATCATCGTGATCGACTTCATCGACATGGTGCTGGAGAACAACCGCGACCTGGTGCTGCGGCGGCTGCTGGAGTGCCTGGCCCGCGACCGCACCAAGCACCAGGTGGCCGAGGTGACCTCGCTGGGCCTGGTCCAGATGACACGCAAGCGGGTCGGCCAGGGCCTCCTGGAGGCCTTCTCGACCACCTGCGAGTGCTGCAACGGCCGGGGCCTGCACGTCTCGTCCGAGCCGGTGGAGGGCAAGCCCGAGCCGCGCGGCACCCAGGGCAAGATGGCCGTGGAGAAGGCCGTCGCGGAGAAGCTCGGCAAGGACGGTAACCACGCGGTGGCGGCCGGTGACCAGTCCGGCCGTGATACGGTGACCGATGCGCTTGACGGCGTCCAGCACGAGGACGGTCAGGCAGCGCAGGCTTCTGGCCGGGGGCGGAGACGCTCCCGCAAGGCCAGGCCGGCCGACTAGACCCCCGTCCCAGCACAGGGACGGGGCCGAAGGCCGGCACCCCCGACGTTCCGCCCGGTTCGACCAGGACACCGTCAATCCGGTACTCTGGTGAACCGGTGCGCTCATGGCGCGCCCTGTTCGCGCGCCTACCCGGTACGTCATCAATGACCACAGCCGGATGCGGGGCGCAGCATCCAGCGAGCAAGCAGTCAGAAGAAGGGTTCCGCGGTGTACGCGATCGTTCGTTGCGGCGGCAGGCAGCAGAAGGTCTCCGTCGGTGACGTCCTTGAAGTGGACAAGGTCGCCGGCGAGGTCGGTTCCACGGTTTCGCTGCCGACGGTCCTCGTCGTCAACGACGGCGACGTGACCACCGAGGCGGGCAAGTTCACGGTTGCCGCCGAGATTCTCGGTGAGACCAAGGGTCCGAAGATCCGGATTCTGAAGTACAAGAACAAGTCGGGGTACAAGAAGCGCCAGGGTCACCGCCAGCGGTACACCCAGGTGAAGATCACCGGCATCGACCAGGCCTGAGTTTCGGGAGTTTTGCGAGATGGCACACAAGAAGGGCGCGTCGTCCACTCGGAACGGCCGCGACTCCAACGCCCAGCGGCTCGGTGTGAAGCGCTTCGGCGGTCAGCTGGTCAACGCCGGCGAGATCATCGTCCGTCAGCGCGGCACCCACTTCCACCCCGGCGACAACGTCGGCCGTGGCAGTGACGACACGCTGTTCGCGCTGGCCGCGGGCCACGTTCTGTTCGGTGTCAAGCGTGGGCGCCGCGCGGTGAGCATCGTCCCGGTCGCGGAGTAGATTCGCGCCGACAGACGTTGACGGCAGGGGTGGATCGCATTCAGCGGTCCACCCCTGTTCGCGTTTTCAACAGAGGTTCCCGCAGAGGTTCCCGCAGATAGAGGTAGGAAAGTAGACATGCCGGACTTTGTGGACCAGGTGGTCCTGCACATCAAGGCCGGTGACGGGGGAAACGGCTGCGCCTCTGTCCATCGGGAGAAGTTCAAGCCGCTGGGTGGCCCCGATGGGGGCAACGGCGGCCGGGGCGGTGACGTGATCCTGGAGGTCGACGCCAACACGGCGACCCTCCTGGAGTACCACCGCCGCCCGCACCGCAAGGCCGACAACGGCAAGCAGGGGCAGGGCGCCAACCGCGACGGCGCCAACGGCGGCGACATCATCATCCCGGTGCCCGACGGCACCGTGGTCAAGAACGCCGGCACCGGCGAGGTCCTGATCGACCTGATCGGAGCGGGCACCCGCTACGTGATCGCCGAGGGCGGGCACGGCGGGCTCGGCAACGCCGCCCTCGCCTCCGCCAAGCGCAAGGCCCCCGGCTTCGCGCTGCTCGGCGAGCCCGGCGACGAGATCGACGTCATGCTGGAGATGAAGAGCGTCGCCGACGTGGCGCTCGTCGGCTTCCCCAGCGCGGGCAAGTCCTCCCTGATCGCCGCGCTCTCCGCGGCCCGCCCGAAGATCGCCGACTACCCGTTCACCACCCTGGTCCCCAACCTCGGGGTGGTCACCGCGGGCGAGACCGTTTTCACCGTCGCCGACGTGCCCGGCCTCATCCCCGGCGCCTCGCAGGGCAAGGGCCTGGGGCACGAGTTCCTGCGCCACGTCGAGCGCTGCAACACGCTCGTGCACGTGATCGACTGCGCCACGATGGAGCCGGGCCGCGACCCGATCAGCGACTACGAGGCCATCGAGGCCGAGCTGGCCGCGTACGGCAAGCTGGAGGACCGGCCGCGCCTGGCGGTGCTCAACAAGTCCGACGTGCCCGACGCCCGCGACCTGTCCGACATCGTGGGGCCGATGCTGCGGGAGCGGGGCCTGCGGGTCTTCACGATCTCCGCGGCCACCCACGACGGGCTCAAGGAGCTCACCTACGCGATGGGGGAGATGGTCGCCGCCGCGCGGGCCGCCGCTCCCGTCCTGGAGCCGACGCGTCTGGTCATCAGGCCCAAGCAGCACGGCGACACGGGATTCGCGGTCCGCAGGGTCGACGAGCGCACCTTCCAGGTCACCGGGGTCAAGCCGGAGCGGTGGATCCGCCAGACCGACTTCACCAACGACGAGGCCGTGGGCTATCTGGCCGACCGGCTGGAGCGGCTCGGTGTCGAGGAGGAGCTCACCAAGGCCGGGGCGAAGGCCGGGGCCGAGGTGATCATCGGTTCCATGGAGAGCGGCTACATCTTCGACTGGCAGCCGACGCTCAACGCCGAGGCCGTGCGCCAGGGGCCGCGCGGCTCCGACAACCGGCTCGGCTAGCGGGGGTCGTCCCGGCGGTGCCGTCCGGGGTCCGCCCCGGCGGTTCGAGCGGCCCGGGCGGGCGGCTCGGATAACCTGATCTTCCAAGTGATCATCTTTGAGAGGTGCGTGTCGTGGACTCTGCGCGCGAACGGATCCGTACGGCTTCACGCCTCGTCGTGAAGGTGGGTTCGTCCTCGCTCACCACCCCGCAGGGAATGATCGACGTCGACCGGGTCGACGCCCTGGTCGACGTGCTCGGCGCCCGGCGGAAGGCGGGCACCCAGATCGTGCTGGTCTCCTCGGGGGCGATCGCGGCGGGCCTCGGCCCGCTGGGGCTGCCCGCCAGGCCGCGCGACCTCGCCACCCAGCAGGCCGCCGCCTCGGTCGGCCAGGGCGTGCTGGTGGCCCGCTACACCTCCTCCTTCGCCCGGTACGGCCTGCGGGTCGGCCAGGTGCTGCTCACCGCCGACGACATGATGCGCCGCTCGCACCACGTCAACGCCGAGCGCACGCTGGCCCGGCTGCTGGAGCTGGGCATCGTCCCGGTGGTCAACGAGAACGACACCGTGGCCACCGACGAGATCCGCTTCGGCGACAACGACCGGCTCGCCGCGCTGGTCGCCCACCTGACCCGGGCCGACGCGCTGGTGCTGCTGTCGGACGTGGACGCCCTCTACGACGGCGATCCCCGCCGCCCCGGCGCCCGCAGGCTCGCCGACGTACGCGGGCCCGAGGACCTCGTCGGGGTCGAGCTCGGCAAGGGCGGCGCGGTCGGCACCGGGGGCATGGTCACCAAGGTCCAGGCCGCCAAGATCGCCACGGGGGCGGGGGTGCCCGTGGTGCTCACCGCCGCCGCGCACGCCGCCCAGGCCCTCGCGGGGGTCGACGTCGGCACCTACTTCCACCCCGGCGGGCGCCACCCGGGCACCCGCCTGCTCTGGCTCGCCCACGCCACCACCGGCCGCGGCCGTCTCCACCTGGACCCGGGCGCCGTCGAGGCGGTGGTGAGCCGCCGCAAGTCGCTGCTCCCGGCCGGGGTCACCTCCGTCGAGGGCGAGTTCGCGGCGGGCGACCCGGTGGACCTGTGCGGGCCGCTCGGCCGGGTGGTCGCGCGCGGCCTGGTCAACTTCGACGCGGGGGAGATCCCCGAGCTGCTCGGCCGCTCCACCCGGGAGCTGGCGGCCAGCCTCGGGCCGGAGTACGAGCGAGAGCTGATCCACCGCGACGACATCGTCATACTGGAATCCCACAACTAGTTCTTTTGGAGCGCGAGATGTCCGAGGACTTCCTGAAGGTTGCCCTGGCGGCGAAAGAGGCCGCCGCCGAGCTGGCCCCGCTGCCGAGGGCGCCGAAGGACGCCGCGCTCCGCGTGATGGCCGACGCGCTCGTGGCCGCGTCCGCCGAGATCGTCGCGGCCAACGCGCTCGACGTGGAGCGGGCCAAGGAGAGCGGGATCTCCGAGTACATGATCGACCGGCTCCGTCTCGACGAGGCCAGGATCGAGGCGATCGCCGAGGCGGTCCGCCAGGTCGCCGATCTTCCCGACCCCGTCGGCGAGGTGATCCGCGGCAACACGCTGCCCAACGGGCTGGAGCTGCGTCAGCTCCGGGTCCCGCTCGGCGTGATCGGCATCGTCTACGAGGGCCGCCCCAACGTGACCGTCGACGCCGCGGCGCTCTGCCTCAAGAGCGGCAACGCCACCCTGCTGCGCGGCTCGTCCAGCGCGTACGAGTCCAACACCGTCCTCGTCAGGATCATGCAGGAGGCGCTGGCGGGCACCCAGGTGCCCGCCGGGGCCGTCCAGCTGGTCCCCGGGCAGAGCCGCGACTCGGTCAAGGAGCTCATGCGGGCCCGCGGCCTGGTCGACGTGCTGATCCCGCGCGGCGGCGCCTCGCTGATCAACTCGGTGGTGGAGGAGTCCACCGTCCCGGTGATCGAGACCGGCGTGGGCAACTGCCACGTCTACGTCGACGCCGACGCCGACCAGGACCTCGCGATCCAGATCCTGGTCAACTCCAAGGTCCAGCGGCCCTCGGTATGCAACTCGGCCGAGACGCTCCTGGTGCACGCGGCCGTGGCCGACACCTTCGTGCCGCGCGCGCTGGCCGCGCTGGCGGCGGAGGGCGTCACGGTGCACGGTGACGCGCGCGTCGCGGCGTACGGCGACGTGGTGCCCGCCGAGGAGGAGGACTTCCGGGTGGAGTACCTCTCGCTCGACATCGCCGCCGCCGTGGTCGACTCGCTGGAGGACGCGGTGGCGCACATCAGGAAGTACGGCTCGGCCCACACCGACGCGATCGTCACGCGCTCGGTGAGCGCCTCCCGCAGGTTCGTCGCGCTGGTCGACTCCGCGGCCGTGGCGGTCAACGCCTCGACCCGGTTCACCGACGGCGGGGAGTTCGGCTTCGGCGCGGAGATCGGCATCTCCACCCAGAAGCTGCACGCGCGCGGTCCCATGGGCCTGCCGGAGCTGACCTCAACGAAGTGGGTCTACACCGGCGAGGGCCACCTGCGCACGGCCGAGGGCACGGTCCTCGCCTCGCCCGAGGCGGCCGCCCGCTAGTGCCCGATGGGGCGTCCGGCGCTCCTGGAAAGATCCGGGAGCCCGGCGTGCCGTCGGGAAAACGTCACACTCGCCCGCTATGGTGTGGTCTCCTATGGCTGGAGAGCAGGGAAGCGAGCGGGAGTGAGCGACCCGATAGGCGCAGCGGTCCCTGACCCATGTGGCCGACGCAGGAGGTCACGTGGGTCGTCTCGGGCGGGTCGGTCCCTACACGTTGCTGGAACGTCTCGGACGTGGGGGAATGGGCGAGGTCTACCTCGCCTCCAGCCGCCGGGGTGACAACGTCGCGCTCAAGGTGCTCCACGACGTCCACGACGCCGGCTCCGAGGCCCGGGTCCGCCTGGAGCGGGAGGTCCGCGCCCTCCGCAGGGTGGAGAGCCCCTACGTCGCCCGCGTCGTCGACGCCGATCTCGACGGTGACCGGCCCTACCTGGTCATGGAGCACATCGAGGGGGACACCCTCCTGGAGCGGGTGCGCCGCACCGGTCCCCTGGAGGGGGCCGGCCTGCTCAGCGTCGCGCAGGGGCTCGCCGTCGCCCTGTCGATCATCCACGCGGCCGGGGTCGTGCACCGCGACCTCAAACCGGCCAACGTGGTGGTCGGGGGGGACGACGAGCCCGTCCTCATCGACTTCGGCATCGCCCACGTCCTGGACGCCACCCGGCTCACCCTGACCGGCACCTTCCTGGGCACCCCCGGCTACGCCGCCCCCGAGCTGTTCGCCGACGAGCACGTGGGCGAGCCCGCCGACGTGCACGCCTGGGCGGCCACCGTGGCCTTCGCCGCGACCGGCCGCCCCACCTTCGGCGGGGGCACCGTCGAGGCGCAGATGTACGCGATCCTCAACGGCCAGGCCGACCTGGAGGGGGTCCCGGCCGCCCTGCTGCCCCTGATCCGCGCCGCCCTCCACCGCGAGCCGGCCAAGCGTCCCACCGCGGCGCTCCTCACCGGCCGCCTGGGCCGGCTGGCGCGGGTGATCCCGGCGGAGGCGGGGGCGAGGTCGGGGTCGGGGTCGGGGTCGGCCAGGAAGCCGTCCGTCCCGGCGGGCGAGAAGCCCGGCCCGGCCGGTTCGGCCGGCTCCGGCAGGAAGCAGGAGGGCCGTTCCAAGTCCGCCGCCAAGGGTGAGGATCCCGCCAGGGGCGGCAGGGCGGCCAGGGCGGAGAACGGCAGGGGAAGGCCGCCCGTCCCGGCGGACGGCGCGGCGCGGGCGTCCCGGCTCCCGGCCGGTGCGGACGGCACGCCACGCGGCGGGCGGGCGGTGCCCTCCGGTGAGGCGTCCCGCGTGGCGCGGGCGCTCCCGGCGGGTGAGACGTCCCGCGCCGGACGACCGGCCTCCGCGGTCGGTGAGACGTCCCGCGCTGGACGACCGGCCTCCGCGGTCGGTGAGACGTCCCGTGGCGGGCGTCCGGCCTCCGCGGTCGGAGAGGCGTCCCGTGGCGGGCGATCGGCCGCCGCGACGGGCGAGGCGGCCCGCGGTGGACGTACGGCCGCCGCGACCGGTGAGGTGTCCAGGACCGGGCGGGCGCCCTCGGCCGGTGAGACGTCGCGCGGCGGGCGTCCGGCCGCCGCGGCCAGGACCGTCCGGCGCCAGGCGGGCAAGGGGCGGGGCGGCGCGGCCGGGGAGCCCCGGGACGCGGGCCGGGCCGGGCCGCTGCCAGCGGGCAACGCGGCGCTGCTCCTGCTGGCTGTCCTGGCCGTCCCATGTGTCGTGGCCACGGCCATCTGGCCGGCGGCAACCTTCGCCGTCACCGGGGTGTTCGCCACGCTCGCCCGTGCGCTGTGGGCCGGTCACTGGCTGGTCAGGAAGCGCAAGTCGGCCAGGACCCGGGCGATCCTGCGGGTGCTGGGCTTCCCGCTGACCTTCGTCGTCTCGCTGCTGACCGCCCTCGTGTGGCCGGGGCTGCCGGCGGCGGCCCTCGCCGGGTGCGCGCTCTGGCTCACCCTGGGCGGCTCGCTGCCGCCCGACTGGTGGACGCATCCCGCCCCGGTCGCCGTCGCCGGCGTCGTGTTCGGCGTCGTCTGCGGGGGCGTCCTCGGCCGGGAGATCGAGCGGATCGGCACCGAGCTCGTCGAGCTCCGCAAGGAGGGGCTGCGCGCGCTGGCCGTGCTGGGCGGGTTCGTCGCCCTGTGCTCCGCGGCCGTGCGGGCGATCGCCCTCCTCGTGTAGGCGCTCTCGGAGGCTAGGTACGGCGATCTTGGTGTCGCGGGAGGCCGGGTCGTTCTCGCGGGGCGCGAGGAGTTCTCGCGGGGCGCGAGGAGTTCTCACGGGGTACGACGAATTCTCGCGGGGCGCGAGGAATTCTCATCGGGCACGATGGCGAAAACAGTGCCGCTCACGGGTGGCCCGTACGGAAAGGCCTACGGGTGAGCTGAACGAGAAAGGGCCCGGGAGCAGTTGCCCGGACCCTTTTGGGAGAACTCTCCGTCAATTTCCATCGCGGCGGGAGAAGCGGTTGAAAATGCGCTCCCCGGCGTTGACGGCGCCTTCGGCCACGTCGCGCAGGACGCCGATGAACGGGTCCTGGGACTGCGACCAGGAGTCACGGTAGGAGCGGGCGGCGGCCCTGACCTCCTCGGAGATCTTCGCGTTGGCGTCGTCTGCGCGGCGGGGGTATTCGCCCGCGATGATCGTGTCGTACTCGCCGCCTCGGCGCCACTTGTCGAGCTCGGCGACCCGGGAGACGGCGAACGGGTGGGTGGTGCCCAGCAGGTTGAGGACCTTGAGCAGGCCGTCGCGGACGTCGCCCGCGGTGTCGTACTCCCGGGCCTGGTCGAGGAAGGCCTCGATGTTCATCTCGTGCAGGCGCGAGCCGCCGGCGAGCTTCATCAGGGCGCGCAGGGCCGCGTCGGCGTCCTGGCCGCAGAGCAGGCCGCCACGGTCGGCGGAGAGCTCGGACTTGCGGTGCCACTCCTCCAGACCGGCCACGATCGCGCGCAGGCCGATGTAGCCGAGCGGGATCCAGGCCACACGGGTGGCCAGCCGGGTCAGGATGTCGAGCATGGTGCGGTAGACCGCGTGGCCCGACAGGATGTGGGCGGTCTCGTGGCCGATGACGAAGCGCTGCTCCTCCTCGTCCATCAGGTCGAGGAGGCCGGTCGTGACGACGATGAACGGGTCGTCGAAGCCGATCGCCTTCGCCTGCACCAGCGGGCTCTGCTGCACGTAGACCTCGGGAATGCGGTGGAGGTCGAGCGTGTAGGCCGCGTCGCGGCCCATGTCGTGCAGGGCTCGGAACTGGGTGTCGCTGGTCCGCACGGCCGAGGCGAGGTAGATCAGGCGCAGGCGGCGCTCGCTGACCAGGCCGGACATCTGCTTGAGCACCGTGTCGAACCCGCTGAGCGACCGGAGGGCGACCAGCGCGGACCGATCGGCAGGATGTTCGTAGGCGCGCGAGCTGATGCCGGGAAGCTGCACGCGATTGCGATCCGGGATGGTGGTCATGTCCGG
The DNA here is from genome assembly GCF_040295985.1 of Streptosporangium sp. NPDC002524. Taxonomy (NCBI): domain Bacteria; kingdom Bacillati; phylum Actinomycetota; class Actinomycetes; order Streptosporangiales; family Streptosporangiaceae; genus Streptosporangium; species Streptosporangium sp. NPDC002524. The sequence goes on along the minus strand of NZ_JBEOWK010000021.1, from coordinate 125,407 downwards.
CATGCTACGTCGGGTATGCCTGCCCCGCGCGGGGGGTGGTTAAAACCTGTGTACGGCTTGCACGTATGGTCCGTTTCATGATGAACGCGCCTACTGGCCGGGGAAAGCGACGTCTGGGCGTCATGGGCGGGACCTTCGACCCGATCCACCACGGCCACCTGGTCGCGGCCAGTGAGGTCGCCCACCACTTCGATCTCGACGAAGTGGTCTTCGTGCCGACGGGGAAGCCGTGGCAGAAGGCCGACAAGATCGTCTCGGCCGCCGAGGACCGCTATCTCATGACGGTCATCGCGACCGCCTCCAACCCCCGGTTCTCGGTGAGCCGCGTCGACATCGACCGTCCGGGGCCGACCTTCACCATCGACACGCTCAGGGAGATCTCCGCCGCCTGGGGGCCCGACGTGGATCTCTACTTCATCACCGGAGCCGACGCCCTCGCCCAGATCCTGAGCTGGCGCGACGTGGACGAGCTGTTCACCATCGCGCACTTCGTGGGCGCCACCAGGCCCGGCCACGTCCTGCGCGACCCCGGCCTGCCGGAGGGCAAGGTGAGCCTGGTGGAGATCCCGGCGCTGGCCATCTCGTCGTCGGAGTGCCGCCAGCGGGTGGCCTCGGGGGAGCCCATCTGGTATCTCGTCCCCGACGGCATCGTCCAGTACATCAACAAGCGCGGCCTGTACGGTTCCGCGCAGCCATGAGCAGGTCAAACGCTACGCCTCCTTCGCCGCAGGGCACAGGGAGGGCACATCAGCGAAAAGAGCATCGACCGCGAGACGCGCCCGATCATCGGAATCCGGCCACAGATGGGCGTACGTCGACAGGGTGATCGTCGGGCTTTTGTGCCCCAGCAACATCTGGACCGTCTTCACGCTCTCACCGAACCGGATCAGCGCTGAGGCGTAGGTGTGCCGGCCGATGTGCAGGCCGGTCCGAGGCGGAAGCCCCACTTTCTCCGCAGCTGGGCGCCAGATGTCACCCCATGTTCCCCGGCGGACCGGGGTCCCGATCGTCGTGGTGAACAGCAGATCGGCCTTTCGGAGCCGCGGCTTCCTTGGGTCGGTTCGATCCTCGATCTCCACGGTCGTCGCTGGGAACTCCGCCAGGTGGGCCGCGAGCATGTCCACGACGCCCTGTGTCAGTGGAACCGTCCGGACGCTCTGCGGGGTCTTGGGCTCGCCTAGGTAGGCCACGTGGCCCTCTTCCAGGCCCGTGATGAGCTGTTGACGGACGTTCAAGGTCCGGCGGAGGAAGTCGATGCAGTCGACCTCAAGCCCGAAGATCTCGCCGGGCCTCAGGCCCGTGCTGGAGGCCGTGAGGATGGTCGCCCGGTAGCGACGGGGGAGTTCCTCGCCCAGCGCGACCACCTGAGCCACTGAGAGCGGCTGAACCTTCTTCGCGGGCTTGGCCGGGAGCTGGATACCGACGCACGGAGATCGCCCAATGACGGGCTCCTGGATGGCAGAGCGGAAGATGCTCGCGACGTACCCATAGACGACTTCGAGGGTGGCGGGGGAGAGAGTCCTGGTCGCCTCGTTCACGAGCTTCTGAATGTGTTTGCGGCGCACCGCGGACAGAGGCAGGTCGCCGATCACCGGGTTGATGTACAGCCGGAGTGCCCGCTCGACGAGAACCCGGGTCGCCTCCCGGTGCAGGCGAGTCGTCCGCCACTGCTCGGCGTACTCGGAGAACTTGATCAGCCCGTCGTCCGGGTTGATCCACGTCCCGCTCTTGATCTGGTCTTTCACCTTGGCGTCGAACGCATCCGCGCAAGTGTTCGGGTCATTGCCGAACCGCTCGCTGAAGTTCTTCTTCCGCTGGTGGCCAGCCTCGTCCCGGTAGCGGACTTGCCAGCGCTCACCCTGGCCGTGATCGGCGGTCGGGACCTTCGCTGGACGGCACTTGCACTTCGGCTCGTCTGACTTGGGGCGGGATTTGTGCCATCTGTCTGAGACAGACACGAGTTACTCCTTTCCTAGATCGTCCTTGATTTGGTCGAGTTCGTCGGTCAGTCGTTGGTGCCAGCGCTGAGCTTCGGCCAGGCGGTACGCCGAGGCGCTGGGCGTGTCACGCCGCAGACCGGGGACAAGCTGACGGACCTGCTTCCGCAGCATGAAGGCCGCCCTCGACGCCGGATGCTTGCGCTCGTTCAAGCGCTGTGGCGGGAGAGACAGCGACTCATACGCGTGGGTCTCACGTACGAGCGAATCGTCTCCATCATCCACAAGGACGTCGATCGCTGGGGATGCACCTTCGGCCCACTCCCACACGAGCCACGCCGGAAGCTCCACGGTCGGAGCCAACGGCACCATCTCGTCCCCGTCGACAGACGGCAGAAGCAGCGCCAGCGGAGAGACGTTCAGTACAAGTGCCAGCGCTACTAGATCATCGACATCAACCTTCCTCTCCTTCTTCTCGATCTTCGTGATGCCTGTCGCCTGGATCGGCCGGCCGATCTCGCCGAGGAGTTGGGACAGGCGAATAGTCGACAACCCCCGCTCGGTCCGGAATGACCGGAGGTTCTCCGCGACCTGTGCGCCGGTGGGGCCGACGTCATTCGTCTGCCTCTTGGCCCTCTGTTCTTCTGCTGCCATATAGGGAGCGTCGCACACCTAGTTGACAGCGGCAAGTCCTCCTGAGACCCTCCCAGACAGGAATAGATCAATACCTATCTAGGAGTGTGCAATGCCTGTTCGACAGCTGGCACTCCCCGCGGAGGTCGCCGAGTACCTCCGTGTGGAGGTGAAGACCCTCCGTCAGTGGAGGTGGCAGCGGAAGGGGCCGAAGTTCCACCGGCTCGAAGGCGGCGGGATCCGCTACGACTGGGCCGACGTCGAGGCTTACGTCAAGAAGCAGGCCCACGGCGGTGCGATCTGATGTCCACCACGCAAAAAGGTCCCGGCGGGAGCAGCAACTCCCACCAGGACCCGTACGACCTCAAGGCCGCCAACGACAGGGCCAAGAGTAGCCGGAAGCGCGGCCCGCGTCACGTCACTGGGCAGCTTCCCCTCGTCCGATCCGCCACCGTGTTCCCGCCCGACCTCGGTCTCGTGTACGCGCCGATCATGCTCGATGACGAGTGCGCGTGCGGCGGCTGGCACCGGCATCAGGTGAAGTGGCCCGCGCCCGTCCTGCTCAGCCGCCGCGCCCGCTGCGGTGTCCGGTACGAGCTGGCGCTCCACAGGCCGAAGGTCAAGCGCGGCAAGGCGGTGGCCTGACATGTGCGAGCACGCCCAGCACATCGAGCAGATGCGCCAGCTCGTCCGCGACCTCGACGCCCAGCACCGCCGAGAGCAGCAGGCGTTCGCCGACGGCTTCCGTACGGGCTTTCGGGATGGAGTGGACGTCGGCTACGGGCAGCGCTGCCACGAGGAGACCCTTGCCTGGCAGGAACACAAGAAGCGGTACAGGCCGTACGCCAACCTGCCCGTCCGTACCGAGATCCCTAGGAAGTCCGCGTGACCACGTGCAAGCGCTGCGGTGCACCGCTGGTCCCCATCGCCCACCAGACGGAGGGATGGGGAAGCTACGACGCGTGCTCCCGCTGCGAGAAGAAGCCGGACCACTGCACGTGCGCGGAGAAGTCGATGCCCGATGGTTGGGAGCTGCCTGCCCCGCTTGGTCGAGGCGCGGAGCTGCCCGCCTTCCCCGTCGATGCGCTGCCTGACTGGGTGAGGCAAGAGGTCACAGGGCTCGCCGAGTTCACGCAGACGCCGACTGATCTGGGAGGAACCATCGGCCTCGCGGTGCTGTCCGCCAGCGCGGGCGGCCGGGCCGTCGTTGAGGTTCGCGGCTCGTGGCGTGAGCCCGTCAACCTGCACACCGTCACGGCCATGCCGCCTGGATCTCGCAAGTCGGCAGTCTTCGCCGAGCTGGTCGGTCCACTGCTCGACGCTGAGCAAAGCATGATCGAGATCACCCGCCCTCAAGTGCTGGAAGCAGAGACTCAGCGCAAGGTGGCCCAGAAGGCAGCCGAGCAGGCCACCACGAAAGCAGGCGCCCAGGACGGTAAGGACGACGCGAAGCGGCAAGAAGCGCTTGCCAATGCCATCAGTGCAGCGCAGATGGCCGAGGCCGTCACGGTTCCGACGCTCCCGCGTCTGGTTGCCGACGACGTGACTCCCGAAGCCGCAGCCACCCTGCTCGCCGAGCAAGGCGGACGACTGGCCATCATGTCCGCCGAGGGCGGCATCTTCTCCACCCTGGCCGGGCGCTACTCCGGCATGCCGTCGCTGGAAGTCTTCCTCAAGGGGCACGCAGGCGACATGCTCCGCGTCGACCGAAAGGGGCGCCCTCCCGAGCACGTCGCACACCCTGCCCTGACCCTTGGCCTCGCGGTACAGCCCGAAGTGCTGACCGACATAGCCCAGCTTCCCGGGTTCCGTGGCCGCGGCCTGCTCGCCCGCATCCTGTACTCGCTGCCGGCCAACCTCGTTGGCCGTCGAGTTATCGGAGCGCCTCCCATCGCCGAGAGTGTTCGCGCGACCTACTCGGCCAACGTGCGGACCCTGACGACCACTCTGGCCGAGTGGACAGATCCCGCCGTGCTCGTCCTGACCCCTGAGGCGGGGGAGATCGTTCTTCAGATGGAGCGAGAGCTTGAGCCCCGGCTCGCTGAACATACTGGGGATCTTGCGGGCATCGTCGACTGGGCTTCCAAGCTTGTTGGCGCCGTGGTGCGCATCGCTGGCCTGCTGCATCTCGCGGGCGACATCACGACCGGATGGTCCAAGCCGATCAACGCGGACACGATGCGGAACGCCGTCCGCCTCGGCGGGTACTTCACCGCTCACGCGCTCGCCACCTTCGACGCCATGGGTGCTGACCCTCAAGTCAGCGACGCCCGGGTGATCCTCGAATGGCTCAGGCGCACCAAGCCGATGGAGTTCACTCGTCGGGAGCTGTTCTCCGGCATCTCGCGATCCCGCTTCCGCAAGGTCGGAGATCTTGACGTCCCGCTGGAACTCGTTGAGCAGCACGGCTACATCCGGCGCAAGCCCGAGCCTGAGCGCACCGGCCCAGGACGCCGCCCATCACCCACCTACGAAGTCCATCCATCCCTTGCCGCAGAAACCGCGTAATCCGCAAAAACCCTTCCCGTCGCCGATTCTGCGGATTACGCGGTTTCTGCGGCACCCTCAGGAGGCCTCATGATTCCCAACCGTAAGCCCGACCGGTACGTGCCCCACTGGGAAACCCTCGCCGTCACCGCCCTCCCCACCGGGTGGCGCAACCTCTACATAGACGAGGGCATCACCTCTTCGCCCTGCCCCGCGATCCTTGTCCAGGAGCGCCGTGCGGACACCCACTGCTGGGACATCGACCTCCCCGACGGCTCCCGAGACGTCAAACTCAAGGTCGTCCCGTGCAAGCAGCCCTACGAGACGCGCACGGTGTTCGCGGACTTCGACATGGCGAACCTTGAGGCGGCTGACGACGTCGGCAACTACCTCCGGACCATCGGCCCCGGCGAAGACATCCCGGAGTCCACTGATGCCTGAGAAGATCTCGCCCAGCATGCGGGCCGCGCTCGACCAAGCCAGCGCCCACCTCGCCGAGGCCCGAGCCGACCTCGAAGCCCACCTCACCGCCCGCGCGATGCTCGACAGCCTCGACGAAGTCAGCCGCGTCACTCCGCGGATCCTCCTCGCCCTCGCCGCCGAGATCCGCGAACGGCACGGCGAGTAAGCCCCAATGCCAGGGCGTGAAAGTCACCGGCCGGATCTTGACCTGTCCGCGCCCGGACCCATGGGAGCGAGCGGTTCCTTTCGCCGCGCAGACCTTCCAGCGCCCTCGACGCCGACCGCGCCACCATCAGGCGCGGTCGGCGTCACCCTCACCGCAGACACCCTCGCCTGGCTCCACCGCCACGACTTCCACCGCCACCTCATCGACGCCGCACGCCGCGACCGAGACCACGGCCAACCACTCCCCACCGGCTTCCCCGGCATCATCCGCGCCATCCTCGACGCCGAAACGGCAAACCGCATTGCCAGTTTTCGACAAGCCGAATTGACCCACGACAAGCTAGATCCAAGTGACAGGCACTCACTCTCAGCAGTGGCGGAGCAGTTCGGCCTTGCGAAACGAACGCTCCGCCACTGGTGCGAAACCGGCCAAGTCCACGCAGAGCAACCCGGACAACACGGCCACTGGAAAGTCAGCGCTACCTCCGTAGCCGCCCACATACAGAAGAGGACCCCATGACACCAGACCGGCGCGTCGACCTCGCCGCCGCCATCTCCTCGAAGCTCACCAGCAGCCTCGACGCCGGAGACCAGCGACGGCGAGACCAGGCCACCCGAACCGGCATCACCGACAACCTCGACCAGGTCCGCGCCCTCGGCGAAGACCTCACCATCGCCGCTGGCCTCGACCCCGTCCAGCGCCAGACCGTCGCGACCCTCGCTCTCCGCGACCTCCGCGCCCGCGAGAACCAGCACTCCAAGGCCACCAGGAGCGGCAAGTGACCACACCCCTCGACATGGACCCCGCCGTCCGCGACGCCGTCAAGGACCTCGCCGACGCCGAGCAGCTCTACGAAGAGCTGAAGGAGAAGGTCGTCGACGGGGAAGACGTCACCCCCCGAGACCTCGCCGAACACCGCGAACTCATCGACTTCGCCGCCTTGATGATCGACAGCACGAAGAAGAAGGTGACCGCGGCCCGAGCCGAAGACCGCCAGCGCCGATACATCGAACTCGGCGACGAACTCGCCACCTTCACCGCAGGAAGCCAGGACGTCGAGGACGCGCTCATCGCAGCGACCGCAGCCCTCCGCCACCTCCTCGACGTCGGCGAGACCCGACGCCAGCGCATGAAGGACATCGCCAGCCGAGGCGCCGCGCTCCGCCAGGAAGCCCGCGACCACGGCGAAGAGAGCGATCTCAAGAACGCTGGAGTCTGGGCTTCGGATGCGGAGAACGGGATCGTCTACCGCCGCGTCGAGAATGGCGAGCTGACCTACAGACGACGCATGCTCCTCCACCCTGCTCACCTCGCAGCCCTCGCCATCCGCAACAGCGTCATCTCTCACAACCTCGACCGAGGCATCACCTACATGGAATGGCCTGAGTCATCCATGTCCGCTGGCCGATGGGCAGCACGCGAGTTCCCCGCAGCAGCCGGACCCACCATGCCAGGCCACGCCGAATGGCCAGGACAGTAAGCCTCTGACCTGCGAAGACGTGGGGGATGACCTCTGACCTGCGGAAACAAAAGGGGACCGTGGGCGAGGTGTCTGCCCCGTCGCTCTAGCAACCAGACTCAACGGCTTTTGGGAGGTGTTTTAGGTGCCAGGAGGCCCGAAGCGGGATCCGTCGAAGCCGTACAGCCGGTATAGGAAGCCCGGACCTGCGGGTTTGACGGTTTTGCCGAATGAGTGTGCTTTGCCGGTGCCTGAGATGCCGGGTGGGCGGGCGTGGAGTGATCACGAGAGCACGTTGTGGGCGTCGTTGTGGACGGGGCCGCAGGCGAATGAGTGGGATGACTCGTTCATTCCGGCGGTGGCGGCTTACGTCTGCCATTTCTCGGCGGTGCTGTCTGGGGATGCGTCGGCGTGGGCTGCTCAGGAGATGCGACACCTCGGCGAGCAGCTGGGGTTGACGCCGAGAGGAATGAAGGCCATGGGCTGGACGATCGCAGGTCAGGGGGAAGGGTGAGCGAGCGTAGGCGTGCCCGCGCCAACGGCGGGATGTCGGAGCCGGATGAGGATGAGGTGCCGGCGTGGCTGTTTCGGTTCCAGTACGGCCAGTGGGCGGTTGGGGGGACGCCGGAGAGCCCGGTGCAGAAGCCGCTGCCGACTTCAGCGCGGGAGATGGTCGAGTATTGCCGGGCGCGGCGCCGGTGGCATGAGATGCGCGAGAAGTGGCTGAAGGCCAACGGCTGGATCATGCAGGACGTCTATCCGGACCGCCACGAGGAGTATCAGGAGCAGGCCGAGCGGGAGCCCGCTCGGGTGTTGAAGCCGGATTGGGCGGCTGAGTCTGAGGACTTCCGCACGAGAGGCCGTCTTTTGCAGTACGCCACCGAGGAGTCGGCGGCCGTGCTCGGGTCGAGGGGCTGGTGAGTCCCCGGATGCGTACGCAGGAAATTCCTCCTCTCCCGCGGTCTTCCGTGGGTGCGGGTCGGCGGGTCGGTCCCCGGGGGTGTGGTCGTGGCTGAGCGCAGTGTGAGTGTCCGGCTGAAGATGGACGTCGCGGGGTTCACTGCCGGGTCGAGAGCTGCGGGCCGTGACCTGTCCGGGTTGAACCGGAAGATGGGAGAGACCGCCGGCGCCGCGTCGGGCATGCGCAAGAAGCTCGAAGACGCGGTGAGGAAGCTCCCGAAGATCGAGATTGACGCGAACTCGACCGCGGCTGATTTGAAGGTCGCCGAGGTTCGCGACGAGCTGGAGAAGCTGTCACAGAAGAAGATCGGCGTGGATATCAACGCTGATCAGGCGTTCATGCAGATGCAGGTTCTTCGCGCTGAGCTGGTGGAGTTGGAGCGCGGAGCGTCGTTCGACGTGAAGGCCGGTATCAGTCAGGCGCTCGGTGAGTTGGCCGCGGTGGACGCCGAGGTGAATCGGCTGACGGGCAACGAGGCTCGGGTACAGGTCGATGCTGACGTGTCGGGTGCGCTGGCGAGTATTGGCCTGGTCGGAGCCGCTTTGTCGGCGACGGCTGCCCTGCCTGCGCTGGCGGTGATGGGTGCGGGCGCGGTTGCGCTGGGTGGTGCGTTCGCCGTGGCGGGTGCCGGTGTGGCGGGGTTCGCTGCGGTCGCGACACCGAGCTTGGAGCGGATCAACCAGGGGCTTCAGGAGCAGGAGGCCGCCGCGTTGAAGGCTCGCCGGGCCGCGGGCGAGTTGACCCCGGCGTGGAATGATCTTTCTGCGGCTGAGAAGGCTATGGCGGGTGAGCTGAAGAAGTTCCGGCAGGAGTCGGAAGCGTGGCAGCGGTCCCTGCAGCCTGAGGTGTTCCCGGCGATGGTGGCCGGGATGGATCTTTTCTCCACTGCGATGACGAGATCTACGCCGTTGGTGCGCGGATCGTCGGTTGCGCTGGGGCAGCTGGCGGTGGAAGCGGACGAGGCTCTGAATGGGCCGTGGTGGTCGGAGTTCTTCGACAACTTGGGTGTGCAGGCGCCGACAGCGGTCCTGGGGCTGGGGCATTCGCTGGGCAACGTCGGCGCCGGGGTGGCCGGGATCGTTGACGCCTTTTTGCTGTTTATGCCCGTCGTCGTCGGCGGGGCCGAGGACGCCACCGAGGCGTTCGCCAAGTGGGGGCAGCAACTCAAGAACAGCCCAGAGTTCCGGGAGTTCATCTTCTACGTGCGGGAGAACGCCCCCGAGGTGTGGGAGCTGATCAAGGGCATCGCCGGGGCGGGCGGTGACATCGTCACGGCTTTGGCGCCGCTCGGGCTGGGCTCCCTGTCGGGACTGTCGATGCTGGCGCAGCTCGTCGCCGGCATGGACCCTGAGCACATCCAGTTGATCGCGTTGGCGATTGTCGCGATCAAGGTTGCTCAGAGCGGTCTGAGGGTCGCGAGCTTCTTCACGGAGTTCGGTGGCGCGGTCGACAGGGCGAAGAGCAAGGCGGCCGGGCTGGGCGACGCCATCGGTGGTCTGGGCGGGAAGCTGGGCCTGCTCGGCGGTGTCGTGGGTGGCGCTGCTTTGGCGGGCGGGCTGCTGGTGCTGGAGTCGCGGCTTTCGGCGAATGCGGACGCGGCGTCGAAGTTCACCGAGAAGGTCTCAGCGCTGGGTGGCGGCAACGTTGATCAGGAGATCGCCGCGGTCACCCGGGCCATTGAGGAGCAGCGTTCTCAGATCGGGTTCGCTGTTTTCGACACGATTTACTTCTCCGACGCGCAGCGCGCCGCCGCGGACAACGTCGAGGCGCTGGAGAGCCGCCTGGCGGAGTTGAAGCACAGCAAGGAGCTCGACTCCATCGCGTCGAAGGCTGCGGCTGACGCGGCCGGAGAGCACGGCCGGAAGGTCGGTGAGCTCAACACCGCCCTCGATGCCTTCGCGGGCCGGACGGACGCCTACCAGGCCGCGAGGAACCTGGAGAAGGCGTACAAGGACACGGCGGCTGCGTTGGACGCCGCCAACGGGAAAATGTCGATCAGCCGGGGCATGACGGACGCGCAGAAAGACGCGGTCATCCGGGCGAGGGAGTCGTTCTCCGGCTACATCGAGTCGATCCGCACCGCGGCTGATGGTGCGCAGACCTTGTCGGGTAGGACTTCGGACGGCACGAAAGCTGTGTTGGAGCAGCTGCCGAGGCTGACGGAGCTGGCGGGCAAGAACCGGGATGCCAAAGAGCAGGTTCTTCTGCTGGCAAAGGCGTATGGGATCTCCGCGGCTGATGCGGCGAAAGCCTCGAAGGGCGGCAAGGATCTCAAGGAGGTCTTGGCTGACTTGAAGTCCAAGCAGCTGCGGATCGACATGGACACGCGGGCTGCTCAGGCGAACCTGAACAACATTCAACGGACGTTGATCGACATCGCCAGACGGGCCGATCTACAGCTCAAGGGCGGGTTGAACCCGACCTCGGCGCGCGGCAACGCGTGGGGCGGTATCCAGAACCGCAACGGCGCCCCGGACTACATGGCCATGGGCGGTATCCGCTCGCTGGGGTCGAGTCCGGCGGCGATGATCGCCCGGTCTCCGGCGCTGATCTCGGGCCGCGGCGGACCGGACGTCATCATGGGCGAGGCCGGGTGGGAGGCGTTCATTCCGCTGGATCCGTCCAAGCGGGGCCGGGGTATGCAGGTCCTCGGCGAGGCCGCGTCCATCATGGGCATGGCGGTGGTGCCGGAGCAGATCGCGCTCAACACGGCGGGGTCGACGTCGGCGGCCAGCGGAGGTCAGTTCTTGGGCGCCGGCGGGGCGATGGTGACGGTCACCGGGATTGACGCTCTCCGCGGCGCACTGGACGCCACGGCGGTGGATCTGACCGGTTCCCTCGGCGGGGCTACGGCGGCTCTGGACGCGACCCTCGGAGACGCCGGCACTCTCACCTCGTCCCTAGCAGGGGTGGGGGAGATCGCTGGGTATCTCGCGGGTGAGGTGACCGGGTGGGGTGAGGTCATCTCGTCCGAGGTGCCGCCTTTGACGGATGCGGTGACGCTGCTCGGTACCGCGATCTCAGCGGCGGCTTCGTCGGCTGGCGACGCGAAGGGCGCCACCGGCTCCAAGGGAGACGAGCGAAGCCCGCGGGCGGGCAGTTCCTCGAAGGGCGCCACGGGGTCGAAGGGCGACGAGCGAAGCCCGCGAGGCGCTGCCAGCAAGACGGGCATCTCGGCATCTGCGGTGAAGAGCACCCAGCCGTTGGGCATGTCGGCGTCTGCGGTGAAGACCACGCAGAAGATCGAGCCGCCGAAGAAGATCGCGTTGCAGGGTGCGGCCAGCATCACCAGTGTGGCGATGTCTGGCGGTACGAACTGGAGCAGGACCTCCAGGCCGGTGCAGGCGGCGCCGTCCACTTCAGGCGGACCCGCCAGCAGCACCAGCGGCGGCAGCAGCGAAGGGACACTCAGTTCCCGGCAGGTCGCCGGGTCGCTCGTGCACATCGACACCCTCACCGTCCGCGAGCAGGCCGACGTGGACGTGGTCGCCGCCGCCCTGTACTCCCGGCTCGGGAGCAAAGGAGTGTGATCCGGTCCCGGCTCGGAGGCGACACGAGCCGGGATCAGTGTCAGCGGTGAACACGACGGCGCCCCCGCCCGGAGGACGAGGCAGGGGCGCCAACTATCTGACTCGACTTGCTCGAAGCGGTTACAAAGAAAGCGCACTCTCAGTTCATGACTAGTCACTCTAGGAATGGTCGCCTCGGCGCCCTGATCTCCTGGTCTCAAACCATCGATCGGCCCGCACGCACCCAGCCTGGTCGTTCGAAGAGTCCTGCTTCGCTGGAGTACTGGCGGACAACCGTCGACCCCGATGGGCTGATGAGCATCGAAGATCGCGAAAAGGCTGCAGTGGCAGGACACCGGGCGCACATGCTCCGGCTGTCAATCGCCTCCGCCGCCGTGCGCCGCATCCGGAAGGAAATGAAGAAGCGGAAGTCCACGAAGTGAGCGACCGTACTCCCGAAGAGGAAGCGGCGTATACGGCCTACCTCGCTGAGCGGGCCCAGTCCCCTGAGATCCAGGCATTCGTCAACTCGTTCGGGCCACTCGCCCCCAGCGCCCTCGCTGTCATCGCCCGGGTTTTCAACGGGATACCCGCCGCCCCGCCGAGGAGCGACAACGATGAACAAGCTTGACTGGTCTCCGCCCGACTAGACCTCGGGCGGAGACCAGCGTATGACGGCGGCCCCGGTCCCTCCGGTTCGGGGCCGTCGTCTTCCGTACTGGGCCCCGGTGACGCGGGACTCGCCCAGCACGGAAGATCAGTGCCGTCTGCGTGACGGGCGTAGGCTTTGCCAGTAGCGATCGAGGCGGTCATCGAAGTCAGCCCAGCGCGCCATCTGCTCTGGATCCCCGCCGCACTCGGCGAGCGCCTCCCGGCGCTGCTTCTCCAACGTCTTGGGGTCCGCGCCGTTCTTCACCGCGTCGGCGTGCATCCGCTCGATGTCCTCGGGGGTCACGTCCACGCCTCCCGCCACGTGGCGAGGATCGAGGACACCACCCCTGCTTTGATCGTGGGGGAGTCGGGGTGCCCGGTGCGCCAGTCCCGGGGCTGAGATGGGGCGGTCCAGCTGATGCCGGTGGGGGTGTCGGCCATGTCCCGACCATACGTTGGCCTTGTCTACCTCGTCTAGGACGTTGGCCATATGACCGAGGTGGGCCACGTCTCTAGCGTCTCCCTCATGGAGATCGACAGGTTCAACCGAGAGGCGATCTACCGGCAGGTGGCCGCGATCATCCGCGCCCAGATCCGAGCCGGTGAGTTGAAGCCGCGCGACCCGATCCCGTCGGAGTCGAGTCTTGTCGGTGATCACGGGATCGCCAGGGACACAGCGCGGGCCGCAGTCGCTCTGCTGCGCGAGGAGGGCTACGTCGTGACGATGCCGCAGCGCGAATCATTCGTCGCCGACCGGGAGAACTGGCCGAAGGAGTAGGTTCCCGGCGCCGGGAAGCCACGTGCTCCAACTCTTGCTTGGTTGCGCTCCGTGCGCGTCCGCCGAGCCGCGCCCAGTGCCGGACGGACTGTGACGGCAACTGTGACGGCCCAACTGTTCCGCCTCGTGTCCTTAGGGGAGCGGGGGCCAACGCCCGATTTCTGTCCGCGTAACTGTGACGTGATCTTGCATCACAGTTGCCACGCTCCGTGACCGGTAAATGTCCCACAGCCCCTCTCGGGGAATTGTCCCCAGCCCCTCCCCCGCCCCTCGTATAGGGGAGTGGTGGGACATTCCTTGGTACGTTCTGCCCGTCGAGGCCCATCCCCCGTCTCGGTCACTCCTGGTGATGCTCGGATGTCCACAGCGACGTCCACATGATGTCCGCGGCGATGTCCAACGGACGCCCCCACGCCCCCGCACGTGCGCCCGCGTGTGGAGCCCCCTCCCCAGGGGGGACCGGGGAGGGGGCACGATCCGTGACCCCCACAACCCCCACGCGTGGGAGTCCCACGGCACCCCCACACCCCCACACCCCCACACCCCCACGACCCCCACGTGGCACCCCCACGTGGCACCCCCACACGGGTCCGACCTGGGGATACGGGACCCGTGTGGGGGTCGTGGGGGGCGCTCAGGCACCCCTCTTGAGGCGCCTGGGGTCTGCTAGTCCCTGGTGGCCTTCATCCGCTGGACCGCCCGGTGAACGGCCCCCCGCTCGACGTCCGACAGCAGGACCACCACGCAGGCCATCTCCAGATCAGTCAGGCTGATCATGTCGAAGACGAGGTCCCACTGCTCGTCGCTGATCTGGATCTCGTCGTCTTCGGTCATCACGCCGCCTCGGCCAGGGTGGTACCCGCACGCGGGCACGCCCGCGTCTGCGCATTGGACGCCGGATCCGGCGCCGAGAACCGCGCCAGCAGCAGCCACACCAGCGGCCACGGCAGCGTGTCACCCTTCGCGTTGTTGCACCCGTGGCACGCCAGCACGAGGTTGTACAACTTGCTCGCCTGCCACAGGCACTTCGGGATGTAGTGATCCAGGGTCAGACTCGTCGGGTCCTCGGCTGGCTCCCAGCAGAAGAAGCACCGGGAGCCGTCCCGCTCAGCGAGGCGTCGGCGGAGTTGCCGCCCTTCCTCGCCACGGGTGAACGCGGGCCGGTGGCGGGGCCTGCCCTTCGATGTGCGGCTCACCGCCCCTCCTCCGTCCCCATGGCCTCGGCGAGGGTGTCGAGCGACCCCACGCGGGTGATGTCGACGTCGAGCGGCGCGTACATGTACTTCTCGCCGTGGAGCTGGCCGTGGAGCACCTCGACGAACAGCCGGTCGGTGCCCTTCTCGCGAACCAGGCTGATGGAGAACGTCTCCTCGCTCTCGATGACGAGGCCGTCAACGTGCTCGAAGTCGCCGGGGGTCATGACGTCGCCTCGACCAGGCCGCCGAGGTAGGACTGCAGGCGTCGCGCCCGCTCGGTACCGACTTGCATCCGCGTCTTGATGGTGCGGACACTCGGCAACTCGCCCTGTGTGACGTCGCCCAGGAAGTTGCTCAGGGCCAGCGGGTACAGCTCCGCGTCGGGGTCAGGTACACCTTCGGGCTGTACCTCGCCGTTCGGCATGCCAGACAGATCGGGCAGCTCTGCTGGAACCGTCGAGTCGTTGACCTGCGCAGGTACAGGCGGCAGGTGTACCTCGGCCTGGTCGGCGAGCTTCAGGAGTTCCTCGACATCCCGCCACGCCTGCTCGACGACCTCGACCTCAGGTGTCCAATTCTGGACAGGTGACGGTGTGGCTCCACGCCGCACCATGCCCATCAACAACTCGTAGCTGAGTACCAGGGCGATCGCTGGCCAGGCCGCGACGATCGACCCCACCACGCCATGCGCCCACCCGTGCGCCACGTTCGCGGCGAGCGTCGCGAGGATGCCGAGGCCGAGAGTCCAGCGGGCGAGGGCAGGGACGGCGTGTCCCCGCCGGGCCGCGTCGAGCAGCACCATGGACGAGGCGAAGATCGCGCCGTCGATAGTGGTTGGCACCAGGTAGGCGGTGAACCCCGACTCGCCGTTGGCGATCACCACCTCGAACGCGTGCCGGTAGCTGACGACCGCCGCGACCGCAGCGAGCAGCAGGACAACCAGGGTCGTGAAAAAGCGGATCACAGCGTGCCTCCGAGCTGGTCGAAGGACGCGATCAGGCGGGCCGCGACGTCGGCGATGTCCTGGACCTTGATGGACGCGAGGAGGTCGCCGACGTCCGCCGACGTCTCCGGCCGCCACTCCAGGTGCCGGCGCCTGTCGCCGACCGGGTGGGCGATCCTGACGAGCGGGTCCTGGACCACGCCGTCCTTTTCGACCTGCACCCACACGATCTCGATCTCGCCGTACGTGACGATCACGCCGTGGATGACAACCGGGTCGCCGGGGATGTGCTCACGCTCGCACCACACCGGACACTGTCCGGGCTGGAGCGGAGGGAGTAGATTCTGCTGCACGATCTTGCTCCTGTGTTGGCAGGTGTGGGGTCGAGGCACGGGCCGGTGTTCGAGCACCGGCCCGTGCCGTCTTGCTATGAGGAAGTGCTTCGGGCGAGCGCGACCTGGGCGAGGATCGCCTGAGCGAACTTCTCGGCCGCGTCGACCGGCAGCGAGTCACCGTCGACGTAGAAGAAGATGTACGGCTGCTCGTCGAGCTGGTCGGCCAGGAGGTAGGCCTTGCCCGGCTCCGAGGGAGTCGAGTGGCAGTAATCCCCGTGGTGCTCCTTGCACCACGACCTGTGGCCGCTCATGCGACCGCCTCACACATCAGGCAGTCGCCCTCGCTGCACTGTTTGGCGTCCTGCCTGCGGAGGAACACTTCCCGGAACGTCGCGGACATCTCGGCGATGTCGAACGTGGTGAGCTCACGTCGGCTCATCCGCCACATGATGCGCTCGGCGGATTCGTAGCCGTACTCGTCGACCGCTTCGAGGCCGAGCAGCATCCCCAAGCTCATCGCGACGAGCAGCAGGTCGTCTCGGATCTCGGCGGGCTGCTCGTCCCAGCTGATGTCGGGGAGGTTCGCGGCGGCGACGAGCTTGGGTGCGACGTCGTCTTTGCCGTGGACGGGCGCCTCGGCGGGGAAGGTCACGGCGGGCGTGGCGAAGAACAGTCGACGAGCGGTGGCGATCCGGTGGCGGGGGCCGGTGATGGTCTCGCCCGCCGCCTCGGCCTCGATCCGCTGGACCTCGGCGAGCAGCTTGAGGCAGTGTCCGCAGGTGACGGCGTCGGTGGTGTCGCTGTATGCGTGGGCGGTCTTCGTACGGGTCGGGCAGGCGGGGCGCCCGTCAACCGCGGCGTGAACCGTGCCGGTGGAGCTGGTCTTAAGGTTGTGCATGGAGCTACTTCCTGTCTGCGCAGGTTGTGGTTCAAGGGTCGGGCCGGTGTTCGTCGCACCAGCTCGGCCCGTTTTGCTTTCTCGACCGTATGTCTCAGGCATTCACCTGTCAACCTCAGGCATGCGCATATCTTGGACATCCGCCATGCGTGGGCAGGCGTGCGCCCAGCATCTACACTGATGGCATGGAGCGCCCCAAGCCGCCGTGGATTCCTGTAGGCATCGACGGCATCGCCGAGCATCTCGGCGTCTCAGAGAACACAGTCGTCACCTGGCGTCGCCGTTCGGCGAAGGAGTGGGTGAACGTCGCCAAGATCCCGGAGCCGGAAGGGAAGATCTCCGGCCGTGACTGGTGGTGGCTCTCCGACATTCTCGACTGGGCGCGCGAGACTGGCCGCCTCAAGGAATGACGTCCAAATCGCAGGGCACATCGAGGGCACACCACCACGAGATTCGGCGAGATCTGCCGAGACCAGCCGAGACGCGTATTTGCAGGTCAGGGGACATGTCGCCCGTATAGCTGCAGGTCCGGACATTGCAGGCATCAGTACATCAACAAGCGCGGCCTGTACGGTCACGCGCGGCCCTGATCAGGGCATCTTGATCAGGGCATTCTGATCGGGGCCTGGACAGGGCCTGGGCAGGGTGTCTTCGGACAGGCCGCTCTGAACAGGGCCGGTGTCGCGCCTTGTTCGCCGTCCACGGGGGGTTTTCGGGGTTGCCGGGGTTCACGGTGTCACGGCCGCCTCCTGTCGCGTCGGTCCTCCGCGAAATGCCGCCAACGGCGACGGTGGCGGTGGCGCTTCTCGGCCACGGTGATGTCTTTCGGCCACGGCGATGGCGCCGTCCGGGGCGAGGACTCGTTGACGGGCCTTCCGGCTCGCGGTGATAACCATGGGCCGTATGGACACCGATCACGCCGATCACGCCGATCCCGCCGACCTCGCCGCCCTTCGCGCCGCCTTCGACGTCGGCGCGTGTGAGCCGCCACTGGGCCGGGACGCCGTACGCGCCTTCGAGGCGGAGCACGGGATCGTCCTGCCGGAGCCGTACCGGACGTTCGTCGCCGAGATTTGCGACGGGTCCTCCTCCGGGCCGCCGGACCACGGGCTCGTGCCGTTGGCCGACCTGCCCGATGACTGGGGAGACGACCGGCCTCGGCGGGTCCTGGCCCGGCCCTTTCCGCTGACGAGGATGTGGCTGTGGGAAGGGGATCCTCGCCCTCAGGAGGAGATCGACCCTCTTCTCGACCAGGTCTTCGACCATGGCTCGATCGTTCTGGGCACCGACGGATGCGGCATGTACTGGCACCTCGTCGTCAGCGGACCGCACCGGGGGCATGTCTGGCAGATCAGCGGTGAGGGCGCCGTTCCCTTCGGCGCCGGGTTCGGTTTCACCACGGGGGATCCCGGGTTCGCCGGATGGGTCAGGCACTGGGCGGCGGGCCGGTCATGGTTCGACATCGCCTGAGGCGATGACGGGGTGGCTCTGTCTTCTGACTTCTGCCTGCTCGTTGGGGCGATGGGTGTGGTTAATCATGAAATTTGCTATTTCGGGCGTAGATCTCCCCTGAGTCCGCTCCGGATGGTCCGTCCGGAGGATCGGATAGTCCGTCCGAAGGGGAAGCCGATGCCGAAGGGGAGCGCGGGAGGAGGGTGTGCTCGCGTGTCCCGGGAGTGGGCGGGCCGAGGGTGGGTGGACCGGGTGGACCGGGTGGACCGGGTGGGCCGGGTGGGCCGGGTGGGCCGGGTGGGCCGGGTGGGTCGGGTGGAGGGCTCGCGGGCCGGGCGAGGGTCCGTAGGGCGGGAGAGGGTCCATCGGGCGGGCGAGGTCGGGCGAGGTCGGGAGAGGGGGCGAGGTCGGTGCGGGGTGGGGCTGGAGTGACGGATGGTGAAAAATCCTGTTAATCGCGATGATCTAGTGAAATGCCGCAGGCTAGAACGTGTTCCGATGAAATTCGCTATGATTTGGGAAGTTTGCGTGGGACGAGTACCCGCAGCTCACCCGGCCTGATCGTCGAACGGCCCGGCCGGTGCCCGTTCCACCCGAGATCGACAAGCGCGGTCCCGACCGCGAAGGACGCCCCTGATCAGGCCGCCAATTCGTTTGCGGCGCGGAATCGGGTGGCACACGATAGGCGTTGTTCAGAAGGCGGCTCTTCAACGAGCGCCGAATCGGGCACCCTGATAGGTGACAGCGCCGACTAGCAGGAGGACTGACCCACACCGTGACAGCAACCGACAGATCCGTCCAGCTCGTCAGGCTCGCCGCCGAGGCGGCGGCCGACAAACTGGCCGATGACATCCTTGCCTACGACGTGAGCGACCAGCTCGTCATCACCGACGCGTTCGTGCTCTGCTCCGCCACCAACGACCGCCAGGTCCGCGCCATCGTCGACGAGATCGAGGACCGGCTGCGGATCGAGGCCGACGCCAAGCCCGTCCGCCGCGAGGGCGAGCGCGAGGGCCGCTGGGTGCTGCTGGACTACATCGACATCGTCGTGCACGTCCAGCACGAGGAGGACCGTACCTTCTACGCGCTGGAGCGCCTGTGGAAGGACTGCCCCTCCATCGCGCTGCCCGACAGCGTGACCCAGGTCGCCGCCCAGCGCGCCCGCGGGGCGGTAGCTGAGTGAGTCGTCGCGTCGTCTGCCTCAGGCATGGCCAGACGCTGTGGAACGTCGAGCATCGCTTCCAGGGTCACAGCGACATCCCCCTCGACGAGACCGGGATCGCGCAGGCCGCCCGTGCGGCCTCGCTGCTCGCCGCGCTCCGTCCCACCATGATCGTCTCCTCCGATCTCCAGCGGGCCTTCGACACCGCCTCGGCACTGGGCCGCGTCACCGGCCTGGACGTCACCGTCGACAAGGACCTGCGCGAGCGCGGCGGGGGCCAGTGGGAGGGGCTCACCCGGGAGGAGATCTCCGAGAGGTGGCCCCGGGAGTTCACCGCCTGGGAGGCCCCGGGCGGTGAGGCGGTCGGCGACGTCGCCGACCGGGTCTCCTCGGCCGTGCGCCGCTGGGCGGGGGAGATGGACTCCGACGGACTGCTGGTCGTCGCCTCGCACGGGGCGGCGATCAGGCTCGGCATCGCCAAGCTGATGAACCTGCCGCAGGAGCTCTGGCCCGCCCTGGGCGGGCTCGGAAACTGCTCGTGGTCGGTGCTGGAGGAGGCGCGCAAGGGCTGGCGCCTGCTGGAGCACAACGCCGGGACCCTCCCCGAGCCGGTCAGCAGCGACGACAGCCCAGAGGCCACCGACGACGGCCCCGAGGCCGCCCGGGAGTGACCTCCGAGCGATGCGACTTGAGTGCGGCTCGGGTGCGGCTTGCGCCCCGGTGGCGGGCGCGGGCCGGGTGGTCGTCGATTAGGTGAACACGCGGGTGTCCTTATATGCTTCCCGAGCGCCGCGACGAGAGCACTCGAAGCGGTGACCAGGGGCTATGGCGCAGCTGGTAGCGCGCCTCCATGGCATGGAGGAGGTCTGGGGTTCGAATCCCCATAGCTCCACACGGCTTCACGCGAAATGAATGGCCTGTGGTTGTTGTCCCTTCGGGGCCGACCGCCACGGGCCATTTCGCGTACACGGGGGACGATTCCCGGACCCCAGGGCTTTCGCCCCCCTCGCGCTTCCCGGTAAGGCCTCGCTCGGGCGACCTCCTGCCGGTTTTTCTCCTCGTCCGTCATCGACGCGAGGGGCCGGCGTCTCCTCGCGATCGTCCTGGGCTGTTTTCGCGTCTTCGGCCGTCGCGGTCGCTCCCGGGTGAAGGGCTCCACCTCTCGCGCTCTCCCGCAGGACTTGGGAACAGCCGGTGCCGTGCCGGAGGGCGTGCGTTCCAGGCGATGCGAGGCGTACTCTTCAACACGGGCATGGAGCTTGGAATCGGATCTGAGCCACCGCCGCGAATCTTCGAGGTGCCGGTCGAATCCCGCGACCCGTGCCGAATTCCTCTTTCCTCGAGCCGATCGGACCTCACCCGTCCCTTCGGCCGAAAGGACGCGCCCGCATGACCATTTACTCCCAGCACGCAAATCGAGGAAAAGTCCAGATCCTGGCCAGCTATCAGGCGCCGGACGGCGTCCGGTCGGTGACGGTGACCAGTGTCGAGAACACCGCGCTGGCCACGCCTCTGGTCAACGCCCTCAACCGAGTCTCCGCCTACGCCACCGTCCCGCTCACCGTGTGGGACGAGCGCAGAGGCGCCACGGGGCGCTACCCGGCCGGCCATCTCGCCGCGCTCGTCGAACAGGACGCGCGGGACGGTCTGCTCCATGGCGCGCACAGCCTCTGGTACGAGTACGTCAAACTGCTGCTTCGCCGAGCGCTGACAGACCTGGACGCGGCGACGGCCTCGGTCCCCGAGCCGGTCCGGACCGCGGTCAAGGCCGAGATCGACGCGGAGGTGAGCGCGTTGATCAGGGCCTCGGAGGACCCCGGGCCCGAAGGACCGGGCGACCTGCGCCTGTGTGAGTTCGACAATCCGTTCGTGACCTTCGAGAGCCGGCGCGGAAACGTCTACCTCGGCGATCCCCACTGCCTGAAAGGGGAACGCCTCCGCTTGGACCGCCTCGAGTTCGGGGTTTCCCGGAAACGACTTGAGCAGGCCGTCGATGATCTCCGGATCCTGTACGACGCCTTCGATCGATGTGACAACGAACGGGCGAACCTGATCATCGAGGATTCCCTGTTCGTCGACTTCGATCCCTGGGAAGAGCCGGGCCACCGTCAGTTCCTCAACATCTTCGCCCCCATGCCGGGATCCAGGGAGGCCGCCTGGCAGCTGGAGATCGGCCGATGGATCTCCGATGACCTGGATGACGACGATGATTCCGAGACCGGCCAGACGATTCTCCGCTGCGTGCTCGCCACCCCGCCCAGCGCCTCCGAGCTCGTGGAGGTGCTGAACCTCGCCGTGGCGCACGACCGCCAGCTGGCCGTGTGGGAGACGACTCCCGTCGGTGAGGCGCTGGAGGGAACCGGATTCGTGGTGACCCTCCGCTACGAAGACTAGTTCAGGCCGGTGAGCCCGAGGTGGAACGCGACCTGGGGCAGGGCGGGTTGATTCGCTTTCGTGGCTCCTCATGCCGGCAGGACGTGTTCGGGTGAGCCGTAGCCGTTGCCGGCTCCACTCCCCGGCCCGCCTCGACCTGCCCCCGGCCTGCCCCGGCCCGCGCTCCGGTGCCGGTCGGGGCGGTTCTCTTTGTCCGGTCCCTTTGTCCGGCTCCTTTGTCCGGGCACCCCGGCCCGGAAACGGTCCCACCTGCGCGGGAGGGCGCGAATCACCGGCCCCCGCGACCGGAACGGCCCACCTGCGCCGGGGCCGTAGGCTGGGGCGATCGGCCGTCGGCCCCGCGCTCCCCTCCGAGGGCGTCCGCGGGTCTCCTGCCGTCGAGCGTTCACGGGATCGCCGGGGAGGTCGAGGTGCCGGACAGCCGTCCGCTGCGGCCGGGCGAGGTCGAGTCGATCGGCGAGTACCGTCTCGTGGGCCTGCTCGGGGAGGGTGGCCAGGGCACGGTCTACCTGGGGGAGACCCCCTCGGGAGTCCCGGTCGCCATCAAGGTGCTGCACGCGAGGCTGGTGGCCGACGCCGGTGCCCGGACGCGCTTCCTGCGGGAGATCGAGCTGGCCCGGCGGGTCGCGGAGTTCTGCACGGCCCGGGTGCTCGACGCCGACGTGACCCACGACCGGCCGTACATCGTCAGCGAGTTCGTCCGGGGCGAGTCGCTGGAGGAGCTGGTGCGCAGGGAGGGGCCCCGCGACCGTGGCGCGCTCGACCGGCTCGCCGTCGGGACCGCCGCCGCGCTGGCGGCGATCCACCGGGCGGGCATCGTGCACCGCGACCTGAAACCCAGCAACGTGCTGCTGGGCCCCGACGGCCCGCGGGTCATCGACTTCGGCATCGCCAGGATGGTCGACGTCGCGGCGACCCTGGCGAGCGAGGTCCAGGGCACCCCCTCCTACATGTCGCCCGAGCAGCTGGAGGGATGGCGGCCGGGGCCGGCCTCCGACGTCTTCAGCTGGGCGGTGCTGATGACGTTCGCGGCGACCGGCCGCCCGGCGTTCGGCAACGACAGCATCCCCGCGGTGATGAACCGCATCATGAGCCGTGAGCCCGATCTCGACGGCGTTCCCGAGCGGCTGCGCGAGCTGCTGGCCACCTGCCTGGCCAAGGACCCGCGGCAACGCCCCACCTCCGGTCAGGTGCTGTACGCGCTCGTGGGGAGCGACGCGGAGGGCCGGTGGGCGTACGGGAGCGGTGAGCCGGGCGACACGCTGGAGACGACCGCGTCGCCCCCTCCGGAACCGGGCACGCGCGAGGGCCCGGCATCCGCCGCGGGCCCGGAGACGGGAGGCGTCCGGCCCGCACCGGGCACGCGCGAGGATCCGGCGCCCGCCACCGGCCCGGTGACGGGAGGCACCCGGCCCACCTGGCCCGCGCGGCCGACAGCGGCCGGGGCGGTGGTCGCGGGGGTGGCGCTGCTCCTGGTCGCGGCCGTCGTCGTGGTGCCGGTCGTGCTGTCCGGCCCGGAACGCGACACTCCCGCCGCGCCCCGGCCGACGCCGGTGACGGCCCTCGCCGTAGGCCCCCGCTTCGGCGCTCCCCTCGGCGGCCCGTTCACCGGCCACACCGCCGACGTGCTCGCCGTCGCCACCGCCACCGTGGACGGGCGCGCGGTGACCGTGTCCGCCGGGCGGGACAGCGTCGTCCGCGTCTCGGAGCCGGGGTCTCGCGGGCGGGCGGGGCGGTCCTTCAAGGTCGGCACCTCGTACGTGTCGGCGCTCACCGCGGGCGAGGTGGACGGCCGGGCGGTGGTCGTCTGCGGTGGCCTCGGCGGTGGCCTCTGGGTCTGGGACCTCGCCGGGGGCGCCATGCTGGGACGCCCGTTCCGGGGGCACCGGGGTGACGTGCTGTCGGTCGTCCTCACCGAGCTGGGCGGGCGGGGCGTCGTGGTCTCCGGAGGACACGGCGGGCTGCTCGTCTCGGACGCGGCGACCGGCGAGGAGGTCGACTCGCCGCTGCGCGGCAAGGACGGCGAGGTCACCTCGCTCGCGCGGGCCGAGCTGGACGGACGCCCGGTGATCGTGGCGGCGGGGGCCGGTAACGCCGTACGGGTGTGGGACCCGGCCGACGGACGCCTTGTCGCGGGGCCGTACGAGGTCGGCGGCGCGCCGGTCACCGCTCTCACCGTCGGGTCGGTGGGAGGGCGGCCGGTGATCCTGCACGGGGGCGACGCGACCGTGCGGGTGCGTGACCTGCGTACGGGAGCGCCCGTCGGGAAGCCGTGGACCGGTCACACCGACAGGGTGGCCGCCCTGGCGGTCACGGAGCTGGACGGGAGCCCCGCGGTCGTCTCGGGCAGCTGGGACGGGACCGTGCGGGTGTGGGATCTCGCGACCGGCAGCCCTCTCGGGGCCCCGCTCACCGGATCCACCGGCTGGGTCAGCTCCGTCGCGGTGACCCGGGTCGGCGACCGGCCGGTCGTGGTCGCGGGGGGCAACGACCGCGCGGTCAGGGCCTGGAGCCTGGATCCGCGCCGCTGACACCGGGGGACCCGGTCGGCTCCGTCGATTCGGGGGGATCCGGCTGGGGGCGATGGGGGTCGGGCTGGGGCTCGGGGGGCGTTGTGACCTCATGCCTGTTCGCGCCGCACTCCTGTCCGCCACGAGACCACCGTCCGCGCCGGGAGCCCCGGTCGCTCCGGGACTTTTTCCTGCGCGGTGGCTCCGGTCGCGGTCAGGGTTTCAGGGAGGCGAAGACGATCACGTTGTCGGTGTAGTGGCCGCGCTCGTCGTCGAACCGCCCGCCGCAGGTGATGAGCCGGAGCTGGGCGTCGGGGGTCGCGCCGTAGACGTCCCCGGTGGGGAAGTCGGCCTTGGCCGCCGTGCGCACCGCGTCGACCTCGAAGAGGACCCGCGTGCCGTCCGTACGGCCGACGTGGATCTCGTCTCCCTTGCGCAGCCGCCCGAGTTCGGCGAAGACGGCCGGGCCGCTCTCGCTGTCGACGTGGCCCGCGATGACCGCCGGGCCCGTGTTGCCCGGCCGCACTCCGGCCGCGTACCAGCCCGCCCGGTCGAAGGCGCGGGGCGGGGTCAGTTCCCCGTTGGGCCCGATCGTCAGTCGTTCCAGGTCACTTCGGACGCCGAGGGCCGGGATGGTGACGAGGGCAGGTTCGGCGTGCCGCGCGCCGGGCGAGGGGGTGGGCGGGACCGCGACCTGGCCGGGTACCGCCGACCAGACGGGGCCGGGCGTGGTCGTGCCGCGTGAGGACGAGGTGGTGGCGGAGCCTCCCGGAGGGGCGGTTGGAGAGGCCGAGACGGCACGGGTGGCAGGGGTGGTTTGGGGTGCGGGGGCGTCGGCGGGTGCGTTTCCGCACCCGCCGGTCAGGAGCCACGCGCACAGGAGGGGAACGAGTGCCCCGGAAACCTTCACGTCAGCGGGAGTCGCACCGGGAACGCTCCACCACCCGGTCACGGCCGGAGCGGGCTGAGCGGCCGGGGCGGCCGGAGCTGGCGGAGGGAGCGGCGGGGACGGGGGCGCGGCGGCGTACCGTGACCGCGGTTCCGGCGATGAGGGCGGCGAGGACGGCGACGGCGAGGAACCTTCCGGGAGAATCGGTGCCGATGCTCGCGGTGCCAGTGCCAGTGCCAGTGCCGGTGCCAGTGCCGGTGTTCGCGGTGCCGGTGCCGGTGGTGTCGGTGGCCGTGGTACCGGCGGGTGCGGTGGTGGCGAGGCCGCCGAGGCCGGTGTCGACGCCGCCCTCGGGGGTGATGCCCGGGCCCGCGGCGTCGCGTACGTCCAGCAGGGTCAGGCCGGTCTCGCCGTCGAGGACGACGACCGTGTGGACGGCGCCCGGCGCCAGGCTCACCTTCGAGGTGGCCGATTCGCCGGAGGCGCCCTTCGCGGTGACGGTGCGCTCGCCGGGCGGGAGCACGAGGTGGTCGGAGGCCGCGCCGAAGCGGAGCCTGGACGCCACGGTGCCGTCTCCCACCCCCAGCCGCAGCAACCGCGTCTTCAGCGAGGCGGCGACGAACCGGAGCCCGGCCCGCTGCGAGGGTACGTCGGCGGTGTCCGGCAGCACCGAGAGCCTGATGCTCTTGAACGGGCCGGTGCCCGCGACGGTGTAGGCGCGGCCGGGTACGACCCGCACGTTGGTGGAGAGCACCGGGGGTGTCGAGGACTTCGCCCCCGCGGCGCGCATGGCCACGGTGTACTGGCCGGGAGCGAGCTTCTGGTAGGGCGAGAGCGCCCCGTACGGGACGTGTTCGAGGACCAGCCGCGCCTTCTCGCCGCCGAAGTCGTAGAGGTAGACGTCCACGGCGGGGGTGTCGGGGGAGAAGTGCGCAAGCCGCACGTATCCGTCGGCGGCCCGGGGCCCGGAGGGCGTGGCGGCGGCGGAGGGGGTGGCGCAGAGGACGATCAGGGCTATGAGGGGAAGCGTCAGCAGACGCGTGGACTTCATCGCTGTTGTCTCCAGGAAGAACTTCGGGGGAACTCGGGGGGACTCTGTGAACTCAGGGGACTCGGGAAGGCTCAGGGTTTTCTAGGGGCTCAGGGCTCGGGAAGGCCCAGGGCTCCGGGGGCTCGGGATTCGGGAAGGCTCAGAGCTCCGGGGGCTCGGGATTCGGGAAGGCTCAGAGCTCCGGGGGCTCGGGATTCGGGAAGGCTCAGAGCTCCGGGGGCTCGGGACTCGGGAAGGCTCAAGGGACTCGGGAAAGCTCAGGGGGTGAGCAGGCCGAGCGGGCTCGGTGCTCCGTACCGGATGCGCAGGACGGGGGTGCTTCCTTCGGGAGGTGTGGCGAGCGTGGTCTCGGCGGGGCGGAACCGCGGTTCCTGGTCGCGCAGGACGCGGCCGATGCCGGTCACGGCGGTCGCCGGGGGCGGCCTGCCGTCGACGGTGGCGATGTCCACGCTGCGCAGGGGGACGCCGGAGGTCTCCCCGGCGTCGCCGAAGGAGCGGAGGTACAGGCGCCGGTCGGCGCTGAGCATCGCGATCACCGTGAGCAGCCGGCCGTCGACCTGCCCGGCGGAGAGCTGGCGCGCCACGTCGGGGGTGACGCCGAGCCTGCGGTTGGCGAGCAGCTCGTGCCCGGCGTAGCGGCGGTCGCGCACGTCGGCGGCCTGCCGTGCCCGGTAGGCGGCCCTGCCCTCCGGGGCGACCTCGCGCACCTCGAAGCGGCTGGCACCGGTACCGAACCTGGCCAGCACCTCGGGGCTGAGCAGCACCTCCAGCTGGGCGGCGAGCGTGCCGCGCACCTGGGCGGTCACGATCACCACGTCGCTCTGCAGGATCGTCCCGGGGCCGTCGGGACCGTCGAGGCGGAGCAGCGAGCCCGCGGGGGTTCCGCGGCCCGCGAGTTCCTCGCACGTCGACGGGTCGCAGGCGACGGTCCGGCCCGCGTCGATCTCCCTGGCCGTCCACTCGGCCGCCCGCGCCCGCCATTCCACGGCCGTGTCGAGGCTCATCGGCTCCGGCCTGGCGGCCGGGGCGGTGGACGCGGTCTGCGCGCCGCCCCTGAGGGCGACGACACCGCCGGTCGCGAGGAGCGTCGTGACCGCGACGGCCAGCGCCACCACGACCCTGCCCTGGGCGGTGGAGATCCAGTGACGGACGGCGTGCGTGGACACGGGGATCCCTATTCGTGCGACATAAGATTATTTAGTGGTAGTTAGATAAGTTCGTCATCGGTCTTCGTTACACAGAGGCGCCGATAATATTCACCGCGTTTACCCGGACATGCGACACCATAACCGGCATCGGTGGGTTTGTGCTCGTCTGACCTGCGGTCATTTGGTTCCGGACCCGCCGTAGATCCCGGCCACCGCCCGCGCCGTCTCCGCGACGAGGTCGCGCAGCTCGGCCGGGGCGACGACCTCCAGGTCCGCGCCGAAGCGCAGGAACTCCGCCAGCGCGTGCTCCGGGGACTCGACCGGGACCGTGACGCGCGTCCAGCCCTCGTGGTCCGGGGGCTGCGCGGTGGCCTCGGCGGCGCGCAGGACGGCCGGGCGGACCATGTCCGGCAGCCGCTTCATGCCGAACGGCGAGAGCCGGATGACGGCCTCGCCCCCCAGGAGCCGTTCCTCGAACTCCTCCAGGGCGCCGCTCCAGTGGGCGGCGAGGTCGAAACCGGCGGGCCGCTCGAACGGTTCCCCGAGTGCGGGCGGTTCCAGGATCTGCGAGACCCGGTAGGTCCGCACCCGCTCGCCGCCCCGCGCGACGAGATACCAGCACCCCGCCTTGAGGACCAGCCCGTACGGCTCCAGCGTGCGGACCACGTCCTGGGGAGCCTTCCAGCGGTGGTAGCGGATCTCCAGGCGGCGCTCGTTCCAGACGGCGTCGGCCACCGCGGCGAGGTACGGGGTCTCGTCGGCGCCGTGGTACCAGCCTGGCGCGTCGAGGTGGAAGCGTTCGCGGATCCGCCCGGCCCTGTCCCTGAGCTCGACCGGGAGCGCCGCCATCAGCTTGAGCCCCGCGGCCGTCACCACCGGGCCCAGGCCGAGCTCCGCCGCGGGGCCCGGCATCCCCGTCAGGAACAGGGACTCCGCCTCGCCCGCGGTGAGCCCGGTGAGCCGGGTGCGGTAACCGTCGAGCAGCCGGTAGCCGCCGGAGGGGCCAGCGTCGCCGTACAGCGGCACGCCCGCCGAGTGGAGCGAGTCCACGTCGCGGTAGACGGTCCGGACCGAGACCTCGAGTTCGGCGGCCAGTTCCCGGGCGGTCATCCTGCCGCGGGTCTGCAGGAGCATCAGCAGGGAGATGAGACGGCTCGCGCGCATGTCACGAATTATCGGGCGATACCGGAGGAGCGGGGGCCGCCGCCCCGGGCGGGATCGGAGAAGCGGGTTCCCGTCGCAGGGCCGGAGAAGCGGCTTCCCGTCGCAGGGCCGAAGGAGCGGCTTCCCGTCACCGGGCCAGGCCGAAGAAGCGGATTCCCGCTGTTCGGCCGAGGGCCGGGAGACGGCTTCCCGTTGCCGGGCGGGAGCGAAGAGACGGCCTCCCGTTTTCGGGCGATGACCGGAGAAGCGGGTTCCCGGCTCGCCCTTGCCGCGCCGGCCGCGCCTCCTCCGTCTGGATGCGAGGCCGGCACGGTAGGGCGAGCCGGGAACCACGGACGCGGGTGACGTCCGCGCTCCTCTTCATGATTGGTCAGTCGGAACGGTGAGACACCGCGTTTTAGCCTTACTTAAGGTGGGTTTACGGGTGACCTAACCAACCCTCCCCGGAGGCACCCCCGGACAGGTCTCAGCGCGCCGCGTTCCTGCGCGGCCAGCGGTCGCCGACCAGGCGCCGGGCGGTGCGCGGGGGCCGGTCGTGCCGGTCGGTGCGGAACCAGAGCTGGACCCTGGCGCCGCCGAGGGAGGAGGAGTCGATCCGCAGCGTGCCGCCCGAGGACTCGGCGAGCCTGCGGGCGATGTCCAGGCCGAGCCCGGTGGACCCCGCGCCGCTCGCCCCGCGCCGCAGCGCCGCCTCGGGGTCGGGGATGCCCGGACCGGCGTCGGCGATCAGCATGCCGACGGTGCCCGCGCCCTGGTGCAGGGTCACCGTGAACGCCGTGCCCTCGGGGGTGTGCCGGAAGACGTTGCCGAGCAGGGCGTCCAGCACGGCGCTGAGCTCGGTGGCCGCGACCGGCACCCGCACGGACGCCGAGGCGCCGATCAGCTCCCAGGGGCGCCGCTGGTCCTCGGCCAGCGCGGACCAGAAGGTCAGCCGTTCGCGCAGCACCTCGGCGGCGTCGCAGTGGACGAGTTCCGGCGCGCGGGAGGGCTGCCTGGCCGCCGCGATGATCTGGTCCACCTCGGCCTCCAGGCGGCCCAGCGCGCTCCTGCTCTGCTCGGCCTCGGGTCCCAGGTGGTCCAGGCTGAGCCGGAGCGCGGTGAGCGGGGTGCGCAGGCGGTGCGACAGGTCGGCGGCCATCTCCCGTTCGGCGGCGAGCAGCTGGACCACGCGGTCGGCCATGCTGTTGAACGCCTCGCCGGCCGCGACCAGCTCGGGCGGGCCCTCGGGCTCGATGCGGACGCTGAGGTCCCCGGCGCCCAGGGCGCTCGCCGCCCGGCCCAGCCGCCGGGCCGAGCGCACCACGCGCACCCCCAGCCGGTCGCCGACCAGCAGCGATCCGGCGACGAGCACCGCCGCCACCCCGCTCAGCACCGCCCACGACGAGGCGACGCCCCGGGTGAGGTCCGCCGACGGGATGAAGATCTCGATGACCACGGTCCTGCCGCCGTCCAGGGCGACCGGGCGCAGCAGGAGGTAGCCGGTGTCCATCTCCGTGGTGATGGCCCGGGTGAGGCGGGAGGCCGCGGCCACGGTCTCGGCGGGGGCCCTGACGGTGCCGGCCGAGCCGCCGCCGGGCAGGTGGACCGCGATCCGGTCTCGCGCGCCCGTGCTGAGCAGCGCGTGGGTCAGCCGGTCCGGGTCGACGGTGATGGCCAGCACCGGGACGAGCGCCGACGCCTGCCGCTCCGCCTCGGCCATGGCCCGGCCGTGGGCGATCTCCCTGACGATGAGCCCGAGCGGTATCAGGAAGGCCAGGGCGACCATCGAGGTTCCCGCGACGGTGAGCAGGGCGAGGGTCCGCCTCACGGCGGCGTGATCAGCATGACCCCCACGCCGCGTACGGTGTGCAGGTAGCGGGGGGAGGACGCGCTCTCGCCGAGTTTGCGCCGCAGCCAGGACAGGTGGACGTCGATCGTCTGGTCGTCCCCGTAGGACTGCTGCCACACCTCGGTGAGCAGCTCCTTGCGGGAGACCACCCGGTCGGCGCGGGCGGCGAGGTAGGCGAGGAGGTCGAACTCGCGCCTGGTGAGGGTGAGCGGGGCGCCGTCCAGCCCGGCCTCACGCCGGTTGAGGTCCACCGACAGCGCGCCGACGCACAGGACCGAGGGCGGGGACGCGCTCCGCGCCCGGCGCAGCACGGCGTCCAGGCGGGCGTTCAGGTGGTCGCCGGAGAACGGTTTGACCAGATAGTCGTCGGCCCCCGCCTGGAGCAGGCGGACGATCTCCGCCTCGTTGTCCCTGGCCGTGGCCACGATGACCGGCACGCTGGAGACGCTGCGGACCATCTTGAGCGCCTCCGCCCCGTCCAGGTCGGGCAGCCCGAGGTCGAGGACCACCGCGTCCGGGGGGTTCTGGGTGATCTCCCTCAGCGCGTCGAGGGCGCGCCCCGCGCTGCGCACGGCGTGCTGGCGCCTGCTGAGTTCCTGAATGATCGCGGATCGTACGTACTCGTCGTCTTCGACCACCAGAACCGTCGCCATGCCATGTAACGGTAGTGAACAATGAGACATATGGCGTAATAATTCACGACATGCGGCAGACGCTGGGATTCATAGCGGTGTGGTGCGGGGCCACCGTCCTGGCGATCTCGGTCGCCTGGTTCGGTGTCCGGGACGTGCTCCGCAGCGAGGTCTTCGACGACGCGAGCGTCGAACCGCTCAACGCCGCCATCGGCCGTACGGGAGACTCGGCGTTCCCGCAGGGAGCGCCCACCGGGCCGCAGGTCGTCGGCACTCCGGCCGCCTCCTCCGCCGCGCCCGGCCGGACCCCGGCGCCCCGCCTCACCCCGCCCGCGCGGGACACCGCCGGGCCGCGGCCGGACCGCTCCCCGTCGAGGACCGCCGCGACGCCGGTACGCACGCGGGAGACCGGGCTCTCCCGACCCGGGCCGTCGGCGTCCCCCTCCCGGTCCCCGTCCGGGCCCGCCGCGACCCGGGCCGCCCCCGCCTCCTCCTCGTCCGCCGCGCCCAGGGCGACGGCCACCCGAACGCAGTCGATCTCCACCGAGAACCTGCGCGTGGTGAACGTCAAGGGCGGTTCGGTCTCGTTCGCCATCGAGGACGGCGTGTGCCGCCTCATCGCCGCCGCCCCCAACGCGGGCTACGAGGCCAAGGTCGCCTCGGCCACCGGCTGGATCAGGGTCGACCTCGTCCAGGGACAGCACGGCTCGGCGGTCTTCTGCATCGGCGGGGAGAACCGCACCGACCTGTGGGAGTACTAGAGGCCGCCGAGGTCGCGGGGTCCGCCGAGGTCGCCGAGTCCGCCCAGGCCGCCGAGGTCCCCTAGATCGCCGAGTCCGCCGAGTCCGCCGGGTCCGCCGGGTCCGCCGGGTCCGCCGAGTCCGCCGAGGTCGCGGAGTCGCGCGGCGGCCTCGGCGACGCGCTCCTCGCCGAAGACCGCGACGCCGTGCCGTTCCAGCAGGGCCGTGGTGACCCCGTAGCCGGGCACCCGCCGGCCGCCGAAGGTACCGTCGTAGACGGTCAGGCTGCCGCAGGAGGGGCTGCCCTCCTTCAGGATCGCCACCCTCACACCGTGGGCCCGCGCCGCGTCGAGCGCCGCCCGCGCGCCGATGAGGAAGGCCTCCGTGACGTCGGCGCCCCCGGCGGTCAGCACCCGGGCCGTCCCGTCCAGGACCGCCTCGCCCCCGGCTCCGCCCTCGATCTCCGCGGCCGGGCGCGGAACGGGCAGGCCGCCCTCGACCTCGGGGCAGAACGGGACGAGCCGCCCCTCCCTCCGCCACGTGGCCAGCAGCGCGTCGCCGCTGGTCTTGGCGGCCCCGTCGTAACGGACCTTCCGCCCCATCAGGCAGGCGCTGACCAGGATCCTCTCCACGGTCCCAGAGTACGTGGCGCGGCGCGAGGGGCGAGGGGGCCGGGCAGTACCCTGCTGCCCATGCTTCTCGATGTCCGGGGGTCTCGATGATCGGCCCGCTCGCGACCGGCCTGATCCTGTTCTCTCTGTTGATCGGGATCTTCGGCCTCGTCACCACGATGAGGAACAGGGCGATGGGAAGAACGCTCCTCGTCGCGCTCGCGGTGCTGGAGCTCGGCCTGCTCGTCCAGGCCGGGTTCGTGGTCGCCGCGCTGGTGAGGGGCGAGGGGCCCGCGGAGACGGCCACACTCATCGGCTACCTGGCGGGCAGCCTGGTGATCCCGCCGGTGGCGGCGTTCTGGGGGCACGGCGAGCGCTCGCGCTGGGGTCCCGCGGTGATCGCGGTGGCGGGCTTCGCGATCCCCGGGATGGTCGGGCGGATGCTCCAGGTCTGGCAGGGCCTGCCGTGAGCGAGCCGGCGATCGGTACCGGCCCGGGACGCGCGCTGGTGGCGGTCTACGGGGTGTTCGCCCTCGCGGCGGGGGCCCGCGCCGCCGTGCAGATCGCCACCCGGTTCCACGAGGCCCCGCTGGCCTACTCGCTGTCGGCGTTCGCCGCGGCCGTCTACGTCGTGCTCACCGTGGCTCTGGCCAGGGGGAACAGGACCCTGGCGCTCGCCGCCTGCGGGGTCGAGCTGGCCGGGGTGCTCATCGTGGGAACGCTCAGCATGGCCGACCCCGAGGCCTTCCCGCGTGCCACGGTTTGGTCGGGTTACGGAAGTGGATACCTGTTCATCCCGCTTGTGCTTCCTGTCCTGGGGCTTTACTGGCTTTTGCGGCGCCGCTAGTTAGGCCCGCACCTCACCGGGCATGGGTGCCTCCCGAACCGACCAAACCACACAGGGAGGCACGGTCATGAGCTCGATTGAACAGTCCGTCGACGTCAACGTTCCGATCCGGACCGCGTACAACCAGTGGACCCAGTTCGAGAGCTTTCCCGAGTTCATGGAAGGCGTCGAGTCGATCAAGCAGTTGAGCGATACGCGCACGGCGTGGGTCGTCGAGATCGCGGGGGTCCGCCGGGAGTTCGAGGCGGAGATCACCGAGCAGCACCCCGACGAGCGGGTGGCCTGGAAGTCGGTCGAGCGGCCGCACCAGGCGGGCGTGGTGACCTTCCACCACCTCGGCCCCGACACCACCCGGGTCACGTTGCAGATGGAGTACGACCCCGAGGGCGTCGTCGAGACCGTCGGCGACTGGCTGCAGCTCGTCCGTCTGCGCGTCCGCGGCGACATGGAGCGTTTCAAGACGTTCATCGAGTCGCGCGGCGACGAGACCGGCGCGTGGCGCGGCGACGTGCCCGGCCCGCACCAGCACGGCGACGCCGCCACCGGCGGCACCGGTGACGCCGGTGACCAGAGGCCGGGCGAGCACGGCGGCACCGGCACGGGAGGCGGGTACGGGCTCGACGAGCCCGCTCCTCCGCGTACGGTGGGCCAGCCCTACCCGGCGGACCCGTCGCTGCCCCCGCCCGGTGGCACGCCGCTGCCCCCGGCCGGTCGCGGGCTCGGCGAGGAGCCGCCGCCCACCCCGGGACCGCGCATCTGACGACGTACGCCCGCCGGAGCCGCGCACCCGAGGCCCCGCCGCCCTGACCGGGCGGCGGAAGATCGGCCTGGGTGCGCGTCCGGTGCCGGACGCTTCCGGGCCGCGTGCCCGACGCAGGCGCGCCCGGTGTCGCCATCCAGGTGTCCGGTGCCCGAACCGTCCGGGATTCCGGGCATTCGGAGGCCGGAGAGCCGCACCGGTGCGTGAGAGAGCCGGGTCACGTTCTGTAAAGAGGGACGTGGCCCGGCTTTCATGCTGTCAGCGATTCGCCGTGTCGCGGCTCGGCACGTCCGGTCAGGAACAAATCAAGGTTTCACTCCTGTTACAGTCGGGGTCAGCCAATCATCCTACGATTGGATGAAACCACTGAGGAGGACTGGAACCAGCATGAGCGTGCTCACCCATCAGACCAGGGGCCGCACCGGTGGAACGACGGGCTCCCTCGCCTGGTTGCTCGTGCTGGGAATCGTTCTCGCGGCGCTGAACCTGCGCACCGCCGTCACGAGCGTCGGGCCGGTTCTCGACCAGATCACCTCCGGCCTCGGCATGACCGCCGTCGGGGCAGGGCTGCTCACCACGCTCCCCGTGCTCATCTTCGCCTCGGTCGGCGCGGTGACCCCCGCGCTGTCCAGGCAGGTCGGGGAGCACCGCCTTCTGCTCCTCGCCCTCCTCGTCCTCGGCGCGGGCCTGCTCATCCGGTCGATGGTGGGCTCGGCCGAGGTCTTCCTCTACAGCAGCGCCCTGGCGCTGTCGGGCGGCGCGGTGGGCAACGTGCTCATCCCCAGCCTGATCAAGCGCCACTTCCCCGGCCGGGCCGGGACCATGACCACCGTCTACACCACCGCCCTCGCGGTGGGCACGATGCTCGCGGCCGCCGCGACCGTGCCCATCCAGCGGGCCACCGACGGCAACTGGCATGTCGCCCTCGGGGTGTGGGGGGCGTTCGCCGCCGTCGCCGCCATTCCGTGGCTTGCGCTCTCGCGCAGTGAGCCGGAGCGGCACGGAGCGAGCGGGGGAACGGGTGCCCGCGCCCTGCTCCGCAGCAGGATGGCCTGGGCGGTCGCCGCCTACTTCGGCACCCAGAGCATGGTCGCCTACATCATGTTCGGCTTCCTGCCGAAGATCCTCACCGACGGCGGCTACACCACCTCGCAGGCGGGCCTGGTGCTGGGCGTCTTCACCGCGATCGGCATCCCGGTCTCGCTCGTCGTGCCCTCGATCGCGTCGAGGTTCTCCGACCAGAGGCCCGTGGTGGCCGCCTTCGTCTTCTTCTACACGGTGGGCTTCCTCGGGCTCTGGCTCGCCCCCTCGGCCCTGGCCTGGGCCTTCGCCGGTCTGGTCGGCGTCGGCATGGGGTCGTTCCCGCTCGCGCTGACCATGCTCGCCATGCGCACCCGCACCCCCGAGGCGACGGCCGCGCTGTCGGCCTTCGGGCAGAGCACCGGATACCTCATCGCGGGTGCCGGACCCCTGCTCGTCGGTGTCATGCACGAGTCGACCGGTGGCTGGACGCTGCCGTTCCTGCTGCTGTTCGCGGTGGTCGCCGTCCAGCTCGTGGCGGGCTGGTACGCGGGCCGTCCGGGCTACCTGGAGGACGAGCGGGCCCTCGCGCGCTGACCTCACCGTGACCGCACGGCTCGCGTCCTCGCGGGGGCGGCGCGAGCCGCGGCGGTACATCGAGGTCACCCGTGTTCCGATGCCCGGCGCGGCCCCCCGGGAACCGGCCGGTCAGCAGGTCACGCGCTCAGGCGTCGCGTCGAGCGGCCCGCCCCCGAGACGGCCCGCAGGGCGGCCTCCGCCGCGATCAGGGCGCTGTGCGAGGAGACCTCGCTGAGCAGGCCGGGGGCCGCCACCGCGTCGCCGACCAGCCAGACGCCGTTCCCCCGGTCGATCGCGGGCCGGTCCCGCCAGGTGGTCCCCGGCAGGTCCAGGGCGCCGGTGCGGCCGTAGCACGTGGCCTCCCGCCGCCAGACCGTCCGCTCCCGCCACTCGGGAAGCCCGAGATCGGCCACCCGCTCCAGCCGGGAGATCGCCTCCGCCTTCACCTCGCCCGGCCTGACCGGCATCTGCAGCTGGCAGAGGCTGTGCCCGTCCGGGGCGAGCGAGGGGTCCGGCAGGCTGTACCGCTCCAGGAAGCCTCCCTCGTCCAGGTCGGAGACGAGGAAGAGATCCCCGGCGCCCGCGCGCAGGCCGAGGTCGAGCAGGACGGCCTTCCCGCTCTCCCCGCGCAGCGACCCGTCGCCGAGCAGCGTCCTGGCGGCGTCCAGCGAGGTCGCCACGATCACCGGGGCGTCCTCGGGCAGGTGGTCCACCCGCGAGCCGGTCTCGATCCGCACGCCCAGGCCGCGCGCGTGGACGGCCATCCGGTCGATCACCCGCCCCCAGCCGCCGGTGACGTAGCGCGGCGCCGGATACCCCGGCGCCGCCGCCCGCAGCGCGCGCTCCCAGACGAACGCCGCCGACAGCCGCCCGGGGTCGGCGTCGTAGGTGATCACGCCGACCAGCCCGGAAAGGGCCCGCATGCCCTCCTCGCCGAAACGGCGGGTGGCCCAGGTCCCGAAGTCCTCGTCCACCGGCGCCCGCAGCCGCCGCCTGGCGAGCGCCCGCAGCAGCGACCAGGGCGGCATGCCCGACAGCCGGCCGCCGTGGCGGAACCTGCTCCTGGCGAGCATGCCCGGCGTGAGCCCGGTGTACGGCCGGACCAGCCCCCTGGCCGCCAGCCAGCGCCACGGCTCGCCGTCGGAGTAGAAGACGTGGGTGCCCTCGTTGGCGACGTACGGCGCGGCGGTGCTCCTGGCCCGGCCGCCCAGCTCCCGGTGCGCCTCGTGGAGGGTGACCCGTGCGCCGCCCTCGGCGCACGCGATGGCCGCGGTGAGGCCGGCGAGCCCGCCGCCGACGATGGTGATGCCGCTGCCGTTGCCGCCGATGTCTCGCGTCTCTCGTGTCATGCCCGTACGACGGATCGGAGGGTGCCGTTCGTGACATCCACCGGACATCAGAGATGGGCGAGCTTCTCCGGGTTCGCCACCAGGAAGACGGTCGTGATCAGACCGTCCTCGACGACCAGGGAGAACACGGTGACCGGCCGCCCCTGCGCCGTCACCAGCACGGCCGGCCCGCCGTTCACCTCCGCGATCTCCACGCCGAAGCCGGAGACGGGGCCGTCGCCGAAGCCGGGAACCGGTCCGGCGCCGGAGCCGGGAACCGGTTCGTCGCCGAAGCCGGAGACCGGTCCGGCGCCGATGCTCTCCATGAAGGCCCGCAGGCGGTCCCCGGTCGCGATCGAGGTCAGGAAGCGCGCCACCTTACGCGCGCCGGTGATGACCCGCAGCGGGGCCTTGGCCTTGCCGCCGCCGTCGCTGACCAGCGACGCGTCCTCGGCGAGCAGCGCGGTCAGCGCCCCCAGGTCGCCGCCCACGGCCGCCTCGGCGAACCGCTCGGTGAGCCTGCGCCGCACGCCCCGGTCGACCTCGAACCTCGGCCTGCCCTCCTGGACGTGCTCCCTGCCGCGCCGGGCGAGCTGCCGGGTCGCCGCCTCGCTGCGCTCGATCATCTCGCCGATCTCCGCGTACGGCATGCCGAACGCCTCCCGCAGCACGAACACCGCGCGCTCCAGCGGTGACAGGGTCTCCAGCAGCACGAGCAGCGCCAGCTCCACCGAGTCGGCCAGCTCGGCGTGCTCGGCCACGTCCGGGGTGACGACCAGCTCCGGCAGCCACGACCCGACGTAGGCCTCCCGCCGGGCCTTCACCCACCGCAGCCGGTCGATGGCGAGCCGCGTCACGACCTTGACCAGGTACGACCGGTCGTCGTCGACCCGGGAGACGTCCACCCCCGACCAGCGCAGCCACGCCTCCTGGACGACGTCCTCGGCGTCGGTCACGCTGCCCAGGATCCGGTAGGCGACCCCGGTGAGCAGGTCGCGGTGCTCTTCGAAACGCTCGACGGCCATAGGAGGACAGACGTATCACGGCACCCCGATGTGACACGACCCGGTAAACGGTTGTTTACAGCCACCCTCTACCATGCGAGGGCGGAAGCCGGCGGCGGAGACAGCGGAGGAGCGGGCAGTGACGGGAACGACCCTTGCCGAAACGGATACCACGCGGCAGGGCAGACATCTCTGGCTCACCCTGGTGGCGCTCTCCATGGCCGGGATGGTCGTGTCCGTCCAGCAGACGGTGGTCATCCCGCTGCTGCCCCGGCTGATGGTCACCTTCGGCGCGTCGGTGGCCGAGGTCACCTGGGTCTTCACCGCCTCGCTGCTCGCCGCCGCGGTGGCCACGCCACTGCTTTCGCGCCTGGGCGACATGTACGGCAAGAAGCGGATGATCCTGTTCACCGTCGGCCTGCTCGTCCTGGGCTCGATCGTCTGCGCGCTGTCCGACACCCTTCCCGTGCTGATCGCCGGGCGGGCCCTGCAGGGCGCGTCGGCCGCGCTGATCCCGCTGGCCATCGGCATGATCAAGGACGGTTTCCCGCCCGCCAGGGTGATGACGGCCATCGGGGTGGTCAGCGCCACCATGGGCGTCGGCGGCAGCCTCGGCATGATCGTCACCGGCCTGATCGCCGACCGCACCCCCAGCCACCACCCCGTCTTCTGGATCACCGCGGGACTCGGCGTGGCCGCGATCGTCCTCATCGCGCTCAGCGCCCGCGACGGCGGGAACGGCGCCGGTGGCCGCCCCGACCTCGTCGGCGCGGCGCTGCTGTCGATCTGGCTCGTCTGCCTGCTGCTGGCGATCTCCAAGGGCAACGACTGGGGCTGGGGCTCGGGAACCGTCGTCGGGCTGTTCGCGGGCGCGGCCGTGTTCTGCGCCGTATGGGTCGTCAGCCAGATGCGCCTCCGGGCGCCGATGGTCCGGCTGCACCTGCTCGTCGGCCGCCAGTCCCTGCCCGCCAACCTGGCCTCGATGCTCCTGGGCTTCGCCATGTTCGGCTTCTTCGCCCTGATCTCCAGCTTCGTCCAGACGCCCCCGTCCGCCGGGTACGGCTTCGGCGGGTCGGTCCTCGACGTCGGCCTCTACGCCCTGCCCAGCACCGTGACCACGCTGCTCGCCTCCTTCACCGCGGGCCGCCTCTCCGCCCGCCTCGGCCCCGCCTACTCCCTCGCCCTCGGCGCGGGCCTGTGCGCGGCCGGATTCGGCTGGTTCACCCTCTTCAACGACTCGGTGCTCCACCTGATCGGCTCCAACGCCGTGCAGGGGCTGGGGTTCGGCATCGGCTACGCCGCGCTGGGGGCGCTCGCCGTGCAGCACGTGCCCATGGACCAGAGCGGCATCGCCAGCGGCATCAACTCCCTGGTCCGCTCCATCGGCGGCAGCATCTCCGGCGCCGCGACCTCGGCCCTCCTCACCTCCATCACCATCTCCGGCACCTCCGTCCCCTCCCGCGACGCGTACGTGATCTCCTTCGGCATCATCACCGCGAGCGCCGTGGGCTCCGCGGCCGTCGCGCTCGTGACCGGAATGAGGGCGCGAGGACTGTCCCGAATCGGTTAGGATTTCATCTGCATCGCAAGGGGCTATGGCGCAGCTGGTAGCGCGCCTCCATGGCATGGAGGAGGTCTGGGGTTCGAATCCCCATAGCTCCACTTCGGTGACTGGGGTCCGCTGTTCGCAGGCTTGAAGGCCTGCTCCCGGCGGGCCCCTTCGTCGTTTCCTCGGGGGGACGCCCCCTGGGCCCCCGGTGTGGGGGCTCCGCCCCCACGGCCCCCGGGCTTCGCTTCGCTCAGGTCGCCTTACGGGCTGGGCGGTCTCGGAATCGCCCACGATGGTTGTGCCGGGAGCGTTCGGATGTGCCTGCGGGACTCGTCAAACCTGGTAGCGATGTTTTGACGGGCGCGCTGCGAGGACATGATCTGCCGTGCCCCCGGATGTCGGAATCTCATCTCAGGGCCGCCCAGACGATCTTGCCGCCGGATTTGGGCCAGCGATGCCCCCAGGCGACGGCCAGATCGTTGACGAGTCGCAGTCCGCGTCCGCCGAGATCGTCGGGATCGGCATCGGTCAGCTTCGGAGGCGTACGGCTGGAATCCCATACCTCCAGCACCACGTGCCCCTTGGTCTCGTACAGGCCGATCCAGACGTACTCGGATGGGCCGCTGTGCATGGCGTACTTCTCGATGTCGTCCTCACCGGTTTCACCGAAGTCGCCTGTGGCCTTGATGGCGTTCGTCACCAGTTCCGAAATGATGAGCTGGGCGATTTCGGTGAGTTCCTCGCGGCCCCAGCGGGCCAGCGTTCGCTCGACGTGGGACCGGGCGAACGACGGCGAGATGGGATGTACGGCCAGCTCCGCATAGTGCCGTCGAGTGACCAAGGTTGTCATCGGTGCTCCTGATGGACGTTGCCAGGGCAGGCGCGATTCCGTACCTGTCTCGGCTGTGAGACGACACCGGCGTGCCGAAGAAGGCGCATGTGTGGCCGGTTGACGTCGGATCGACGTTGGTTCCCGCCAACAGACGTTGCTGTTCGCGGCCCCGGCAGCGCTATGCCGCT
Source organism: Streptosporangium sp. NPDC002524 (assembly GCF_040295985.1). Classification (NCBI taxonomy): domain Bacteria; kingdom Bacillati; phylum Actinomycetota; class Actinomycetes; order Streptosporangiales; family Streptosporangiaceae; genus Streptosporangium; species Streptosporangium sp. NPDC002524. Next base: position 85,304 of record NZ_JBEOWK010000021.1, on the reverse strand, counting down.
TTGCGCATGGAGCCTTTTATGCGTCCCGCGCATAAGCGGTCACGCCCTGTACGGGGCGTTTTACACTCGGTTCGTAGACGAAGCGCGAGGGCTGAGTGAGACGAGCCATGACGACACGCCGACCCCTTCGATCGTGCGCGGTGTGCGGTACACGCCTGGCCGGTGACAACCCCGAGGTTCATTGCGGTCCATGCCAACGTCGAAGACTCGGGCCATTCGTCGGGCCACCGTCCGTGCCATCGGATTTTTGGGCCGACGCCCGACTACAGGAAGGAATCAAGGCCCGTCATATCGGGCAGATCATTCGCGCCTACCGGCTCCATCCCTGGCACGAGCGATCTCTTTCCCAGGAACGCGTGGCTGCCTGGTTGCACCTCAGCCAGACACAGCTGAGCCGTATCGAGTCGGGAAGGCCCGTTCAGGATCTCACCCGGCTGACCGCCCGGGCCAGGCTTCTCGGCCTGCCGCCCGCCCTCCTGTGGTTCACGCTGCCTGACGGGCAACCAGCGGCTGCCAGCGCAGGTGACTCGTTTTCCTCGCACGCGTCGTATGCGCCCGCCGGCTATGCGAACCCCGGCTCGCCATCGTCCGCCGTCTGCGAGACCGTGGAAACCAGAGCGGTTCAGATGGCCCGGGAGGAGGCGGACAACGTGCGCAGGAGCGAATTCCTGATGCTGAGCGGCGCCACTCTGGCCGGCATCCTGGCCCCGCCGTTGATCCATGGCTGGCCCGACCGGCGAGTGGCACCCCTGCCGGAATTGACCGACGATCTCCTGGACCAGCTTCGAGCCCAGACCGAGGGCTTTCGCTGGCTCGACCGTCGGCAAGGCTCTCTCCGCCTGCTGCCCGCCACGACTCGCCATGCTCGTGGCCTGGCGAATTTCTGGCGGCTCACCGACCGTCCCTCGCGGCTCCGGGCCGAGCTCGCCGAAATCGCGGCCGACACCTGCCATCTGGTGGCATACCAGGCATTCGACCAGGGCGAGCGGACGCAGGCCATCGAGTGGTATCGCTGTTCGGCCGAACTGGCCGCCCAGGCCGGTGCGCAGGATCTCTACGTTTTCGCGATGTGCGGAGTGGCGTACATGCACGCCCGCGACGGCCACGACGCGCTGGCCGTCTCCGTTCTCAGGCAGCTTGGGAGCTTGCCGCTGTCCGTCGCCGCCCAGTGTTACGTCGCGGTGTACGAGGCCCACGCCCAGGCCGCCGCCCACGATCGTGACCGAGCGCTCGGCGCGCTGGAACACGCGCATGTCCTGGCCGGGCGTACCGGACACGAGACTCCGTCGGCATGGCTGGGCGTTACCGATGGCTCGTTCGTCGATCGCCAGGCGGCCATCGTCCTGGCCGAGTTCGGTGATCCCGAGGCGCTGCGTGTCCTGACCCGCCTCGAAGTGCGGACCTCGGCGGCGTTCCGGCGTTACCAGGTGACGCTGGACGCCAATTTCGCCCTGGCCCACGCCAAACTCGGCGAGGTCGAGCAGGCCACTGCCCGAATGACCTCCGCGCTCGCGCGCAACGAGCACACCCGTTCCGCCGAGAAGCACACCCGTATCGTGGACGCGCGGCGGGTGCTGGGTTCTTGTGCCGACGCCAAGGAGGTTCGAGAGGTCGACGAGTTGCTGAGGGCCACCGAATCGTCCGCGCTCACAAGTGGCCGCAGTCCACGAGTGACCGGCTGAGACTCGCGGGCAACTGGTCGCGGTTCTCCACTGTCACCGCTATCAGCTCGACGTCGGGACGGGCTTTCAACGCGTCGGTCACCAGGTGGGCGCCCTGGTGAACCGTGGCGAGAAGCGGGGTGCCCACGCTGAAAAGCGTGTCGAGCCTGGTGACGAACGTCGGGGACATCAGCTCCATCGGGCCGAGTTCGTCGATGACGATGACCGCACCCGCCCCGCCCATGGCGCGACCCACGGCGGGCAGGGCGACGCGCTCGAAGGCTGCCAGGTCGACGCGGTAGCGGCCGATTCGAGGGCCGGAGGTCCACGAGACATGCGCCATGACCGCCGACGACCCGCCGATCTCCTCGACCGTGAATCCGACCCGCCGACCGTGTTCCCGCATCTCATGGGTGACAAAGCCGCCGACCGGCACTCCTTCCGCCTGGAGCAGTCCGACCAGGCGGCGGACGACGGTGGTCTTGCCGGTACCGGGCGGAGCGGTGAGCAGGAACGGCATGGGGAAAGGATGACAGGTAGGGCCGGGGCGGGTCAGTCGTCGGAGGCGACGATGACGGCCAGGGAGTCCCGGTTCCGGTCGATCAGGATGAGTTCGTGGAACTCGCCGAGGATCCAGCCCAGGTCGTCGTCGCGGGACGCCTCGTCGAGGTCGCGGAGGCGGTAGCGGGAGGTGGCCGCGCGGATCAGAGGGTAGACCTCGGCCTCCAGGTCGTGGGCGATCGTCTCGGGGAGGTCGGCGTACCTTCCGGCCCAGGTGTGGATCGTGGCGCGGGCGGCCTCCTGGTCGACCTCCTCGAACGAGGCGGGGGAGAGCGCGTCGAGGCGGTAGGGGCCGTGCACCGGGCCGCCGTCCTTCCGGGAGTCGGCGCCCAGATAGTCGTCCCGGTACAGCTGGTGGGAGAGCAGCGCGGTGAGCAGCGGTTCGTCGTCCTGCGGGGTGGCGAGACGGAAGTGCTTCACGTCCACCCAGCGGTAGGTCCCGTCCTTGAAGTTGACCAGGGTGGTCGAGGCGAACGCCAGTTGCTCCATGGGTGTGACGATAGTGACTCCCGGGATCCGATCATCACCGATTGGCCGAACTGGATAAGCGCCCGGCAAACGGGGGAAACAGGGCACGAGCTGGGCGCGCGCGGTGGCGGGCGCCCGTTCTCCGGGCGAGGGACGACGTTTGCCGCTCCGGGGTGGGGGCAGCCGTTGACACATCCGACGCGGTGCTGTTCGACGTATCCGACGTGGTGTTATCAGGAGGTCAGATGCTGCCCCGGAAGCAGAAGGTCGGCACGGTCGCGGTGATCGCCCACCAGAAGAAGACGTTCGGTGGAGGGCTCGACGAGCTGCGCAGGCTCCTCGCCGACGAGGGCGTCGGCGAGTTGCTCTGGTACGAGGTGCCCAAGAGCAAGAAGGCGCCGAAGAAGGCGAAGAAGGCGTTGAAGGAAGGGGCCGACCTGGTCCTGGTGTGGGGCGGCGACGGCATGGTGCAGCGCTGCGTGGACACGCTCGCGGGCTCCGGCGTCCCGGTCGGCATCCTCCCCGCGGGGACGGCCAACCTCTTCGCGCAGAACCTGGGCATCCCCGAGGACCTGCCCAAGGCCGTGCACATCGCCTTCCACGGCGAGAGCCGGAAACTGGACCTCGGGAAGGTGAACGGGGAGCACTTCGCCGTCATGGCCGGGGTCGGGTTCGACGCGGCGATGATCGAGGACGCCGACCGGGGGCTGAAGGACCGCCTGGGGCGCGTGGCGTACGTCTGGACGGGGCTGCGCCACGTCCGGGGGGAGCTCGTGCGCATGGAGGTCAAGATCGACGATGTGACGTGGTTCGAGGGCGAGGCGAGCTGCCTGCTGCTGGGCAACGTCGGCACCATCACCGGCGGCATCGAGGCGTTCGACGACGCGCGTCCCGACGACGGATGGCTGGAGATCGGCGTGACGACCGCGACGGGGCCGATCCAGTGGGCCCGCGTGCTCGGCCGGATGAGCGTGGGGCGGTCCGACGAGTCGCCGTTCGTCCGGATGTCCCGGGCGCGTAAGGTGACCGCCACGTTCGCCACCCCGATGACCTACGAGCTGGACGGCGGCGCCAAGGGCACCGTCACCGAGCTCAAGGCCAAGGTCGTGCCCGGCGGCATCACCATCCGCGTTCCCGAGTCCGAGTCCGAGCCCGCCTCCGAGGGCTCGGAGGACTCCGGCAAGGGGTGATCCCGGATCACCGACCCTGACAGGCTCCGACCGGCCGTGATCGCGGGTCACCGCGCACGGCCGGTGCGGGGCCGTCCTTAAAAACCCCTTTTAGTTAACATTCATGACAAATGCAGATTGGGTATGGTTTGTCGACTAATTTCGCTTAATAGGAAAGAGCGGGTCGATGGCCGGTAACCGCTGGACCGAGGCCGACGTTCCCGACCAGTCGGGGCGGGTCGTGCTGGTCACCGGTGCCAACACCGGTCTCGGCCTGGAGACCGCCCGGGTGTTCGCCGCGCGCGGGGCGACCGTGGTGATCGCCTCTCGCGACACCGGCAAGGCGGCCGGAGCGGCGGACCGCGTCCGCGCGGAGGCCGCCCCCGGCGCGGAGATCGAGGTGCTCCACCTCGACCTGGCGTCCCTGGAGTCGGTACGCAAGGCCGCGGGGGAGTTCCGCGACCGCCACGAGCGGCTGGATCTCCTGGTGAACAACGCCGGGGTGATGTTCCCGCCGTTCGGCCGTACCGCGGAGGGCTTCGAGCTGCAGTTCGGCACCAACCACCTCGGTCACTTCGCCCTCACCGGCCTGCTCCTCGACCGCCTCCTGCCGGTCCCCGGCTCCCGGGTCGTCACCGTCGCGAGCATCGCCCACCTGCGGGCCACGCTCGACCTCGACACCCCGCCGTCCGAGCACTCCTACAACGCCTCCGCCGCCTACGGCCGCTCCAAGCTCGCGAACCTGATGTTCACGTACGAGCTCCAGCGGAGGCTCGCCGCCGCCGGGGCGGGGACGGTCGCGCTGGCCGCCCACCCGGGGGTGTCCGTCACCGAGCTCAACCGCCACATGCCACGGACGCAGCGGGCCCTCATGGCCGCCGTGGGCCCGTTGTTCCTGCAGCCCCCGCGGATGGGCGCGCTGCCGGCCCTGCGCGCGGCCGTCGACCCCGGCGCCCGCGGCGGCGAGTACTACGGCCCGTCGGGACCGGGCGGGCTGCGCGGCCACCCGGTACTCGTCCGTTCCAGCCCCGCCTCGCACGACGCCGCCGCCCAGGCCCGCCTGTGGGCGGAGTCCGAGCGGCTGACGGGGATCGTGTACGAGCTGTGATCGATCTGAGGGTGTCGATCGACATAGACCGTCCCGCGGCCGAGATCTGGCGGATCGTCGCCGACTTCGGCCAGGATCCCCGGTGGCGCGCGGGCGTGACCACGATGGCGCCCGACCCGCCGGGCCTCGTCGTCCCGGGCACCACCACCGACGAGGCCCTGCGCTTCGCCGGACGCGGCTTCTACATCAGCGGCCTGGTGACCTCGGTGGTGCCCGGGAGGGAGTTCCTCTGGCGGGGGACGTCGGGGATCGACGTCGAGGGCGGCAGGTCGGTCGTGCCCCTGGACGACGACCGGTGCCGGGTGACCATGTGGTTCCGGCTCAGGCTCCCCGGCCTGCTGCGGCTGCGCGCTCCCCTGCTCGAACGCATGCTCAGGCGCAAGCTCCAGCAGAACGTCCGCCGCCTCGGCGACCTGGTCACCACGGACGCGTGGCACCACCCGCGGACGGCGGCCACCCCGCGCGACCGGCGTCCGTGGTCATCGCGGTGACCGTGTTCGCGTGAACGTGGCGTCGCCGTCCTCATGACGGTTTTCCGTGGTCATCGCGGTGTTGGTGTTTGGGTGGACGCGGCGGTGCGGGGGTCGCGTTCGTGCGGACGTGGGCCGTGGTGTCGCCGCCGCGGGACGGTCACGCCCGGGTGACCGTCATCTGCAGTTCGGTCACCCAGTTGTCGTAGTCGCCCTCGGGGCAGTCGATGGACACCTCCCTGGCCAGCCCGACGCCGCGGTAGCCGTGCTCGTCGATCCAGTGGGCCAGCGTCTGGAACGTCGGTCCCACCTCCTCCATCGAGCCTCGGTGGATGATGGTGGCGGCCTGCTCGATCTCCGGCAGGTCCACGACCGCGAAGTCGTGGTCGCCGCCCGTCTCCGCGTCGACCTCCAGCCCCGCGCGTATGGTCACCCGGCCGTCGGCCTCGGGCTCGTACCGGGCGATGCCGTATCCGGTGATCCTCACCCCGGCGGCGCCGACGCGACAGCACAGGTCGGCGAAGAGCGGCTGGATGACGGGGCCGATGTCCTCGCCGTCGTAGCTGGCCGCGACGGCGCTGAGCTCCGCCACGCGCGTCGAGGGGATCGACTTGAGAAGAACCTCTTCGGGGTGCATGTGACCTTCCTTGGCGATTGTCGTGAGCCGTACTTCCACCCGGACGAGCCGGGCCGTGTCCGACGCGATCCGTTCCTCCAGCTCGGCGCGGCGCAGCCGCAGCATCCCGTACAGCTCCGCGGCGTCGACCCGCTCGTCCAGGATCGAACCGATCTGGCGCAGGGTGAGGCCGAGGTCCTTCAGGGCGATGACGCGGTTGAGCCGCGACAGCTGGTCGGCCCGGTAGAAGCGGTGCCCGCTGCCCGGGTCGACGTGGGCGGGCCGGAGCAGGCCGATCGCGTCGTAGTGCCGCAACATGCGCACCGACACCTGGCCGAGCTGGGAGAACTCTCCGATACTGAACATGGTGCCTCCAGGTATAGGGGCTGACACCGTGTCAGCCGCAACCCTCGGACCCCGCCCGTGCGTCCTGGCTCGCGGCCGTCACCGTGACACCTCGGCCAGGTGTCGTTGACGGCTACTGGCGAGTAGGAATAGGTTTCCAGATACCAACTGGTCGGTTTGAAAAGGGACATATGCCTCGCCCGGTGCGAGGCCGGGGATCCTGGACGCCGGCCGTTCGCTGACTCCCTGGAGGCGTGAATGACCGACGTCCGGCTGGCCCGTCAATCCTGGCGCCGCCTGGAGCCCGTCCACGGGATGATCTACTTCGTGCCCGAGGCCACCGAGCGCTACGCCGCGCTCGGCCTCGACAGCCGCGCGGGCTACTTCGCCTCCCGCTCCGCCGCCTTCGGCACCGCCTCCGCCGAGCTGGTCATCGCGACCTTCTACAACTTCCACCCCGCCCTCGTACGGCGTGCGCTCCCCGCCGCGTGGCAGGTCACGACGCCGGAGAAGCTGCTCGCAGCCCGTCTCGAAGCCGCCGGGGCGGCCCTGCGCCGGGCCGGGATCCACGAGATCGAGACCCTCGCCGAGACGACGGAGCTCGCCGCCCGCGCCGCGGAGCGGGCCTGCGAGCACCCCCAGGGACGCCCGCTGTTCGCCGCGCACGCCGCGCTGCCCTGGCCCTCGGAGCCGCTCCTGCGGCTCTGGCACGCCCAGACGCTGCTTCGCGAGTTCCGGGGTGACGGGCACGTCGCGGCCCTGCTGACCGAGGGCGTCGGCCCGCTGGACGCGCTGGTCCTGCACGCCGCGAGCGGGCACGTCCCCACGGTGTTCCTCAAGTTCAGCCGCGACTGGCCCGAGGAGGAGTGGGCCGCGGCCGAGGAGGGACTGCGCGGGCGCGGCCTGCTGGACGGCGACGGGCTCAGCGAGGAGGGCGCGGCGCTCAGGCAGCGGATCGAGGACCGCACCGACGAGCTGGCGCTGCCCGCGTACGCCGCGCTCTCCGACGACGAGCTGGCCCGCCTGGCCGAGCTCGCGCGCGTCTTCGGCCGGGCCGTGGTGGACAACGGCCTGCTCACCCTCTCCGTCTGAGCCTCGTGTCCCCGCGGGGCCTTCGCGACTTCGCCAGGCTTTCGTGACCGCGCGGGGCTTTCGTGACCGCGCGGGGCTTTCGCGACCGCGCGGGGCTTTCGCGACCGCGTGGGGAGGACGGCTCAGCCGCCCGCGGACGGGTCGCCGACCTGGCCGATGAAGAGCGGGGTCAGCGTCGGCCGGTGGACGATCGCGAAGGCGAACGGGTGGTCGGCGCGGACCTCGGCCTCCGGCGGGGGCGGGGCCGATATGGCGAACATGAGACCGGTGACGGCGGCGGCCTCGGTGCCCCACTCGTCCACGGTGATGTTGGCGCGGTGGACCGCCTGGTCGAGCGTGGCCCCGTCGACGAGCCCCGAGTAGTCGTTCCCCCGCAGCCCCAGCCTCGCGAGCGGTTCCGCCAGGTCCAGGCTCGCGGAGAAGTCCCACCGGGGCATGGCGAGCCGCACCGGCCGCCGCTCCCCGAGCCCGGTGGCGACCCGCGTCATCACGTCGGGGGAGAGCAGGTCGGCGGGGGAGCCGCCCGCTCGCGGCACGAGGACCCACATGGCCAGCTCGTCCCCGGCGTAGCGCAGCTCCACGGCCTGCCAGCCGGACCCCTCCGCGTACGGGATGAAGCCCTCGCGGCGCATCAGGGTCGTGCGGGCCGTCGTGCCGTCCGCGCGGGTGAAGGTGGCGCCCTCCTCAGGCGGGTCGGTGAACGGCGTCGTCCAGTCGGCCCTGAGGTAGACGGCGTTGGCGATGACCAGCTTGGTCCTCGCGGGCAGCCTGTCGAACACCTTCTTGATCCGCCCGGCGGTCCGCTCCTCGGCCCAGGCGTCGATGACCTCCGTGGCGTTCCCGGCGAAGTCCACCTGGCGCACGCCGGTGCCGTACTGCGCCGCGAGCGTGCGCAGGAACCCGGGCTTGACGCTCAGCCCCTCCTGGGTGAACACCTCGTTGGCGATGCCCACGACCGGCGGCTCGGGTGCGCCCGCCTGGGCGTCCCGTTCCGCGTCCGGGTCGGGGAGGGGCGGCGGGTCGTCGGTCGTGACGATCCGCCGGGTGAGCGCGTTGAGGGAGGTGTGCGGCCCCTCGGAGGGGAATCCGAAGACCTCGTCGAGTTCGGTGGCGGTGCTCCCGGCGGCTCCCGCCCTCGCCAGTCCGAAGGCGTAGCCGATGCTCAGGGGCGACAGGACGGCGTTGGTCCCGGGTTTCGCGGTCGCGGCGAACAGGGCGTGCCCGAAGGAGGTCAGACCGCGTACGGTCTCCGCGATGGGAGGATCCTTGGGGACCTCGCGTTTCACCCCCTTCGCGGTGATCGCGCTGGACTCGGTCATGGCACACGCCGAGAGGGCGGCGACGGCCAGCAGGGCGGGTAACAGTCGGCGCATGATCCTGAAACGTACGCCGCCGCCGGGTGGTTCACCCGGTTCGCGCGGCGTTGGGTTCGCGTGTTCGGCCTGTGTGTCTGGCTCGTGCGGCGTTCGGGTCGCGTGTTTGGTTCGTACGTCCGGTTCGCGTGGTGTTCGGGGCGTTCCCCGGGCGGCGTCAGGTGAGCGCGGCGAAGGCGCCCGCCCCGATGAGGGCGACGGCCCAGGCGAGGTCGAGGTTGAACCACGCCTTGCGGAGCACCGCCACCCCCAGCCGTTCGTAGACGACCAGGGCCAGCACGGTGGTCGTCACCAGCATGGCCATCGTGTGCACCCCGGTCGTCAGCAGGCTCTGCGAGGCCAGCGCGGCGGCCTCGCCCTCGTGGCCGCCGTGCCCAACGTGTCCGCCATGTCCACTGTGTCCGCTGTTCAGGGTGACCGGGAGCACCATCAGCCCGGCCCCGTGGGCGGTGGCCATCAGGAACGACCACCCGGCCAGCTGCCACTTCGTCACCTTCATGCCGACCCAGCGGGGATGGCGCCGCCTCAGCAGCCGCCAGAGGCCGAACCCGCACACCACGGCCGCCACGCCGTACGAGACCACCTTGGGCGGCGCGGCCAGCCGGGCCGCCGACACCAGCGCGAGGGTGATGAGCACCGAGCCCGCGTGGCCGAGCACGATGGGCGGCAGCGCGCGCAGCACCCCGTCGCGCGAGCGTTCCTGCAGCCCGAGCGCGACCGCGAAGAGCCAGCCCATGGCCGGGTTCAGGCCGTGGAAGGCGCCGAGCCCGGCCAGGATGAGCAGGGACGTCAGATCCATCGGTCACGCCTCGCGGAGAGTGGGAAAGTGGCGGCGTCCGGTGGGCCCGGTGGGTCCGGTGGGCCCGCGACCGGGGCCGGGGGCAGGGGGCGGGGCAGGATCACGGTCTCGGTCACGGTCTCGGTCACGGTCACGGTCACGGTCACGGGAAGCAGTAGGAGTCGGAGGAGGAGTCGCCACCCTGCAGGCGGACCTGGTGCGCCCGGCGGCCGTCGGAGGCGAAGTCGACGAAGAAGCCCGGGTCGAGGGCGATCGAACCGTCGTCGGCGATGTCCACCTTCGCCATCCAGCCGGAGATGCCGTCGGGGTAGAAGACGTCGTCCCAGGAGCGGTAGAGCGAGTTGGTGAAATAGACCCGACGCCCGTCCCTGCTCGCCTCGACCATCTGCGGACCCCCGTTCAGCGCCCGGCCCGGGGCGGCGGGGTGGCCGTCGCGCCTCGCGATCCCGCCGATCCGCACCGAACCGGTCTCGCGCGGCGCGAACGGGTCGGAGACGTCGTACGCCTTGAGCTCGCCGGTTCCCCAGGCGGAGACGAGCAGGATCCGGTCGTCGAGGGTGAGCGAGATGTCACTGACCAGCGGGGGCACCGCGCCGAACTGCTTGAGCGGCTCGGGCAGCAGGCCGGGGTCGGCGGGCTCGGCCGGGATCGTGATCGTCTTACGGGCCTTCCAGACGCCGTCCTCCAGGTACCAGGTGAAGATGTTGGCCGACAGGTCCTCGACGTTGATCACGCTGTTGACGAAGCCGTAGGTCTTGGTCGGGTCGTGGGCGGGCCGGAGCTCCAGGGCCATCTGGTGCTGGTCGCCCAGGTCGATCTCCTGGAGGTGCCTGCGCTTGGCCAGGTCCCATACGTGCAGCTTGTGACCGTACTGCCGGCCGACCAGGAACTCCAGCGAGGGCCCCGGCTCGATCTGGTTGGGCGTCCCCCACTCGCTGGTGATCATCGTGTCGTGCCCGAGGTGCCACCAGAAGTCGTAGTGCAGCCGCTGCGAGCCCCGGTCGGCCTCCCAGCGGCCCTTGGGCTCGAAGGTGTCGTGGTCGAGCGTGAACACACCGCCGGGCGCGTCGCCGTCCACGTTGCCGAGCGCGCTGACGTAGATGGCGTCGGTGCCGCAGTGGACGGTGTGCGGGCGGCTGTAGCCGGTCTTCTCGAAGATCGTCTCTGGCTCGATCGTCTTGACGAGCTTGGGGGACCAGGGGTCGTCCTTGACGTCGAAGATGTAGATCCTGCTGGACCTCAGGCCGGGAAGGACCAGGTAGCGCCGCTCCACGTGGGGGTGCGGCGCGTACGGGCACAGGGCCGCGCTGCACACGTTCCAGCCGAAGTGGTGGAGTTCGTCGCCGGGGACGGACATGTCGTGCACGTCGGCGATCGACCCGTTCGACAGGTCGATCGTGGCGAGCCCGTCAGGCCGGTCGTCGCCGGTCGTGGCGAGCAGCGCGACGTAGGCGAGCTCCTCCTTCGGGGCCGCCATGGCCTCGCGGGCCGAGGGGTAGAAGGTGGGATCGGGCTGGATGAGCGCCACGGTGAACTCCTGAACTCGTAGCCGGAACCGGTACCCAACTAATCATGTAGGAAAACTGTCTGTTGTCCAGAGGTCATGTTGCGTGACCGGCGGGAGTCTCCGGCTGCCGGGTCCTGCCGGTTCGCCGGGCCGGTGAACGTGGAAGGTGGTCCGCGTGAGGCGCGGGATCCTCTGGTGAGGGTTGCGGGTGGAGGGGGCGAGAGAATGTTTCGGATACGCGGAGAGGTGCGAGGCGTAATGCCCCGCACCTCTCCGTGTTTCAGTTGACGGCCACCTGGCCCGCGCGGCCGTTTCCGGGTTTCACTTTTCCGGTCCTACTGGACCTTCGAAGTGAACAGCCGGGCCGGGACGCGTCAAGCGGCCTGCTTTCATGAGGCCCTTTCGGGGTCTTTTCCGGGGGCCTCTTTTCGGAGGCCCCCGGAAAAGCTCAGCAGACTCGTACAGCCGCCGCCGTGCAGGCCCTCGGATAGGCCCAGTAGACCGGGACGCTGACGACCGGGGTACTGACGACCGGGTAAGCGGCGAACGGTGCCCTGACCGGCGACGATCCGGCCGGGCCCTGCGGCCCGATCGGACCCTGAGGTCCGACGGGACCCTGAGGTCCCGGAGGTCCTGCCGGTCCCGCGGGCCCGGGTGCGCCGGGTGCGCCGTCGACGCCCGCGGGTCCTGCCGGTCCTTCCGGTCCCGGAGGTCCTGCCGGTCCTGCCGGTCCTGCGGGTCCTTCCGGTCCGGGCGGGGCGCCGGGGCCTATCGGGCCGGTCTCACCGTCGGCTCCCGGAGGTCCTGCAGGTCCTTCCGGCCCTTCGGGGCCTTCGGGTCCTGCCGGTCCTGCGGGACCTTCCGGTCCTTCGGGTCCCTCGGCTCCGGGAGGTCCAGGAGGCCCGGGAGGCCCTTCCGGTCCTGCGGGTCCCTCGGGTCCTGCCGGTCCTTCGGGCCCGGGTGCGCCATCGGCGCCCGCGGGTCCTGCTGGTCCTTCGGGTCCGGGTGCTCCGTCGGCTCCGGGTGCGCCGTCGGCGCCTGCGGGTCCTGCGGGTCCCTCGGGTCCAGGTGCGCCGTCGGCTCCCGGTGCTCCGGGTGCGCCGTCGGCGCCTGCGGGTCCTGCGGGTCCCTCGGGTCCAGGTGCGCCGTCGGCGCCTGCGGGTCCTTCAGGTCCGGGTGCGCCATCGGCTCCGGGTGCTCCGGGTGCTCCGTCGGCGCCTGCGGGTCCTGCCGGTCCCTCAGGTCCGGGTGCTCCGTCGGCTCCTGGTGCGCCGTCGGCGCCTGCCGGTCCTGCCGGTCCTGCGGGTCCTTCCGGTCCGGGTGCTCCGTCGGCTCCCGGTGCTCCGGGTGCGCCGTCGGCGCCTGCGGGTCCTGCGGGTCCTGCGGGTCCCTCGGGTCCGGGTGCGCCGTCGGCTCCCGGTGCTCCGGGTGCGCCGTCGGCGCCTGCGGGTCCTGCGGGTCCTGCGGGTCCCTCGGGTCCGGGTGCGCCATCGGCTCCCGGTGCTCCGGGTGCGCCGTCGGCGCCTGCGGGTCCTGCGGGTCCCTCAGGTCCGGGTGCTCCGTCGGCTCCTGGTGCGCCGTCGGCGCCTGCCGGTCCTGCCGGTCCTGCCGGTCCTGCGGGTCCCTCGGGTCCGGGTGCGCCATCGGCTCCGGGTGCTCCGGGTGCTCCGTCGGCGCCTGCGGGTCCTGCCGGTCCTTCCGGTCCGGGTGCGCCGTCGGCGCCTGCGGGTCCTGCTGGTCCCTCAGGTCCGGGTGCTCCGTCGGCTCCGGGTGCTCCGTCGGCGCCTGCGGGTCCTGCCGGTCCTGCGGGTCCCTCGGGTCCGGGTGCGCCGTCAGTGCCTGCGGGGCCTTCCGGTCCTGCCGGTCCTGCGGGTCCGGGGAGGCCTGCCGGTCCCCTCGGGCCTACCGGTCCCCTGGGTCCCTCGGGTCCGGGTGCGCCGTCGGTGCCGTCGGCACCGGCCGGGCCTGCGGGGCCTCGGGGGCCTACCGGGCCCCTGGGGCCTGCGGGTCCCGCGGGACCCGCGGGGCCGGGCGGGCCCTGAATCCCGTCAGGGATCCGGCAGAGGAAACTGGGCAGCCCCAGCCACCTGCACAGCGGGAGGTAAATCGCGTCGCTCGCGGTCGGACGCAACCCGTCGTGGATGATCGTTCCGGTGGCTACGACATCCCTGCTGCGGATCACCGTAGGTACGGAGATGAAGTTCGTGCAAATGCTGGAAAGCACCGTGGGGCAGGGGTCGCCCTGTGTGCTTCCGATGGACCGGATCTCGTCGTGGTGGGCTTGCGCCGATATTTGAAGTTGCGAATCGGCCGAAACTGGGACAGGGGAGTGCAAAAGAAGGACGGCCCCGGCGAGCGCGCCGCCCGCAAGGGTCCGTTTCATGAAAGTAGACACGTGCGTTGTCTCTCCCCTCCTATTGAGAGAAAACGCTGTACGGCTATTCTTGGGGCGTCCGGGGGATAGGCGGGAGAAGTGTGCTTCGAATCCGGAATGGAAGCTTGATGGGGGGTGCGCGTTTCTTTGCGTTCCGCAAATTTGGGTCTCTGTATAAAAGTTTAATGGCGCCGTTGTCATGATTAGTCGGATAAGTGAACCACGATAAGATAAAGGGTAAATTACGCTAACGGCTTGCTTCGCGGTGAAGTTCGGTGGCCGGATCCAGCTCCCCGGTCCGGTGCTCGGATCCGTGCGAGCTCGCGGGGCCGGACGGCGCCGGGGCGCGGAAGGCCCGCCGGTAGGCCGAGGGGGAGGTGCGCATCGTCCGGGTGAAGTGGTGGCGGAAGGTCGCCGCGCTGTCGAAGCCCACCGCGGACGCGATCTCCTCCACCGGCGCGGAGGTGGACTCCAGCATCGCCAGGCTGGCCGTGACCCGCTGGGAGATCACCCACCGCAGCGGGCTCGTTCCGGTCTGCCGCCCGAAGTGCCTGATGAACGTACGCCGGGACATGTGCGCGGCCTCGGCGAGGGAGGCGATCGTGATGGGTTCGGCGAGGTGCTCCAGTGCCCAGGTCATCGCGGCCGCCATGGCGGCACCGTCCTCCACCGGGGTGACCGCGGCCTGGACGAACTGTGCCTGCCCCCCGTCCCGGTGCGGGGGGATGACGAGCCTTCGCGCGACCTCGTTGGCCACGCCCGGCCCGTGGTCCTTGCGTACCAGATGGATCAGCAGGTCCAGTCCCGCCGCGCTGCCCGCGCTGGTCAGCACGTCCTCACCGTCCACGTAGAGCACGTCCGGATCGACCCTGACCCGCGGGAACCTCCGCTGGAGCAGGTCGGCGTACCTCCAGTGGGTCGTCGCCTCCCTGTCGTCCAGCAGTCCCGCGGCGGCCAGCGCGAACGCTCCCGAGCAGATGGACACGACCCGCGCCCCCCGGTCGCGGGCTCGCCGCAGGGCCGCGACCACCTCGAGGGACACCTCGCCGTGGACGTCCGCCACGCCGGGCACGATCACCGTGTCCGCGGCCGTCAGCACGTCGAGACCGTGCTCCGCCCGCATCGTGAACCCGCCCGTGACCCGCAGGTCGGTGCGGCTCTCGGCGCAGACCGACAGCTCGTACCAGGGGACTTCCAACTCGGGGCGGGCGATGCCGAAGATCTCGACCACGCAGCCCAGCTCGAAGGGGGACATGCCGTCGAAGGCGAGCACGGAGACGGTGGGACGCGTGGCGCGGGGTACCGGCGGCGGGACGAACATGGCGAGATATTAACGATAAGCGGCATTCGTGCCACTGTCGGGTCCGGCATCACGACCGGCACCATTACCTGTGTCGGGCGTCACGACCCGCACCGGCGCGCGACACGGGACATCGCGACCGGCTACTGACACTCGCGACCAGCACCATCACCCGGCGACCGGTGAGATCGCCCGGCGACCGGTGCCGGAGCTCGGTCCGGGCGTCGCGGCGGCACCGTCGCCCCGCCGCGTCCCTCGTCACCC
This sequence comes from Streptosporangium sp. NPDC002524, assembly GCF_040295985.1. Lineage (NCBI taxonomy): Bacteria > Bacillati > Actinomycetota > Actinomycetes > Streptosporangiales > Streptosporangiaceae > Streptosporangium > Streptosporangium sp. NPDC002524. The sequence continues at coordinate 70,197 of NZ_JBEOWK010000021.1, read as the reverse complement.
CTACCTGAAAGGTCACACATGTCCGTCACCACTCACTCCTCCTCCGTCACCGCGGTACCGGCGGCGGGGAACGCCGACGCGCTGGCGCACTTCGCCGCGAGGCTGGCGTTCGAGACCGACGTGTCCGACGTCGCCGCCGACCTCGCCGCCGGGGTCGCGGACATCGTCGTGGTCGACTCCCGGAGCCGGGAGAGCTGGGACCAGGGTCACGTCCAGGGAGCCCTCCACCTGCCCACCGCGCTGATCGCCACCCGCGCCCGCTCGGTCGTCCCCGCGAATGTGACCGTGGTGACCTACTGCTGGGGGCCGGGGTGCAACGGCGCCACCCGGGCCGCGCTGGAGTTCGCCCGGCTCGGCTACCCGGTCAAGGAGATGCTCGGCGGCTTCGAGTACTGGGCCAGGGAGGGCTTCCCCGTCGAGACCGGCGCGGGGGTGTCCCGCCGCCCCGTCGACGCCCTGACCGCGCCGGTCTCCGGCATCGCCTGCGCCTGCTGACGTCACTCCGCCAGGCGGCGGGCGTACGCGGTGGGAGGCATGCCGATCACGGCGGTGAAGTCGCGGGTGAAGTGGGACTGGTCGCTGTAGCCGAGATCGGCGGCCAGCCGCGACCAGTCGGTGGCGGGCCCGGCCCGTTCGGCGGCCTCGTGGATGCGGTAGCGGCGGATCACCCACTTGGGGGAGACGCCGACGTAGTCGCTGAACAGCCGCTGCAGGTGCCGCACGCTCAGCCCGTGCAGGGCGGCGAGGTCGCCGACGCGGACGATGGCCGGGTCGGCGAGCACGCTCGCGACGAGGTTCGCCGCCCGCTCGGCGACGGGGTCGCGGGCGGGGAGCCGCGCGAGCAGGAACCCCTCCAGCACCTGCAGGGCCTCCGCGTCGGAGTCCGAGGAGGCGGCCAGTACGGCCGGGGCCACCGCGTCGGCGTCCGGGCCGAGGATCCGGGAGGCGGGGGTGAAACGATCGGTGATCGTGGAGAGCGGGGCGCCGAGGAAGGGCCGGAAACCGGCGGGCCGGAAGCGGGTGCCGACCACGACCCCGGTGCCGGTCAGGACCTCCAGGTAGTCGCCGGTGATGACCCCGGCCACCCGGGAACCGTGCTCGTGGAAGACCAGGTTCACCGACGGGTGGGAGACGATCCGCTGCTCGTACGGCTCGGCCAGCTCCCAGCGGACGATCCAGTGGTGCTCGACGAAGGGGGCGAGGGCCGGGTGGCACGCGTGGCGCCCGTAGCGGAACTTGGCCGCCCCGAAGTTCAGGATGCCCCGGGTGTCGCCGGCGGGCGCCCCCGTCCCACCAAGGGAAACCCCCGTCCCGCCCGGAGAGGTCCCGGGGCCGGATGGGTGGCTCACGACGGGATGGGGATGTGGACCTTCGGCAGGCCCTGCGGCTCCTTGCCCGGGTAGTCCCCGCCCAGCATGGTGGCCACGGTGTAGAGGTGCCAGGCCTGGTTGGGCTTCCTCAGGACGGGCTCGGCGAACAGCTTGCGGACCTCGTCGGGCCTGACGATGGGCGCCAGCAGGTCCAGGCGGCCGAGGACGTGGTCGCGCATCAGGCCGGTGAGTTCCTCGCCGGGGCTGGTCCGCCAGTTCCAGCCGCCCCCGCCGGTCTTCGGCGCGGTCAGCACCTGTGGCCTGCGCTGCCAGGGGTAGTAGCGCCTCCCGACGCTGAACCGCCAGGGCTTGCCCTCGACCGGGATGTCCCTGAGCGAGGGGGCCAGGACACCGAGCAGCTCGTAGATGACCTCCTCCGACAGCCGCCAGGTCTGGTCGAGGCCCAGCGCGGCGCGGACCACCCGGTTGTCGAGGAACGGCCAGATCTGGTCGCCCCTGCGCAGCGAGCCCGCCCGCGCCCCCGCGTGCCAGCGGCCGACCTTGTAGGAGATGTACATGTGGTCGAGCGCCTCCAGCGGGGCCCGCTCCAGCCAGGGCCCGGCCAGCTCGCGGGCGTGCGCGTTGGCCTCCTCGGTGAACAGCGCCGGGTCCCGCAGGAAGGTCACGTCCACCCGGCGGCGCAGGGCCTTCTCCGTCAGGTCGGTCTGGAGCAGCAGCAGGCCCCCGGCCCGCAGGATCTCCCCGCTCTGCCCCGACATGGTCGGTTTGGCGCTGTAGGGGAGATAACCGACGATCGACTCGTACGCCGACGTCATGCCCTCGCAGGCGCGCAGCGTCTCGTAGGCCCGCGCGAGGGGGTGCTCGACGACGATCGCGTCCTTCTTCCCGGCGTTCCCGGCGTTCCCGGCGTTCCCGGCGTTCCCAGTGTTCCTGGTGTTCCCGGCGTTCCCGGTGCGGGCCGGGGGGATGACGGTGTGCTCGACGCGGAGCGCGCGGGCGACCCGACCGGCGATGATCACGTCGGGATGGGTGTCGAGGCCGTTGGTGGTCGCGCGCAGCGGGATGCCGGCCGCGTGCAGCGTCGCGGCGATCAGCCGGCTGTCCCTGCCGCCGGTGAGGGCGAGGTTCACCGGCTCCCCGGCCGCGCGCAGCGGCTCCACCGTCGCCAGCAGCGCGCTCGCCAGCTCGCCGACCAGCTCCTTCTTCCCCCTGCGCGACGTGGGCGCGGGCACGGCGGCGGGGAGCGGGGTCGTGGTGACCGTACGACGGCCGCCCCTGACGGTCACCGACGAGGACGGCGGCAGCGCGCTCACCCCCCGGTAGGGCGTCTCGTCCGACAGGAAGTACCCCTGCCGGATCATCGACTGCAGCGCGAGCACGTCCCACTCGACCCGGTCGCCGCCGCCCGCGAGGTGGACCAGCAGCGCCCTGCTGCCGATCACGTGCGCGTCGGGGGTCTCGGCGTAGTAGACCGGGCAGACCCGGTGGATCGCGGTGGCGGCCGACAGCTCGTCCTCGGCGGCCCGGAACGCGGAGAAGCACCCGCCGACCGCCTCGGTGTCCAGAGTGGGCATGGCCGCGAGCCGGTTCACGTCGTCCGGCGCGGCCAGGTAGCCGTTCACCCCGGTCACCCGGTCGTGCCCGGTCTCCAGCAGGGGAGGCCGCCGCGAGTCGTCCGGCTCGTTGGTCCAGGCGAACACGGAGACGCCGGGACGGTGCCACTCCCGGGACCTGATGACCTCGGGCGGTACGGGGAACGCGCTGTCGATCGCGCCCCTGACGGTGTGCAGCATCGCCTCCGGTATTCCGGCTCCCGGGTCTTTGGCCGCGAGGCCGAGGTACACGCGCATGGTGCAGGATCCTATGTCGCGTTTTTTCAAGACAGCTGTGAGTCCGGCTCGACAGCATGGCCGTCATGAACGAGATGCTGTCACGCGCCGTCACCGGCACGGCGGCCGTCGCCCGCGGCGTCCGCGACGACCAGCTGGACCTGCCCACCCCCTGCGAGGGCTTCGACGTACGGGAGCTGCTCGGCCACCTGGCCTGGACGGCGGCGATGTTCGAGGCGCTGGCCCGCCGCGAGCAGCCGCCGCCGCAGGACGCCGATCACGCCCCCTTCGCCGATCGGGCCGGCGCGGTGCTCGCCGCCTGGTCCGCACCCGGGGTGACCGAGGGGACCAGTCCCACGCTGGGGATGCCCATGGCCCTGGTGCTCCAGCTGGTGCTGGGCGACATGGCGATCCACGGCTGGGACCTCGCCAGGGCCACCGGCCAGGACTACGCGGTGGACGCCGAGACCGGTGAGGCCGTGGCCGCCTTCGTCGCGGGGATGGCGCCGCAGGGACGGCGGATGGGGGTCTTCGGGGAGGAGGTGCCCGTGGCGGAGGACGCTTCGCCGTTCGAGCGGGCGCTCGGGCTCAGCGGGCGGGACCCGGCGTGGAGACGCTGAAACCCTGATCACGCGCCGAACACGGTTTGCGCTCGCTTGGGTCAAGCTCCCGGCGGACCGGGGCGAGGAGTCGTCGTAGGGGATGACCCGCATCCCAGGAGGCGACATGAAGTCACGTCCGCTCGCCATTGCCCTCGCCGTGCTCGCGCTGTTCGCCCTGATGTTCGCCGCCGCCTGCGGCGGTTCGGACGCGAGCGAATCCGCCGGCCAGCCGATGCCCGAATCCGGGAAGGCGGTCCCGTCCATGCCCCCGGACGGCCGTCCGCCCGAGGCCGGAGACGACACCGCCAAGGCCGGGAACGAGAACGGGAACGAAAACGGGAACGAGGCCGAGACCGAGACCAGGGCTCGGGCCACCACCGGGAGCGAGGAGTCCAAGACCGAGGCCGCCCGGCGGCGCGACACCTCCGCCGAGCAGATCTCCACCTTCGCCCTCGACGTGGACACCGCCTCGTACGGCTACAGCAAACGGGCCATCACCGAGGGCAGGCTGCCGGAGGCGGGCCAGGTCAGGCCGGAGGAGTTCGTCAACTCCTTCAAGCAGGACTACGCGGAGCCCAAGGACGACGGTTTCACCGTGCACATGGACGGCGCCCGCACGCCGGGGAACGGCACCGCGCTGCTCCGCGTCGGCCTGCAGACCCGCGGGGCGAGCGCGGAGGCCCGGCGCCCGGCGAACCTCACCTTCGTGGTGGACGTGTCGGGCTCGATGGACGAGGACGGCAGGCTCGACCTGGTCAGGGAGGCCCTGCACAAGCTCGTCGACCAGCTCGGGCCCGGCGACCACGTCTCCCTCGTGGCCTTCAGCGACCGGGCGGACGTCGTCCTCTCCATGACCCCGGCGACCGACAGGGACAGGCTCCACGCCGCCGTCGAACGCCTCGCCATCCAGCAGTCGACGAACCTGGAGGCCGGGCTGACCAGCGGGTACGCCGAGGCCGCGGCGGCTTTCCGGCCGGTGGCCGTCAACCGCGTCATCCTGCTCTCCGACGGCCTGGCCAACACCGGCGACACCACCTGGCAGGGCATCCTCGACCGGGTCGCGGACGCCGCGGGCAAGAAGATCACCCTGCTGTGCGTCGGCGTCGGCCGCGACTACGGCGACGAGCTGATGGAGCAGCTCGCCGACAACGGCGACGGCGCCGCGGTCTACGTCAGCTCCGTCGACGACGCGCGCAAGGTCTTCGTCGAGCAGCTCGCCACCAACCTCGATCTGCGCGCCCGCGACGCCAAGGCGCAGGTCGTGTTCAACCCCTCGGTGGTGGAGTCCTACCGGCTGATCGGCTACGAGAACCGGCAGATCGCGACCGAGGACTTCCGGGACGACGGCAAGGACGGCGGCGAGATCGGCCCCGGCCACTCGGTGACGGCGCTGTACGAGGTCCGGCTGCGCGGCGGGGCGTCGGGACAGCTGGCCACCGCCACCGTGCGCTGGCAGGATCCCGACACCCGCGCCCCCTCGGAAGCCGCCCGTTCCCTGGAGGCGGGCGACCTGGCGGCCTCACCGTGGGAGGGGCCCACGCCGAGGTTCCAGGTCGACGTGGTGGCCGCGGGCTTCGCGGAGTATCTCCGCGCCGGGGAGGGGATCGCCGGAGCCGGGCCCGACGACCTCGCCGCCCACGCCACCCGCCTGGCCGCGTCCACCGAGGACCCGGCGGTGACCGAGCTCGCCGGGCTGATCGAGAAGGCCGCGTCACTCAGGTAGGTGCCCGTACACGCCGTGGCCGGATGGGCCGGTTCCCGTGGACCGGCCCTCGCCGCGGGTTCTGTCCGGTGGCCGGATCTCGGGCGCGAGGCGGCGCAGCCGGCCGGGAAGCCGGATCCTGGCCGGCGTCGCGGCGGTTACAGGGTGCGGGGTGATTTCCTATACACTGGCGTGGTCGCCGGGCCCGCCCGGGGACATCGGTTACACCCGAGGGGCTATGGCGCAGCTGGTAGCGCGCCTCCATGGCATGGAGGAGGTCTGGGGTTCGAATCCCCATAGCTCCACCGGTCACAAAGGCCTCGGATCCTTCGATCCGAGGCCTTTGTGCTTCTCGTCGTGGCCGGGGCGGGGGCGCATGGCCGCTTCCCTCTTGGTCCTCGCTTCCCTCCCGGTCGTCTCCGGTTACCGGATCCAGGCATGAGAGTGGCGCTCCTTGACCTGTACCGGTACGCGGCTGAAGTCGGCGGCATCAAGGCGTCCCGTCCCCGGCAAACCCGACCAGGGTACGGCCCGGGTGCGGCTGAGGCTCCTCGGCTCCCTGACCGCGCCCAGGTCATAGAGGTCCTACGGCTGGACATGGTATGCCGTGGTACGTCGAGGTACGGTTGAACCATGGATGTTCCGAGGCTTCGCCCGACCGAGGTGAGCGTGCGCCAATTCGTCAACGACTCCGGCAGCATCACGCGTGGCCTGCGTGAGGGGAGGCGATACATCTTGACGATCAACGGCGAGCCGCTCGCGGAGGTGAAACCGATCAAGCGCCGCCGGTTTGTTCCCACAACCGAGGCGCAAGCCGTCTTCGCCACCGCTCCGGCTGTCGACTGGGACCGGGTGCGGGCCGATCTGGACACAGTGATCGATGACGAACTGCGTGATCCGTTCGACGGGACCGGTCTGTGATCCGGCACGAGCGCGGCGTTCTGGACACCAACATCGTGGCCGCCTTCAAGCTCTTCGACCCCGCCGAGCTGCCGGCGGAGTCGGCGATCACGGCCGTCACGCTCGGCGAGCTGTCGCGTGGTCCGTACGCCACCGATGATCCGGTCAAGCGGGCGGGAAGGATCGCGGTGCTTCAGTACGCCGAAGCGGCATTCGGTGACCCGCTGCCGTACGACGCCGAGGCGGCCCGTATGTTCGGGCAGATCTGTGCCGTTGTGTACGCGCAGGGCCGGCAGCCGCGAAGCCGGACCGCTGACTTGATGATCGCCGCGACGGCCGCCAGTAACGAGCTGCCGCTGTTCACCGCCAACCCCAAGGACTTCGACGGCCTGGAACGGATAGTGGACGTGCTCGCCGTGACGCGCCCTTACGGTGCGACAGGTTAGCCGCGGGCACGTGAGGCAGTCTGCCACTTGCGGCGCGGTGTTCGAGTAATTCGAGTAAGCGGTACCGGATCCACTTCGGTGACCGAGGCCCGCTGTTCGTGGGCGGAAAGCTCGCTCCCGGGGATCTCTTCGTCCTTCGTCGGAGGAGGCGCGGCGTGATCGGCGAGCTTCGCCGGGATGAACGCGAAGCGGCCATGAGCGTGCTCCCCAGGTGTTCCCCGGGGAGCACGCCACATGGCCGGTCGTTTTCTCAGGCGCCGGGCCCCTGATGAGGGGTTACCGGAGCGTTCGCCGGAGGGATCACTGGCCGGTGATCACGAAGCTCGTTCCCGGCTGCCTCACGATGTTGCCGTCCGCCGAGTTCGTGATGGTCACGTTCGACAGGATCGCGTTGCCCCGGGCGCCGCTCATGGCCAGGATTCCGGCCCCGTTGTTGGACTTGTCGATCCTCACATTGGTGATCGCGACGTTCGGCATGTTGCCGCCGCCCGTCTTGAACTGGATGCCGTCGTAGGTCGAGTCGACGATGTCGGTGTCGCGGATGGTGACACCGGGGATCTCGTTGCCCTGTGGGAACAAGGTGATCGCCCCGAACTCCTGGTCCTCGTTCCAGAACGCGCCACCCGTGCGGTACAGCCCGTTGTTGGCGAGCAGCGTGGTCCCCGAGAAGGGCAGGGGGCTGTGGTCGGTCGCCAGCATGATGCCCGGATAGTTCATGGTGTCGTAGATCAGGTTGTTCTCGGCGGAGTTGTCGTAGCCGCCGTAGATCGCGATGCCGTTCGCCCGCCAGGGCAGCTGGATGGTGTTGTTGACGAAGTGGTTGTCGTGCGTGTTGTCGACGACCCGGTCCTTCACGGCCTGGTTGGCCCAGATCGCGAGGGCGTCGTCACCGGTGTTGCGGAACGAGGAGTTGAACACCCGCGAGTTCCGCGTGCCGTTGGTGAAGTTGATGCCGTCGGCGTAGGTGTTGCGGATGCGCATCCCGCTGAACAGCAGGTTGTCGCCGGGACCCCACAGGGCCGGGATGTTGTCGTAGTCGCGGCCGACCCAGGCACCCACGTTGGCGTGCTCGATCCACACGTTGGTGATCTTGGTGTTCGGGCCGAACCGGCCGTTCAGGCCCACGCCGCCCTCGTCGTTGCCGTCTCCGCCGCGGATGCGGCCCGAGCCGAAGATGGCGATGTCGGAGATCTGGGTGTTGCTGTCGATGTCGAAGCCGAAGTTGCCCTCGTGCGGGTGGTTGATGCCGCCCACCACGTCCTGCGGCTCGGTCAGGGTGTACAGCTGGGAGTGCCACATGCCCGCGCCGCGGATCGTGACGTTGCTGATGCCCACCTGGTTCCACTGACCCCGGTTCAGCGGGTCGTCGGTGAGGATCTTCTGCTCCTGGCGCCACTGGCCCGCCGGGATCCACACGCAGCTGATGACGCCGTTCTGGTCGTCCGTGACCGCCCGCTGGATGGCGGCCGTGTCGTCGAGACCGTCGTTGGGCACCGCGCCGTAGTTCGTGATCGAGGTGCAACCGGCCGGCTGGCTCGTCGGCGGTGCCACCTGCTCCAGGTCGATCAGGTCGATGATGTAGAACGAGGCCGTGTCGCCCGCGTCACGCTGCAGCTTGAACTTGGTGCCGGCCGGGTAGCTCTGCGAGAGCAGCGCGTTCGACTCGTCGAACAACCTCCGGGCGTCGCCCTGGGGGGTGTTCGTCAGCGCCTCGGGGCCGTCGGTGTTCCCGTACAGCCAGCTGTGGCGCGACGAGAGGGTGAGCTTCCTGGAGAAGGTGCCGTTGATGTAGAGGCTGATGGTGGCCTCGATGCCGCCGCCGCCCGCCGCGTCGGGGATGGAGTTGCGGACGACGATCGAGTTGGCGGGGCTGGTCGAGGTGAACTCGACGAACTGCCCGGTGCTGTTCAGCCGCACCGACTTGCGGCCCGAGGACTCGGTGGCGAAGTTGGTGTGCCCGAAGGTGCGCAGCGGGTCGGTCTCCAGCAGGGTGCCCTGGTAGCTGGCGGACTCGGCCTCGTACTCGACGTACGGGACGGCCGCGCCGCGCCCGACCACGATCGACTGCGAGAACGTGTTGTTGTTCTCGTTGGTCTCGGTGACGGTGTTGGTCGCGTCGGCGGTGGCGGTGATGGTGGCGCCGCCGCTGGTGGCGGTCCAGCTTCCGCTGACGGCCACGTTGGCCGTCGCGCCCGCGGCGATCGACGCGGTGTTGCCGTTGAGCGTGGTGCCGCCCACCACCACGCGGGTGACCGTGGTCGCGCCGGAGGCGGCGGTTCCCCGGTTCCGCACCGCTACGGTGAACGTGACCGGCGCGCCGACGGCCGGGTTCGGCGGGTTGGAGGTGACGCTGAGGACCTGCAGGTCGGGGCCGGGAGCCTGCGCGACCACCAGCGGGGACGACGCGGTGAGGACGTTGTTGCCCTCGTTCTGCTCGAAGACGGTGTTGTCCGCGTCCACCCTGGCGCTGACCGTGTAGCTGCCCTCGCCGCGGGTGCCGATGTTGTGGGTCACCGTGGCCGTGGCGCCGGCGGCCAGGGCGGGGACGGCGACGGTGCCGACGAGGGTGCCGTCGAGGTTGAGGTTGACGCTGTCCGCGGGGGCGGCGGCGTTGCCCGCGTTCCTGACCGTGGCCGACAGCGTGATCGCGCTGGCCTCGCTCGGGGACGCCGGGGTCCACGTGAGGTTCGTGACCGTGAGGTCGGGGTTCGGCGCGGGGACGCCGAGGACCTGGAACTCGGCGACCTGACCGCCGGGCGCGCCGCTGTTGCTGGTGAACCTCAGCTGCACGTCGGCGACGGTGGCGCTGACGTTGATCGTCACCGAGTTGCCGCCGGAGGCCGGGTTGAACGTGTAGTTCTGCGCCGACACCAGGTTGGTGTAGCCCGTGGCGTTCTGCTCACGGCCCAGGACCTGGATGTTCTGCGTACGGGTGCCCCACGCGGAGTCGGGGTTGAGCTTCACCACGACCGAGGTGACGGCGGCGTTGGCGCCGAGCCTGGCGGTCAGCGTGTTCGGGAACGCGCCGGAGTTGGCCTCCCAGTAGGTGGCCAGGTTGTTGTCGTTCGCGTTCGCGGGGACGAACGAGTGCACGTGGCCCGACGCGACGATCTCCTTGCCGATCGCGAGGTTCGACCCCGGGTCGCCGGTGCCGGTGCGGGTCACGGAGTTGCTGTTGGCCGACTGGTTGCCCGCCGCGTCCTTGGCCCGCACGAAGTACGTCACGGTCGCCGACGCGGGCTGGTTGTCGGTGTAGGTCAGCACGTTGCCGACGCTGCCCCGCAGCTGGTTGTTGGCGTAGATGTCGTACCCGGTGACGCCCACGTTGTCCGTGGAGGCGTTCCAGGCGAGCCTGATCTGGCCGGTGGCCGGCTGGGTGTAGGAGAGGCCGCCGGGGGCCGACGGGTTCTGGGTGTCACCGCCGGTGCCGGCGGCGCCGTAGATCTCGAACTCGGAGATCTGCGCGGCGGGCCAGCCGGTGTTGGCGGTGATGTTGACGCGCCAGTAGCGGTGGGACGCGGCACCGAAGTTGATCGTGACCGTGTTGCCGGTCGCCGGGTTGAACGTGTAGGTCGCCGAGCCCACGACCGTGCTGAAGGTGTTGCCGTCGGCGCCGCCCTGGACGGAGAGCGTCTGGGTGCGGGTCTGCCAGACGGCCGCCGGGGGCAGCTTCAGGACGATCTGGTCGACGCTCGTGGCGGTGCCGAGGTCGATCCGCGCCCACTGCGGGAAGCTGTTGTTGGCGCTCTCCCAGTAGGTGGAGGCGTTTCCGTCGTTGACGGCGGACACCGCCTGCCCGCCCGTGGAGCTGCTCGCCAGGGTCGCCTTGCCCGGCGACAGGTTGGGTCCGGCTGCGGCGGAGGCCGGGACGACCGACCCCACGATGAGGAGTAAGCCGGTGGCGACCATCGTCGCCACCAGCCGTAACGGTCTGTACAGCATTCTCATTCGCGCTCTTCTTCTCTCGTCAGGCACGGCAGGGCCGAGGCGTGAAGGCTGCGCCTTCACCGCACACGTAATTGGGGGGCAGGTGCACGACGCAGTGCATCCTTGGAGAGTTGCGAGGAATAGCAAGAAACTGAACAAGAGATTGCAATATTCTTGCATGACGTTGGCCAAATGTTACATACGTGCTACGGGCGCGTCAACGGCTGTGAAGCAGCTTTCTCAACTGGCTCGACGCGAGATGTGACAAGAGGTCAGAACGCCGGTGAACGCCGGGCCGTGAACGTCGGGTCGCGAACGTCGGGTCGCGAACGTCGGGTCGTGAACGCCGGGCGCGGATGCCGCAGATGCCGGGGATGCCGGGGATGCCGGGGATGCCGGGGGTGGACGCCGGCCGGGTGGGCGCGAGGGTGTGCGTACCGGGTTGTGGACACCGGTCTTAGCAGCTGGACAACCGTCGGCGCGAGGACGTGCGTGCCGGGTTGTGGGCACCGGTCTTGACAGCTGGACGGTCACCGGCGCGAGGGTGTGCGTACCAGGTTGTGGGCACCGGTCTTGACGGCTGGACGGTTACCGGCGCGAGGCCGCCGTCAGGGCGGGGCGGCCTCGCGCGGGCGTGGGTGATCGTCGGCGTGGGGCGGCCGTCCTCAGTCCAGCTCGTAGTCGAGGTGGAAGGAGTGGGCGCCGTCGTCGTTGACGATCTGGCCGCCGCCCCGGATGCCCAGCAGCTCGCCGGTGCCGGAGTCGGGGAGGATCGTCCAGCTCAGCGCCGACTCGCCGGGACCGCTCGTGGCCGTGTGGTGGAGCACGAAGGTGCCCCTGCGGCCGTGCGCGGTGCCGGTGAAGCGCTCGAAGCCTGCGTAGGCCGCCGACGTCTCGACCTGGGCGATCGCGGTGATGATGTCGGTGGTGCTGGTGCCGGCCAGGTCGCCGTCGAAGGTCTTGGTGAGGTGGACGCGGGAGAGCGTGGCCCCCTCGGCCTCGTCGTAGGGCCGCTGTTCCCAGCTGTCGACGGTGAAGGTTCCGGTGGCGTGCGGCATATGGGCTCCCTTGGAGAATTCCGGGGTTTCGCGCCCATCCTGGCGACCGTACCTGTCACCTGATGTCAGATACGGAACCCTCTACGAGAGGCTCCACTTGTCCATGTTCCAGGTGATGGTCGACTGCGCGGGGTTGGGGACGACGTTCTGGAGCGTCTCGTCCCACGCGCTGAGACCCGGGTGCTGGAACAGCGGGATGGTCGCCAGGTCCTGCCAGAGCCGCTTCTCGATCGCGCCGATGATCGGGTTCTGGGCCGCCAGGTCCACCGTCGAGTTCAGCTTCGCGATGAGGCGGTCGACCTGCCGGTTGGAGTAGCAGCCGTTGTTGTTGCCCTTGTTCTGGGCGTCGCACTTCCAGGGCGATACGAAGTTGGAGGCCCAGTTGCTGACCAGGGCGGACCCCGACCAGGCGAACAGGGCCACGTCGTAGCCGTTGGCCGGCATCACGGTGCCGAGGAAGTCCTCGGAGCCCTTGTCGACGACCTTGAAACCGGCCTTGTTGCAGGCGTCGATGATGAGCTGCACCGCCGCGGTACGGCGCGGGTTCGGGGTCTGGTAGCCGATGTTGATCTCCAGCCCTGTCTTGCCCGCCTTCCGCAGCAACGCCCTGGCGCCCGCGATGTCCTGCCGCGCGTACACGCCCGCGCTGCCGCTGGCCGCGACGACCGCCGCGCTGTTGGCCTGGAACGGGGCCACGGTGCGGACCTCCAGGGGCTTGGCGGCGGGCGAGACGGGCCCGATCAGGGTGTCGACGATGAGCTGCCTGGGCACGCACCTGGCGAACGCCTCGCGCAGCCTCCTGTCCCTGAACGGGCTGGAGTCGAAGTTGAAGTCCAGGTGCTCGTAGGTGTACTTCTCGAAGAGGCCGACCTCCACGCCCCGCAGCGACTGCAGCTGCCTGAGCACGTCGGGTCCCGGCTGCGGCTCGACGATCTGGACCTCGCGGTTCTGCAGCGCCTGGGCCTGCTCGTCGAGGGTGATGAAGCGCTCGACGATCGTCGGGGTCGCGGCCGGGGTGCCCCACCACCTGTCGTTGGCGACCAGGGTGAGCCGCTGCCCGGCGTCCAGCTTGGAGAGCTTGTACGGCCCCGACGACGGGATCAGCTCGGCGTCGGGCAGCCTGCCCTCGGAGACCCAGCCGTCGTTGAAGAACTCGATGCCCTTCCCGATCCGCCCGGAGTCGCCCTTCCTGATCGCCGCGATGAAGTCCTCCTCGGACAGGCCGTCCTGCCTGGCGACCACGTGGGCGGGCATCATCTCGGTCGCGCCCGGCCCCCCGGCCACCCAGTCCGCGAACGGCTTGTCGTAGACCAGGGTGAACTTCCTGCCGCCCTTCTCGCAGTCGGGGACCCTGGTGTCCCGCAGGCCGGTGGTGTCGGCGGACGCGAAGCCCCTGACCTTCCCGGACCGGAAGGCCCACCACAGCATGACGTCGTCGCAGTCGATCGGGGTGCCGTCCGACCAGACCGCCTTGTCGTTGATGGTGTACGCGACGCTCAGCGGGTCGTCGGAGACCTTCTCGTACGTCCCGAAGTCCTTGTCGGGGGTGATCGCGCCCTTGTCGCCGTAGAACCAGAAGCCCGTCAGCACCCGCTGCAGGGGGGCGGTGTTGCGCGTGGCGTTCTCGGCCGTGGTGTTGTTGTTGTAGGAGTGGAACTCCTGCTCGTACGCGTAGGTGATGGTCTCGCTCGGCAGGGCCGACCCCGAGCCGGAGGCCGCGGGGCCGTCCGCCGGGCCGGTGTCCGCGCAGGCGCCCAGCAGGAGCGCGCCACCCGCGAGCAGTGCGAGGAACCTTCCCGGCCTTCGTGCGTGGAACACGGCACCACCCCTTCGATCACCCGGTCCCCGGTCTGTCCCCGTACCGGTCGAGCATCGTCACTTCTCACCGCCGGGCGGGACCCGGACGGGCATCGCGTCTCCCCGTGACCATGCCGGACGCAAAACCCTCAGATGAGGAGAATAGAAAAAACATAACCTTTGAGCGAATTCACCCAGTATGTGAGATGACGATCTCACCGGTGCGCGCCACGAACGCGGCCGTGGGAGAGGGGTCGTGGCCTGATCCTTGCGGTTATTGGCGCTCGGGCCACTCGTGGGCCCGCGGGCCGTCCCTCGATTATGGAGCGCATGACAACGACCCCTCGCGCGCCCGAACGCACGCTGCACCGCGCCTGGATCGTGGCGGGAGTCGCGTTCGTCGCCATCCTCGGCGCGGCCGGGTTCCGGGCGACGCCCGGCGTGCTGATCACACCGCTCCAGGAGGAGTTCGGCTGGTCCCGGGGCACGATCTCGCTCGCCGTCTCGGTCAACCTCATGCTGTACGGGCTGACCGCGCCCTTCGCCGCGGCCCTGATGGACCGCTTCGGCATGCGCAGGGTGGTGACGTACGCCCTGCTGCTGGTCGCCGCGGGCAGCGGGCTCACCATCCTGATGAACGCCCCCTGGCAGCTCATCCTCTGCTGGGGCGTGCTGGTCGGCCTCGGCACCGGCTCGATGGCCCTGGTCTTCGCCGCGACCCTCACCGAACGCTGGTTCGTCCGCCACCGGGGTCTCGTCACCGGCGTGCTCACGGCGGGCGGCGCCACCGGGCAGCTCGTCTTCCTGCCCGTCCTCGCCCACCTGGCGGCGGACAGCGGCTGGCGGACGGCCGCCGTCACGGTCGCCGTCGCCGCCCTCGTCGTGGTCCCCCTGGTCTGGTTCCTGCTGCGCGACCGGCCCGAGGACGTGGGCACCACCGCCCTGGGCGCCGATCCCGCCGCGCCCCCGGCCGTCCGTCCGGCGCGGGCCGGGGGCGCCGCCTCCCGCGCCCTGGGCGTGTTGCGGAGCGCGGCGCGCACGCGTCCCTTCTGGCTGCTCGCCGGCGGGTTCGCGATCTGCGGGATGAGCACCAACGGCCTGGTGGGCACCCACTTCATCCCCGCGGCCCACGACCACGGCATGGCCGAGCCGGTCGCCGCGGGACTGCTCGCCCTGGTCGGGATCTTCGACGTGGTCGGTACCGTCGCGTCCGGCTGGCTGAGCGACAGGGTCGACTCGCGCGTCCTCCTCGGCGCCTACTACGGGCTGCGCGGCCTCTCGCTGATGGCGTTGCCGAGCCTGTTCGGGGCGACCGCCGAGCCCAGCATGCTCGTCTTCATCATCTTCTACGGCCTCGACTGGGTGGCCACGGTCCCGCCGACCGTCGCCCTGTGCCGCCAGATCTACGGTCCGGACGGGGCCGTGGTGTTCGGCTGGGTCTTCGCCTCCCACCAGGTCGGCGCCGCGATCGCCGCCGTCGCCGCCGGGGTCACCCGCGACCACTTCGGCGCCTACGACCTGGCCTGGTACGCCGCGGGCTTCCTCTGCCTCGCCGCCGCCGTCATGTCGATCGTCATCACCAGGAAGCCCATCGCAGGGAAGCCGATCGCGGGGAAGGCCGACCCCGGGGAGTCCACCGCGGGGGAGCAGGCATCCTTGAAGGCGTGAGAGAACGAGGCGGGCGAGCCGCGGGACACGGAAACACCGGAGACGACCCGGCAGGCTTGGCAGGCCCGGCGGGGGCGGCGGAGGTGACGGGGGCGGCGGGTGCCGCCGCCGGGCGACCGGACACGGCGCCCTGGAGCGGGACGGGGGCGACGGGCGTGACGGGCGGCGAGGAGAGGGACCGGGAGCGGGAGAGGGACCGAGGGCCGGAGCGGGAGAGGGACCGGGACAGGCGGGTCCTCCCGCTCGTGGTGCGGATCGAGCGCTCCGCGCCGCCCGGGCGGACCGACGCCCTGGAGGCGGCGGCCCTGGCCGTGCTGGCCCTGCTCGACGACCCGCGCGCCCTCGACGGCGGCGAGTGGGCCGAGGCCGTGGGGGCCTGGGACGGCAGCCGGTTCAGGAAGGTCGTCCGGCGGGCGCGCGGGGCGGAGTGGCGCCGGGTGCTCGACCTGCCCGGTGTCACCGTCACCTCGGGCACCGCCGAGGTCCGCGTCCACCCGCCGGTACCGCTGGACGGCTGGCCCAGGGACCTCTCCAGGCTCCAGGTGTCCGGCACCGAACTCGCCGACTCCTCCGAACCGGGGCCGCCCGGAGACGTGGTGCTGTGGCTCAACCCGGGGCTGACGATGTCGGCGGGCAAGGCCATGGCCCAGGCCGGGCACGCCGTCCAGCTCGCCTGGCACGCGAGCGGGGACGACGCCAGGCGGGCGTGGCGGGACAAGGGCCTCGCGGTCTCGGTGAGGACCGCCGATCCCGCCGCGTGGGCCGCGCTGGTCGCCTCGGGCCTGCCGGTGGTCAGGGACGCCGGGTTCACCGAGATCGAGCCCGGCTCCCGCACGGTCGTCGCGGACGTCCCGTGGCTGCGCGAGGGCGGCCGATGACCACCGGGGTGTCCTGACTCACCCTGAACCGTCCTGAGCAGTGAGGAACGGCCGGTGGCCGGGGCCCGGGGACGAGCGACCGGCGCGGTTCCCCGAATGCGGAGGAACGGTGGGTGGCCGAGCCCGGGGACGAGGGACCGGCGCGGTTCCCCGAGCGCGGAGGAACGGCGGGTGGTCAGGTGCCAGGGACGAGGGACCGGCGCGGTTCCCCGAGCGCGGAGGAACGGCCGGTGGTCAGGTCCCGGGGACGGGCTGTCAGGGGGACATCCTGACGATGTCGGCGAGCACACCGCCCTCGGAGGTGAGCCGCGCCTCCGACGGGCTGTCGTGGACCACCAGGAGGCGCTCGCCGTCGAGCACGGTGATCCCCTCCGGATGGTCGTTCCCGTTCCCGTGGGGCAGGTCGCCGACGAGGTCCAGCTCGTGCCGTACCGACGGCTCGTCCTCCGGCTCCCAGCGCAGCACCCGGACCGGGCCGTCCAGGCTCATGGTCGGCCCGGCGAGGATCAGCAGCCCGTCCCGGTGCGGGCACATGTCGCGGACGCCGAGCCCGCCGAGGTTCAGGAAGTGCGTTTGGTACGGCCTGCCGTCGATGGGAGCGAGCCTCAGGCTGCCGGGACGCCGGGGATCGCTCTCCGGCCGGATCTCCAGCATCGCGGCCCAGCCGCGCAGCACCGGGCCGCGCAGGCCGACGAACAGGCGGCCGCCGAGCACGGCGATGCCCTCGATGTCCAGCCCGTTGTCCTTGCTGGGAATCGAGACGAAGGGGGCGAGATGCGGATCGTCCGCCAGCAGGTCGGCCAGGTTCCGGCCTGGACCCGACAGGATCTCCGCCCGGCGGGAGCCGTCCTCGCGGACCGGGGTGGCGCCGACGAGCGGCAGCCGTACGAGGATGTAGCGGTTCTCCTCGCGGACCACGCTGCCGAGGCGGCGGCGGGCCTTGAGCGGGGAGTGCCCCTTCTTCACCCGCCTGCGCTTGAGGCTGTGCGACCCGATCGCCCAGAGCCAGCCGTCCGCCCGGCCCAGGCCCTCGATGTCGGCCTCCTCGTCGCGCCCGGCGGGCAGGTCCACGAAATCGGCGAGGTGGAAGGTGCGCTGATCGTCGAAGCGCCCGGCGCGGAACGCCAGATGCTCGACGGTGGCGGTCTCGTCACCGGCGAGCCAGACGCCCAGGGCGTCGGTGCGTACGGCCGACAGATTGGTGTGCGTCCTCGCCTCGCGTGAGGAGACGTCGAACCTGAGCTCCACCTGGCGTTCCACGAACATCCTGGAATCATCGCAGGGTGCGTCGCGGGATGTTTCGCACAAGGGTGAGGAAGGTACTCGTTCCCGAAGTGTGATGGGGATCCCGCACGGGAAAACCGGATTTGTCGTACGCTCCCGATCGTGCTCGATGGGTTGGGTGGGACTCAGGGGACCCGGGAGACGGGTCCCGCGCCGACATACGTGACCGCGGAGGCGGCCACGTCGGATATGCCGAGAGTCGTGGCGGAGAGCCCCCCGAAGCTACCGGATTCCCCCGTGAAGCGGTCCCGTATCGGCGACCTGCCGATGCGCGTCATCTACCGCATCCTGGCCGTGGGCCTCGTGGTGATCCTGGCCGCGGTCGCGGCGATCGTCGGCTTCGTCTCCTCGGGCTCCCCAGATCAACCGGGCGAGGGAAAGACGGGGCAGATCGCCGCGCCATCTGCCGCGCCACCCTCGCCCGGTTCAGGCTCGGCGGAGCCGTCCGTCCCCGCGACCCCGGCCGTTTCAGAGACTTCGGAGACTTCGGCGACCTCGCCGACGGAGCCGGCCGCCTCGGTGCCGGCGCAGGCGTCCCCCTCGGGGACCCCCTCCGCGTCGGCGTCGCCCTCGGAGAGCCCGGCCGAGACGACCGCTCCCTCGTCCTCCTCGGCGCCCGACGGCTCGGAGCCGGCGCCCGACCGCAGCGCCGTCATCGCGGCCCTCGCCGACCCCCGGGTGCCCGACCTGCCGCGCGACAAGCGGCTCGGCCGCCTCTCCGGCAAGGCGGACAAGAGCAAGCGCCGCGTCCAGGACCGCAAGTCCGGCGTGTCGCTGGTCCGCCTGGGCAAGCCCTGGAAGGTCTTCGGCGCGTCGCCGTTCTCCACCAAGCAGGTGCTGCCGAAGGCGAAGGGAGCCGCTCACCGGGCGATGCTCGTGAGCTGCCCGGTGCCGATCCTGGTGCAGAAGGAGGCCAAGGACACCGCGCTGCTGGCCGCCCGGTGGACGCTCAACCACCACCCCAAGGGCGGCAAGATCACCTGGACCGCCTCGCAGCCGATCAAGAACGGCTGGGTGCTCGCCTACAAGGTGAAGTACAAGGTGAAGGGCAAGACGCGCTCCTCCATGGCCGCCGTCGCCGTGACCGAGGTCTCCGGTGCCAAGCCCGCGATGCTCTTCGCGACGATCCCCGACGCGCAGAGCAAGTACTGGCGCGCCATCAACACCGCGGTCTCCTCCCTCAGATTGAAGTGACCTCAGATTGAACTGAGTCTCACCTGGGCAGGAATCGCCTTGTCCGTGTGACCTGGTGAAACTCGGGGGAATTTCACGGCCGGCCGCTTCGCCGCCGCACGCGCGACGACCTTTCGCCCGCTCGCCGGGCGCGGGGTCCGGCCTCCTGCGGAGGCGGCCCCGGTTCGAGGGCCCGGACTGAGCCGGGCGTCCCGGACGCGCCTCCGGGACGCCCGCCCAGACAGACTCCCCCGAGCCGTCGAGGGGGTCGAGGGGGAAGTCGTGAACCGACCGGCGTCTCAGGAACGCAAGGGGACCGGCCCCGACACGCCCGACCAGGGGGGCGGGCCCAAGCCCTGGCGCTCCGAGGGCCTGCCCGACGGCGGCGGGACACCCACCCCGCAGCGCCCGAGGTTCAACTGGGTGCGCTTCCTGATGACCATGGTCATCGTCTACGCGGGCTTCTTCATCGTCTCCTCGTTCTTCCAGGAGCCCACCGAGCCGATCTCCTACACCCAGTTCACCCAGCAGGTCCGGGCGGGGAACGTCAAGGAGGTCTACGCCACGGGCACGGCGATCGAGGGCACCCTCAGGAAGACGGCCCGCGACCCCGACAGCGGCAACGTCACGTACGGCAAGTTCTCCACGGAGCTGCCGGTCTTCGCCGACCGGGCCGGGCTCTACCAGCAGCTTCTCGCGACGAAGGTGAACATCAGGGCCGAGCCCGTCGGCGGGAGCCTCCTGTCGAACCTCCTGCTCTCCCTGGTCCCGGTCCTGCTGCTGGCCGGCCTGTGGATCTGGTTCGTCCGGCGCGCGGCGTCCGGCGCGATGGGCGGCGGCGGGATGGGCGGCCTCGGGGGGCTCGGCGGCCTCGGCAGGTCCAGGGCGGCCAAGCCGGTGGAACCGGCCAAGGTCCGGGTCGACTTCGACGACGTCGCGGGCATCGACGAGGTCGAGAACGAGGTCGCCGAGGTGGTCGACTACCTCAAGGACCCCGACAAGTACCGGCGGCTGGGGGCGAAACTGCCCAAGGGCGTGCTGCTCGCCGGGCCGCCCGGCACCGGCAAGACCCTCCTGGCCCGCGCGGTGGCGGGGGAGGCCGACGTGCCCTTCTTCTCGGCGAGCGCCTCGGAGTTCATCGAGATGATCGTGGGGGTCGGGGCCTCGCGGGTGCGCGAGCTGTTCGACGAGGCCCGCAAGGTCGCGCCGTCGATCATCTTCATCGACGAGATCGACGCCATCGGCAGGGTGCGGGGCGGCAGCACCATCGGCGGCCACGACGAGCGCGAGCAGACCCTGAACCAGATCCTCACCGAGATGGACGGCTTCACCGGCTCCGAGGGGGTCATCGTGATCGCCGCCTCGAACCGGGCGGAGGTCCTCGACCCGGCGCTGCTGCGTCCCGGCCGCTTCGACCGTACCGTCGTGGTGTCCGCGCCGGACGCCGAGGGGCGGCTGGCGATCCTGCGCGTCCACAGCCGGGGCGTGCCGCTCGCCGGGGACGTGGACCTGGAGCGGCTTGCCAGGACCACCCCCGGCATGACGGGCGCGGACCTGGCCAACCTGGTCAACGAGGCCGCGCTGCTCGCCGCCAAGCGGGGCAACGACAGGGTCTACGCCGCAGACTTCGCCGACGCCCTGGAGAAGGTCCTGCTCGGCGCGGCCCGCGCCGTCGTGATCCCGCAGGACGAGCGGAGGCGCACCGCGTACCACGAGGCGGGCCACGCGCTGCTCGGCATGCTCCAGCCGGGCGCCGACCCGGTGAGGAAGGTCTCGATCATCCCGCGCGGGCGGGCGCTCGGGGTCACGCTCTCCACGCCCGACACCGACCGGTACGCCTACGACGAGAAGTACCTGCGCGACCGCATCGTCGGGGCCCTCGGCGGGATGGCGGCCGAGCAGGTCGTCTACGGCGTGGTCACCACCGGCTCGGAGAACGACCTGGAACAGGTCACCGTGATCGCCCGCGGCATGGTCGGCCGCTGGGGCATGTCCGCCAGGATCGGCCCGCTGACCGTCCTGCCCGCCGCCGCCGACGGCCAGCCCGCCGCCGCCCCGGACACCCTCGCCGCGGTGGACCAGGAGGTACGGCGCATCGTGGACGAGTGCTACGAGGTCGCCCTCGCCGTCCTGGCGGAGAACCGGAGCCGCCTGGACGGCATCGCCGCGGCCCTGCTGGAGAACGAGACCCTGGCCGAGGCGGAGGCCTACGCCGCCGCCGGGCTCCCGGTGAACACCGCTCCCGAGCTCCCCTCCCCGGAACCGCCTCCGCAACTCCCACCCCCGCCCCCACCCTCGCCCCCGCCCCCAACCTCACCGCACACCTGACCCCCGGCCGCGCCTGTCGCGGACCCCGCCGTGAGCCGGGCGTCCGGTGCGGGCCGGAGATCCGCCCCGACCGGGCACCTGTGGCGGGCCGGAGATCCGCCCCGACCGGGCACCTGTGGCGGGCCGGGGCCTGTCGCGGATCGGGCACCTGGTGCGGACCGGGCACCCGTCGTGGACCGGGCGCCTGGCGTGGGCCGGGAGCCCGGTTGTGGGCCGGCCCTTCGTCGCGGGCCGGGAGCCTGGCGGGGATCCGAGGCGCGCTAGGCTCGGTCGCCGTGACCCAGATCGTCCTCGCCTCCGCCTCGCCCGCCCGCCTCGCCCTGCTCCGCAGCGCCGGACTCGATCCCAAGGTGATCGTCAGCGGTGTGGACGAGGACGCCATCACCGCCGGCAGCCCGAGCGAGCTCTGCCTCGCGCTGGCCCGCGCGAAGGCGACCGTGGTCGCCGGTGAGCTGACCGGCGGGCTGGTCATCGGCTGCGACTCGATGCTCGAACTCGACGGCAGGGCGTACGGCAAGCCGTCCTCGCCCGAGGAGGCCGTCGCCCGCTGGCGCGGCATGCGCGGGCGCGAGGGCCGCCTGCTCACCGGACACTGCGTCATCGACGTCGCGAACGGGCGCGAGGTGGCGGAGGTGGGCGCGACGGTCGTGCGCTTCGGCACCCCCGGAGACGACGAGATCGCCGCCTACGTCGCCACCGGCGAGCCCCTCCACGTCGCGGGGGCCTTCACGCTGGACGGTCGCGGCGGCTGGTTCGTCGACGGTATCGACGGCGACCACGGCAACGTCCTGGGCATCTCCCTGCCGCTGCTCCGCCGCCTCTTCGCCGCGCTCGGGGTCTCCGTCCCCGGCCTCTGGCAGCGTCCCTGACACTCCGCTGTCCCGTGCTGTCCCTTACGCGCCCTCCCGGGTGACGTCCGATCCCGATAATCTTCCGCCATGGGTCATTTCCGCTCCTTTCTGGACGGCATCGGGTTCTTCTTCCAAGGGCTGCGCTGGGTCGCGCGATACCCGCGCTGGTGGCTGTTCGGGTTGATCCCGGCCCTGATCGCGTTCGCCCTCTACGCGGCCGGCCTCTACTTCCTCGGCACGAACGCGCTGGACATCGCCGCGTGGGGCACGCCGTTCGCCGACGGATGGAGCGAGGCGACGCGGACCGCGCTGCGGGCGGTGGTCGGGCTGGCGCTTTTCGGCGCGGCGCTGATCCTGTCGGTGGTGACCTTCACGGCGATCACCCTCATCCTGGGCGACCCCTTCTACGAGAAGCTCTCCGAGAAGGTGGAGGCGACCCACGGGGAGGTGCCGAGCGGCTACGACCTCCCGCTGTGGAAGTCGATCCCCCGCTCCATCAGGGACAGCCTGATCACTCTCGGATGGCTGCTGCTGTTCACGATCCCGCTGTTCTTCCTCGGGTTCGTGCCGGTGATCGGGCAGACGGTGGTGCCGGTCCTGGGCGCCCTGGTCTCGGGCTTCTTCCTCACGATCGAGCTGACCACGCTGGCCCTCGAACGCAGGGGGCTGACGCGCAAGCGACGTTTTGGCCTGCTCAGGGGGAACAAGGCCCCGGCGCTCGGCTTCGGGGTCCTGCTCTTCCTGCTCTTCCTCGTCCCGTTCGTCGCGGTGATCGCGATGCCCGCCGCCGTGGCCGGCGCGGCCATCATGGTCCGCACCCGCCTGGCGCCGCCCATCCTCCCGGCGGGAAGGACGGGCGAGAGCCCGCGCGTCGACCGGGGCGTCTGAGAAGTCCCCGCCGCCTTTTGGACGGCCCCATGAGGGGGCCTCCTCCCGGAAGGCCGGGCAGGCCGTCCGTCCCGGCTTCGAAGCCGGACGCCGTCCGTCAGCGCGTCTCGGCCCAGGCGCTGACGAACGCGTGGGGGTGACGGCGGTGAACCTGCCTGTGGACGGTCGCGGAGCTCTGTCCACAGAAAGGTGTTCGGTGCGGAGCGGGCGGTCCGGTTCCGGCGAGGCTTCCGGGCATGACACCGAACACCCCGGCCTCGCCCGAGCCCCCGCCCGCCGGATCCCCGGCCGCGTTCCC
Organism: Streptosporangium sp. NPDC002524; assembly: GCF_040295985.1. Classification (NCBI taxonomy): domain Bacteria; kingdom Bacillati; phylum Actinomycetota; class Actinomycetes; order Streptosporangiales; family Streptosporangiaceae; genus Streptosporangium; species Streptosporangium sp. NPDC002524. The sequence continues at coordinate 47,237 of NZ_JBEOWK010000021.1, read as the reverse complement.
GGCTCTGCCCGCAGTGCCGTCCCCGCCCTCCCGGCCCTCTTCGCCCGCCGCGCAGCCCCGGCTCCTGCTCGGTTCCACGGAAGACGTCCTGGGCGCCGTCCCCTACCTGCTGGGGTTCCATCCCGCCGACAGCCTGGTCGTCATCGGCCTCACGGGCAGCCTCTCCAGGGGCAGGCTGCATCTCACCGTCCGGTGGGACCTGCCGCTGGGGCCCGGCGGTCTCGGCCAGATCGTCCCGCTCTTCGGGAAAGAGGGCGTCACCCAGGTCGTCGTGGTCGGTTACGGCGCCGGCCCGCTGGTGACCCCGGCCGTTGACGAGGCCGTTGCGCTGTTCCGCCGCGGCGGGCTCACCGTCGTCGACGCCCTCCGGGTGGAAGACGGCCGCTACTGGTCGTACGGATGCTCGCGGACCGACTGCTGCCCGGCCGACGGCATGCCGTACGAGCGGCAGGCCGGCGCGGTCGCGGCGGAGGCGGTGCTGCACGGGCTGGTCGCCCTGCCGGACAGGCAGACCCTGGAGCGCTCGCTCGACCCGGTCACCGGGCCCGCGCGGGAGGCCATCCGCGAGGCGACGGGCCGCCTCACGGAGGAGATGCGCGGCAGGCTCGCCGGATGCCACGACGCCGACGGGTTCGCGGCGGAGTTCGTCGCGGACGGCATGGCCAGGGTCCGCGAGGCGGTCGTCACCTACGCCTCGGGAGGGCGGCTCGACGAGGAGCAGGCGGCCAGGCTGGGGCTCGACCTGGCGGTGATCAGGATCCGTGACGAGGCGTGGGCGCTGGTCACCGACGAGAGCCACGACGCGCATCTCAAGCTCTGGCACGACCTCACCCGGAGGCTGGAGCCGAGGTTCGTGCCTCCGGTGGCCTCGTTGCTCGGCCTGGTCGCCTGGCGGCGGGGAGACTCCGCGCTGGCGGGCGTCGCCCTCACCCGGGCGCACGAGGCCGACCCCGGATACTCGATGGCCAACCTGCTCGCGCACGCGATCCACCATCTGGTGCCGCCCCACGTGCTCGACGACAGGATGCCCAGCCCCGAGCAGCTCGACCAGGAGATGGGCGGTCCCCGGATGGCCTGGCTGCTCCCGATGGCCGCGCTGCTGGAGGAGGCGGGCGGCCCCGGCCGTGAGGAGGCCGCCACGCCAACGCGTCACTGATTGTTCAGGTCACCGGTCTGGGGGACCCAGGCGACGCCGTTCGGACGTCCCCGCTGCAGGAGGCGCTGGAGCACGCCGACCCCCGCTCCCGTCGCGCCCACGAGGGTGACGAGAAGGTGGACGGCACTGAAGTAGAGGCCGAAGGGGAGGCCCCGGCGGGCGAACACCCGCCGGTAGGTGCTGCCGTCGAGGACCACGGCGGCGGCGACGAGCAGCGGCGACACGAGGGCGCCGAGGGGGCCGACCAGCAGCGGCAGCAGGGCGGCCGGTACGGCGACGACCAGCAGGACACCGCCGAACGCGCGCGGCACGGAGTCGCCCGGCGTCTCGCCCCGGGTCCACTCCCGCGCGCTCACCCGTGCGCGCCGGAACACCTTGCTCAGGATCATCCGCATCGTGGAGTCGTGGTCGGCCCGGCCGCAGACGGCGGCGGTGATGCGCACCTCGTAGTCCTTGCGCATCAGGCGGGAGCGGTAGTCCGCGGACACGGTGTCGCTCAGGTGCGGGTTGAAGGGGCCGATCTCCTTGAACACCTCGGCCGACACGGCGAGCACGGCCGCGTGCAGTTCGAGGGTCGGGCGGTCGGTCGGCATCCACCAGTGGTACATCTGCAGCGCGCGATACTGCGCGGGAAGGGTCTGGGCCGCCAGCGGCTCGGGGTGCAGGATGCCTCCCAGGGCACCCAGCCTGGGCTCGGCCTGGAGGATGTTCACCGCGTTCTCCACGGCGTCCGGGTCGAGGGCGATGTCGCCGTCCTGGAAGAGCAGGATCTCGCCGTGGGAGTGCTCCGCGCCGAGGTTGCGCGCGGTCGACGCTCCGCTGTTCACCTCGGTGCGCAGCACGGTGACGCCCATCGACCTCGCCACCTCCGCCGCGTCCTCGGTGCCGCAGTCGTCCACCACGATGACCTCGATGGGGGAGTAGGTCTGCTTCTCCAGCGCGCGCAGGCACAGGCGTAACACGTGGGATCGGTTGAAGCTGGGGACGATGACCGAGACTAGCGGGCGTTCTCGATTCACAGGTGCTCCATTGGCTGAAGGCCGCTCTTTCCGAACCGCCGGGTGTTGGCCGATGATCAGGGCGGGCTGCCCAGGTGGGTCTTCGGTCAGGCGGCCGTGGCTCGTCGCCCGGCCCCCGGCCGCCTTGCTTCCCGCCCACGCTAGCCCCGACGGCTTGTCTCATTCTTGTCGTTCGGTGCGCCATGTCGTACGGTTCCCATTCTGCGCGGCTTGTGTGGTCCGGGACTGAGGCTTGTGCGGTCCGAAGGTGAGCCCCGGCGGCCCATGGCGCGGACGACAAGGAAGCGACAAGAACCGGTCAGTACGTTGAGGTACCGCTGGAAGTGATCGCGGATCGTCAATGGCTGTCGCCGGCCTGACCTACGTGCCGAGGTGGTGTGCTGATGGGCGACCGGGACATCATGACCGAGGATCAGCCGACGGATGTCCCTCCCGAGAAACCGCTCGGCCGGCGAGCTCGCCTGGGCCGGTTCGTCCGGCCGAGGCGGCGGTGGTGCCTGGGCACCAAGCTGGTGGTGACCGCCACCACGGGGTGGCTGCTGTTCCTGGCCGCGCACCTGCTGGCGAGCGGCCGCACCTCGCTGTGGGCCCCGCTCGACCTGATGCCGCCGTTCATGTTCGTGGCGGTGCCGTTGCTGGTGCTGGTGGTCGCGCCGCTGGCGCGCCCGGTCCGCCGGCGGGTCATCCCGATCCTGGTGATCGCCCTGGCGGTCGGCGCGGGACACAGCGGGATCAACGTGGCGACCCTCTGGCACACCCCGCCGCCCGCCCCGCCCGGCGCCGTCAAAGTGGCGACCTGGAACACCGAGTTCTGGGACCAGGACTGGCGCACCTCCGACGGGAACAGCTACTCGCCCAACTTCTACGACTACCTGCGCCAGATGGACGCGGACGTCTACCTGCTCTCGGAGTATCTCTACGTCGACACCTCGGCGGGGGACATGATGGCGACGAAGTGGACCGCCGACATGGCGCTCCGCATCGACAAGACGGCGGAGCTGCGACGCGAGTTCCCGGGATACGAGGTCGCGACGTCCGGCGAGCTGATCACGCTCTCCCGGCTTCCCATCGTCGCGCGGCGCGGGCTCGACATGAGCCGATGGCTGCCCGAGGAGCAGAAGGCGATACCGGAGGTGATGCGGTCCTGGCCGGACTCCTACACGGTCGAGACGCTGCGCACCGACATCCGGGTGAACGGCGAGGTCGTCTCCTTCTACAACACCCAGGTCAACCAGCCCCCCCTCGAATGGCGGCTGTACGACGGCGCGGCCCGCGACTCCAACCAGTACGCCCACAGCCGGCGCGAGGCGAGCTACCGGGCGCTGCGCGCCGACATCGAGGCGAACGACAACTCGGTGGTGCTCGCCGGTGACCTCAACACCACCCCGGCGATGGGGATGCTCCGGCTGCTGCCGGAGAAGCTGGTCGACCACACCGAGGCGCTGCCGTCCCTCTATCCGGTCACCTATCTCGCCGGACCCCTTGAGTTCTGGCGGATCGACTGGATGCTCACCACGCCGGACGTCGTCGTGCACAGCTACGAGATGCCCGGATCCGCCGGACTCTCCGACCACCGTCCTCAGCAAACGGTTCTATCGGTCGGCCACTGAGCCGTGGAAGGAATTGACATGACGGAACCGGCGACCGCGCGACCCGAGGATGTCGCGGTCATCGTGCCCAACTACAACAAGAAGAAGACTCTCCGGGCCTGCCTGGAGGCGGTGTACGCGCAGACGTACCCCCCGGCCGAGGTGATCGTGGTCGACGACCGCAGCACGGACGGCTCGCTGGACATCGCGCGGGAGTTCCCGTGCACGATCGTCGAGCTGCCGACCAACCAGGGGCCGTCGGGGGCCCGCAACACCGGGGTCGACTCCAGCGACTCGCCCCTGCTGTTCTTCGTCGACTCCGACACCGCGCTCGCCCCGGACGCCATAGAGAACGCGGTGCGGGCCTACCGGGAGACGCCCGACTGCGGCATGGTCCAGGGGATCTACGACAAGGAGCCGCTGTACGACGACGGCCTGGTCGAGAGATACCGCGTCTTCTCCGAGCACTTCGACCGCCAGCGCGCGGTGTCCACGTTCCTGTCCAACTCGCTGATCCCGCGCACGGTCTACCGCGAGGCGGGCGGGCTCGACGAGCGGCTGCGCGACGGCGAGGACTTCGAGTTCGGCAACCGGGTGCCGTCCAAGTACCGGCTGGTGGTGACCGCGACCGTGGTCACCAGGGCCGACGACGTCGACCGGTTCTGGGAGTGCATGTGGGAGCGGTTCGTCAGGGCCAGCACCCTGCCGGTGATCATGCTGAGGGCGCGGCGGCTGTACGACGACGACACGATCGGGTTCCGGCTGGACATGATCGGCCCGGATCCCCGCACCCGCCGCCTGCCGCCCCGGATCTCCTCCGTCTCGGCCGCGCTGAGCCTGTTCACACTGCCGTTCGTCTTCCTCGTGCCGTGGCTGCTCGTGGTGCTCGCACTGCTGCTGGCGGCGTTCGTCACGGTGAACCGTGACTTCCTCCGCTACTCCCACCGCTACCGGGGCGCGGGCTTCGCGTTCCAGATGGCCGTGATGCAGTTCTGCTACCACACGGCGTTCTTCCTCGGCGCGGGCGCGGGGCTGCCCCGGCTCGTCTACGAGCTGCTCCGCCGCCAGGGGCACCCGGCCAAGACCGGCCTGACCCCGGTCTCCCCGGCCGGCGCGCCCGAGTGACCGAGAGCCGGCCGTGGCGCCTGCCGTCGTGGCGCCCGCCCCGCGCGCTCGTGCGCGTCCTGGTCGCGGCGTTCGCGCTGGTCCTGGTGGGCGCGGTGGCGGTGGCACTGGCCGGGCAGGACTGGAGCGTGGTCTCCGTCATGCTCGCCAGGAGCGACGGCGGGCGGATCGGCCTCCTGCTGGCGGGCGCGCTGCTGATCAGCATGGCCGGGCTGGGGTTCGGCTACCTGGCGTGGCGGGCGGTGCTGTTCGAGCTCGGCCCGCCGGTCAGCGAACCACGGGTGGCGCGCGTCTTCTTCGTGACGTTCCTCAGCAAGTACGTGCCGGGAAAGGTGCCGGGCCTGATCGCCGCGACCAAGGTGGCCACGTCCAACGGCGTCGGTTTCGGGCGGCTGATGGGCACGGCGGCGCTGAGCATGAGCCTGGTCCTGCTGACCGGCCTCACGATCGGGCTGCTCGCGGGCGTGCACATGCTCGGCACCCAGGTGGCCTGGCTGGTGGCGGTGGCGGCGGTGCTGATCGTGGTCGTGCTGGTACGGCCGCAGCTGGTCAACCACGGCGCGCACCTGGTGCTGCGGGTGCTGCGCCGGCCCGACCCGGCCAGGTCGGCCTCGCCGCGCGGGATTCGGTTCGCGGTCGTCGCGCAGGGGGTGTCGTGGCTGGTCACCGGCCTGCACCTGTGGCTGCTCGCGATCGCGATGGGGGCCGACCCGCTGCCCTCCCTGGGGCTGTGCGTGGGCGCGTTCACCCTGGCCACGACGGTCGGGATGCTGACGGTCGTGCTGCCCGACGGGATCGGCGTCCGCGAGGCGGTGCTCACCGCCGCCCTGACGGTGGTGCTGCCCGCGCCGGCGGCCGCGGTGGTGGCGGTGGCGAGCAGGCTGGTCTCCACGGTCGGCGAGGTGGCGCTGGGAGCGACGGCGCTGGCGGTGGCCGAGGTCGTCATCCGGCGCGCCCCGGCTTCTGAACCGGCCTCAGAACCGGCCTCAGAACCGGCCTCCGAACCGGTCTCCGGACCGGCTTCCGAATCAGCGCCGGAGCCGGATCAGGTGCCCGCGACGGTGCCCGTGTCCGCGACGGCGGCGGCGGAACCGGCTCCCGCTCCGGCGGGAGACAAGTAGTCCTCACGAGCATCGGAACAGACCAACGCGTGCGAGCGTCCGCCGGTCGGGTCCCCTCCCGGCCGCCGGAAGCCCGCCAACCCGAAGGGGTCATCGACCATGGATGAGCAGCGGCCACTGGTCTCGGTCATCATTCCCAACTACAACTACGCCCGTACGCTGGACCTGTGCCTGAGCGCGCTGGAGCGGCAGGACTACCCCAACATCGAAGTGATCGTCGTCGACGACCGGAGCACCGACGACTCGGTGGAGATAGCCCACCGGCACGGGGTGCGGGTGCTGATCACCGACACCAACATCGGGGCGCCGGCGGCGCGCAACCTCGGCGTCGAGCACGCGCGCGGCGAGGTGCTGTTCTTCCTCGACTCGGACGTGGCGCTCACCCCCGACACGGTCGGCAACGCGGTGGCGCTGCTCACCGCCGACCCCACGCTGGGGGTGGTGTGCGGCACGTACGAGCCGGAGCCGCTGATCCCCGACAGCCTCGTGGAGCGGTACCGCAGCCTCCAGCTGCACTACTGGATCTCCGGCGACGCGGGCGACATCACCACGATCTATTCGGCGATCTTCGCGATGTGGACCAGGGTCTTCCACGAGATCGGCCCGCTCAACCCGGCGTTGCGCCACAGCGAGAACGCCGACTACGGCCACCGGATCACCCAGCGCTACCGGATCGTGCTGGACACCGCGATCAGAGGCGCGCACGACCACGACGACAAGCTGAGCGTGGTGCTGTCGAAGTTCTTCCACCGCGCGCGCCTGCACATCCCGCTGTACCTGCGACGGCCGGACTTCAACGGCGGCCCGACCAACAGCAGCCGCGGCTGGGGGTCGCTCGCCGCGCTGTTCGCGGTCGTCACCCTGGCGCTGCCGGTGCTGTTCGGCCCGCTCTGGCTGCTCGTGCCGCTCGTGCTGTTCGCCGGCTCCATCGCCTCCGACCTGGGGATGTACCGCTTCGTCTGGGGGTACGCCGGTGCGGCCTTCACCGTCTACTTCACCGCGATCCACTTTCTGGTGAACGTCACCGTCGCGCTGGCGGTGTTCGTCGGCGCCGCGCAGTGCGTGCTGTCCAGCAAGTTCCGGAACACCTACGACATGCCGGAGGCGTCCGCGCCGGCGATGGGGGCGTGAGTGATGGCCGGTCCGCTGGTATCGGTGATCGTGCCCAACTACAACTACGCCGGCTCGCTGGAGCTCTGCCTGCGCGCCATGCAGGAGCAGACCTACCGGCCGATCGAGCTGATCATGGTGGACGACGGCAGCACCGACGACTCCGTCGCGGTCGCGGAGCGGCTCGGTGTCCGGGTCGTCCACACCGAGCGCAACATGGGGGTGGCCGGCGCGCGCAACCTCGGCGTCTCCCACGCCCGGGGCGAGATCCTGGTGTTCGTCGACTCCGACGTGGCCGCCTACCCCGACGCCGTCGAGGTGGCGGTGGGCATGCTCGCGGCCGACCCCCGGCTCGGGGCGGTGTCCAGCATCCACGACCCCGAGCCGCTGATCCGCGACAGCCTCGTCGAGGAGTACCGCGCGCTGCAGTTCCACTACTGGACGGCCAGCTCCGAGGGGCCCATCTCGTTCCTCTTCCCGGCGCTGGTCGCGATGCCGCGCCGGGTGTACGACGAAGTCGGGCAGTTCAACACCCAGCTGCGCGAGACCGAGGAGGTCGACTACGGCCACCGCCTCACCCAGCGGTACGGCATGGTGCTCACCTCGGCGGTGCGCTCCCGGCACGACCACGACGACGAGCTGTTCAAGCTGCTGCGCAAGCTGTTCAAGCGGGGGCGCGCCCGGGTGCCGCTGTACGCGCAGCGCAAGCGCTTCGCCCGCGGGTTCGAGACCTCGAACCGGGCCGGCGGCAGCCTCGCCGCGCTGGCGGCGGTGGCCACGCTGCCGGCGCTGGCGTTCGGCCCGATCGGCGCCGCGCTGCCGGCCCTCGCCCTGGCCGTGTCGATCCTGGCCGACCTCGGCATGTACCGGTTCGTGCTGCGGCGAAGAGGCCCGCTCTTCCTGCTCTACTACGGTACGGTGCATTTCGTGGTGAACGTGACCATCGCGGCCGGGGTGGCGGCCGGTGTCGTGCAGTGGTTCTGCTCCGCCAGGTTCCGCAGGCTCTACGATTCCGACCTGCTCGTGCGGCCCTCGGCCGCCGGGGAGGCGGCGACGTGACGGTCCGCCCGCGCCCGTCCGCACCAGGCCCGCGCTTCGGGGCGACCGTTCGCCCGGACTCGCCCGCACCGGGCCCGCGCTCCGGAGTGACGGTCCGTCCGCGCCCGTCCGCACCAGGCCCGCGCTCTGGAGCGACCGTTCGTCCGCACTCACCCGTACCAGGCCCGCGCTCCGGATCCGGCCGCCGTCGATGACCGGTACGCGGGCGGTGACCGCGACCGCCGAGCCCGAGCCCGAGCCCGCCCGGCGGTCGCGCCGGTGGACCTGGCCGCTGCTGTCCGCGCCGGTCGCCTGGCTGGTGTTCGTGGCGCTCCACCGCGTGCTGTCCGGCCGGGTGTGGTGGTGGCAGGTCCCGGAGCTCGCCCCGCCGCTCGTCTTCGCGGTCCTCCCGGTCCTGCTGCTCGCGGTGGCCCTGCCCGCGCGCCGGGCCCGGGGGTGGATCGCGGCGGTGACGCTCGCCTCCCTGGTGCTCGGCGCGAGCCTGAGCGGGCTCAACCCCGCCGCCCTGTGGCACCGTCCCCCGCCCGCCCCGCCGGGCGCGATCACGGTGTTCTCCTGGAACACGCTGTACTGGGACATGGTGACGGGCGGGGAGACGGCGCCGCCGCCCACCGGCACGCCGGCGCGCGACATCGACGACCTCTACCGGTACCTGCACGAGCAGAAGGCGGACGTGTACCTCCTGCAGGAGTACGTCTACTTCGGCCAGGACTCGAAGGCGATCCGGGTCGACGACCTGGCCAGGCTGCGCCGGGAGTTCCCCGGCTACCACATCGCCGTGGCGAGCGAGCTGGTGACGGTCTCCCGGTTCCCGATCGTCCTGGAGCAGGGGCTCGACCTCCGCCCGTGGGTGTCGGAGAGGCGTGACGCGATCCTGCCCCCCGACCCGGGCCTGCCCGACTTCTCCGCGGTGAAGACGCTGCGCACGGACATACGTGTCGAAGGGGAGAACGGGAACGGCGGCAAGACCGTCTCGTTCTACAACACGCACATCAACTCCCCCCTGCACGCGTTCCCGAAGGGCATGGACCCCCGCCGCCTCAACCGGACCCAGCACGAGCGGCGGCAGGCCAACCTCCGCGCGATCGCCGCCGACGTCGCGAAGAACCCGAATCCGGCCGTGCTGTCCGGGGACTTCAACGCCTCACCGGCGATGGGCATCCTGCGCCTGCTGCCGGACCGGCTCGTCGACGCCACCCCGGTGCTCGGATCGCTCTACCCCACCTCCTGGGACGACCGGTGGCCGCTGTGGCGGATCGACTGGACCTTCACCACGCCGGACGTCACCGTGCACCGGTACGGGATGGTGTGGTCGGAGGGGCTTTCCGACCACAGCGGGCAGCACCTGGTCATCTCGACGAGCGGGTGATCCGGGAAAGCCCCGGCGAGCGGGTGACAACGGTGAAGAGAGGTCAGGGCCTGGACAGCACCCGGTCGGGCGAGTGGGCCGCGGGACGGGTCCAGCTCAGCGGTTCGGCGAGGGGCGCCCAGCCGGTGACGGCGTGGTGGGCGCCGGCCAGGACCACCCCCTCGGCCGCCCAGACCGGCCGGTCGTGGTCGCCGCGCAGGATCTCCTGGTGCAGCGCGCGCAGCTCCGGCCCCGGCTCGATGCCCAGGTGGTCGGCCAGATACCCGCGCAGGCGCGCGTACTGGGCCACCGCCTCCGCGGTGCGACCCAGGGCGCAGAGCGCGCGCATCAGCATGCTCGCGAGCGGCTCCACCAGCGGGTAGCGCGGGACGAGGGGGGTGAGCTCGGTGACCACCGCGTCGGGCCGTCCCAGCCGCAGGTGCGCCTGCGCCCAGGTGACGACGGCGCCGACGAACTGCTGCTCGATGCTGTAGCGCATCCGGGAGGCCCAGTCTCCCGAGATGCCGGTCAGCGGCGAGCCGCGCCACAGCTCCATCGCCTCGGCCAGCAGCGCGGCCCGGACGGAGTCGTCGTCGGCGTGGGTCTGCGCCTGTTTCGCCAGCCGGTGGAACCGGTGGGCGTCCACCCGGTCGGGGTCGGCCTCCAGCACGTAGCCGCCACCGCGGCGCTCGATGGCGGCCGCGGTTCCCGTCAGTGCCTGCCGCAGGCGCGCGATGTGGGCGTACAGCGAATCCGTCGCCCGGTCCGGCGGGAGGTTCCAGACCCGGTCGATCAACGTCTGAAGCGGTACGGGATGGTTGACGTCGACCGCGAGGGCGGCCAGCACCGCGTGTCGTTGCGGCGGCCCCAGCGGGACGCGCCTGCCCTCGACGGTCACCTCGACCGGGCCCAGTATGCGGACTTCCATTCTTTCCTTCCGTGTCGCTCTCACAACGGGACCGGCTGGTGGGCGAGTACGAGCGTCACACCCAGGGTGGCGGCCCACAACATCGAGTTGGCGACCATGACCCGGTCCCGCAGCAGGATCCGGACCGGGTCACCACCGCCTTCGTCCAGCAGCTGGATCTGCAGGTAGCGGAAGAGGGCGAAGAGCGCGAAGGGCGTGGACAGCAGCATCGCCGTCTGGCCGTACTGGGGGCCGAACGGGCCCTCGTCGCGCAGGTACATGAGGCCGGAGACGAGGGCGAGCACGGAGGCGATCTGCAGCAGCCAGTTGGTCAGCTCCAGCGAGTAGCCGTGGAGCGCCGGCCGGTGCGCGGCGCCGGTCTTGAGCTCGTGGCGCCGCTTGCCGATGAGCAGCAGCAGCGACATCGAGAACACCGCGACCAGCAGCCAGGTGGCCGCCCGCCCCCCGGCCACCTCGTACCCCTGGACGACCCTGAGGACGAAGCAGACCGCGACCGTGCCCACGTCGACGAGCGGGATGTGCTTGAGACGGCGGCTGTACGCGATGTTGATCAGGAGGTACACCACGATCGGCCAGTACGGTCCCGGCGTGAGGGCGATGACGGCGGTGAGCAGCGCGAGCAGGCTGGCGCAGTAGGCGTACGCGACCCTGATCCCCACGCGGCCGGCGGCGACGGGACGGTGACGCTTCACGGGATGGTGCACGTCACGGTGCCGGTCGGCGATGTCGTTGCCGACGTAGACGGCGGAGGAGGCCAGGATGAACGCGACCGTGGCCAGGAGGACCTCGGCCACGGTGGCGAGGTTCCACAGGGAGGTGTCGATGAGCGCGAGCGGCACCAGGAGGATCGCCTTGGCCGCGTGCGAGGGCCGTATCAGCCTGAAGAGGTCCGTGACCAGGCGTGGCCGGGCTTCCGGTTTCCGATCCGAGGCCGGTCCCCTGGGCCGCGGGAGTTCTGGAAGGTCTGCCGGTTCGACGACGTACATGCTTTCCCCGTCACTTCAGAAGAAGACTTTCGCCAGTGACAGCGCGCCCTGCCGCCACGCGTCGCGGCTGGTCTGGCCGGCACCCCGCGGTGAGCCGGCGGTGCGATTCTCCCGCCACCAGGCGTACGTGCCGAGGATCGCGTCCCGGTTGGACAGCCGGGGCCGGAAGCCGAGCCGGTCCCTGGCCTTGTCGATGCTGACGTAGGAGTCGGCGCGCAGCTTGTGCACCAGCCGCCCGTACACCGGCGACAGCCGGGTCCGCTCCAGCAGCCGGAGGCCGGCCAGGGCCGGGCGGACGGGCAGCGACACGACGCGCTTGCCGTGGCCGGCCGTGTCGAGCACCGCCTGGAAGTCCTCCCGCAGCGTGCCGAACTCCGCGGCCGCGAGGTTGTAGGTGTCGTTCGCGACGTCCGCCGGTGCCGTCAGGACACCGGCCACGGCGTCCACCAGGTCCTCGATGGCGAGCATCTGGATGCGCACGTCCCCGCGGCCGAGGACCGGGAAGTTGCGGCCCTCCTCGGCCCACTCGAAGAGCATCGCGAACAGGCCCATCCGGCCGGGACCGAGGAAGGTCTTGGGACGCAGGATCGGCACGCACATCCCGCCGGCCCGGTACTTGTCGGCCAGCTCCTCGGCCTCGGTCTTCGCCCTGGTGTAGGGGTCGACCGGCTCGCGCGGGTGCTCCTCGGGGGTGGGCACCAGTTTCGGGAGCCCGTACACGGCGGTGGAGGAGATGTGGACCGTCCGCTCCACCCCGGCCAGGCGCGCGGCCTCCAGCACGCTGTGGGTGCCTCCGACGATCAGGCTCTGGATCTGCTCCGCCGGATAGCTCGGCAGCGCGCCGGCGCAGTGCACGACCGCGTCCGCCCCGGCCATCGCCTCGGCCATCAGCGCGACGTCGCGCACGTCGCCGACCCGGTGGCTCCATCCCGGGTCCGGGTCGGACGGCGGGCGCAGGTCCACGCCGATCACCTCGTGGCCCTCGGTCACGAGCCGCCGGACCAGGTTGCCGCCCAGCATCCCGGCACTGCCGGTCACTACGACCCGAGAGGCCACCGCGATCCCACCTTCTCCCGTACGAACCGGGCGAGCAGCCGGGGCAGGCCCTTGGACAGGGTCTTGTCGAGGCTCTGCACGAAGTACTCGACGTCGTCGGGCTCGATGGCGAGGGTCGGCGCGACGACGAGGGGGTTCTCGACGTTCGGGCTGTAGTACGACACGATGTCGTGCTCGCTGTAGAGGTCGGCGATCACCGAGAGGGTGATCAGCTTGGTGCGGAAGTGTGGGTCGCTGGAGAAGCCGGGCACCAGCTTGCCCGCCAGGTCGAGCACCTTGGGGCCGCCGGTCAGGAACACCCCCCAGAGTGCTCCGGTGCCGGTCACCTGGCCGACCACGTCCGGATAACGCTTCTGGATATTCTCCAGCCCGGGTTTCAGGATGCGCTCGATCTGCCGCGCCCGCGCGGGATAGTCGTCCTCGACGATCACGTTGATCGCCTCCAGCGCGGTGACGGTCTCCTCGCCGAACCCGTAGTAGGTCGTGCTGTGCAGGATGACGTCGGAGAGCCGGTCGTAGGCCTTGCGGAAGATGGGCTCCCGCGCGGTGTACCCGGCGATCGACGCCTTCCCGCCGCCCAGCGACTTCGAGTAGACGAGGATGTCGGGCAGCAGGTCCGGGTAGCGCATGAAGTAGAAGAGGCTGCCGGTCTTGCCCCAGCCGGTGTACACCTCGTCGAAGATCATGATGATGTCGCGCTCGTCGCAGAGCCGCCGTAGCTCGCGCAGGTCCGTCTCCGGCCAGAAGCGCATGCTCGACGCGCTGAACGGCTCGACCATGATCGCGTATACGTCGCACTTGCCGTCGGGGGTGCGCGCCGCGTCGACCGCCGCCCGCACGGCCGCGAGGTCCCCGTACGGGTGGACGACGATGTTCGGGAGCCCGGGGAAGCGGAAGGAGTTCTCCGACGACCCGGTCAGGCTCCCCGCCCCGAGGGTCTTGCCGTGGAAGCTGATGTCGGACCGCAGGATGGTGTTGCGCCGCCCGCCGTGATACTTGTACGCCATCTTGATGGCGCCCTCGTTGGCCTCGGCACCCGAGTTCGGGAAGTAGGAGATGTTCAGGTCGCCGGGCAGCAGCGAGGCCACGTTGTGGCTCAGCGCGGCGACGTACGGCGAGAAGAACGCCTTGTGGACCTCCATGCGCCTGGCCTCGGCGAAGCGGCGCCGGGCCGCCAGGATGCGCGGGTGGTTGTGACCGTGGTTGAGGACGCCGACCCCGCCGGTGACGTCGAGGATCCGGCGGCCGTCCCGGGTCCAGATCCAGGCGCCCTCGGCGCGCTCGGCGAGCTCGCGGCCGAAGCCGAACGAGGTCATGAGGTTGACCTGACTGCGGCTGACGTACTTTCCGTATAGGTTTTGAACCTGCTTTACGGTAAGGTTTTCGCACTCATCGATGCCGATTAGTTCCGACACGTTCGCCCTTTCCTGGCGTTTTTCCGCGAGTTCGCAGCTGCTGGCGTCACAGGTGAGTTCGGTTCGAGGGTGGCAATCGTCGCGAGGTGGGTGCCCGCCGGGGCTCCTGCGGCACTGCCGCCGCTGTCACCGGTCAACCCTTGGGTCTTCCTGCGCAAGGTGCCGGCCTTCTCTCTAGAGGTGTGAGAAGACAAGAGACGTCTCGCCAATGGTGTTAAATGCGGCTATACCCCGCACCACACAAATCTGTATAGGTCGTCGCCGCGGCGCGATGAAACATGAGTAAACAACGCATAAACTCGGGATTTCATCTTTCCGGGATCCGGCGGCCATCGCGGTCACGTGTGACGATGATTTCGGGCATGCCGGATACCGCGATTACGGCGGACGTACATGAGAATATTTCAAACATGTAAATTCGCGGATTACGGATGGCTCGCGCGAGGATTATTTCCGGCGGGCCGGTGCCCGTCGCGCATTTGTCGTCGCCGCCGATCGGATGGAGCGTTCCCATTCCGCGGGCCGTGACGCCCGGGGCGGGCGGGACGGCCGGTGTGGCCGGCGCGGCCACCTCGCTCCCGCGATCACCCGGGCGCTCCGCCGCCGGGACCGGCGGCTCTCCGGGGGAGCCTCGGTGCCCCTAGCGTCCCCACCCGTACGACGGCTGGTAGCGGACGGCGCCGTGGGCGACCGGGAGGCCGGTGCCGTCCCCGGCCGCGCCGTGCCCCTGGCGCGCGTCGGAGATCAGGTCGGCCATCTTGGCGTTGAGCCACCGGGGGTCGGCCGTGCATCCGGCGGGCGGCAGGCCGAAGCGGCCGAGCGAGAGGTGACCGAACTTGGCGTCCCGCCTGGTCCGCCGGTTGCACACGTCACCGAGAGTGCAGGCGATGACGAGGGAGCTGTGCAGCGCCCGCCGTACGGCCTGCACCTGTTCCTCCTCGGTCTCCTCCTGCCGGGTCCGTTCGCGGGCGAACAGGCAGAGCAGGTCGTGCATGCGGTACCGGTCCGCGTCGCGGACCTCGAGGAGCTGGGCGTCCGCGAGATGGTCCAGGAGATCCGCGGTCTGCGCCTCCGAGCGGTCGGCCAGCGCCGCGGCGACCGCGACGCTGATGTCGGATCCGCCGAGCAGGCTCAGCAGCCGGAACATGCGGGAGTGCTCGGCCCCCAGGCTCCGATAACTCACCATGAAGCAGGCCCGGACCGCCCGGTCGTCGGCCTGCAGCTCCGACAGGCGGTGGTCCTCGACCGCGAGGCGGTCGGCGAGGACCCGCAGCGTCAGGCCCGGCCGGGCGATGAGCCGGGCGGCGGCGATCCTGATCGCCAGCGGCAGGCCGCCGCAGAGCCGCACGATCGCGCGCGCCGCCCAGGGGTCGGCGGCGACGCGCTCCTCGCCGATCAGGCGGCTGAGCAGGGTGGTCATCTCGTCCTCGGCCATGACGTCGAGGCGCAGATGCGTGACGGCGTCCAGGGAGGTCAGCATCCTCCGGGAGGTGATCAGCACGCAGCAGGCGGGGCTCGCGGGCAGCAGCGGCCGTACCTGCGCGGCGTCCCTGGCGTTGTCGAACAGGAACAGCAGGCGCCTGCCGTCGGTCAGCGAGCGGAACCGCGCGGCGGCCTCGTCCACCTCGGTCGGCACGGCCGCGTCGTCGCCGCCGAGGGAGCGTAACAGGCGGGCGAGGACCTCGGCCGGGTTCAGCGGCTTGACGTTGGGGGTGGAGCCGTGCAGGTTCACGTAGAGCTGCCCGTCGGGGAACCGGTCCGCGATCTGGTGGGCGACGTGCACGGCGAACGCCGACTTGCCGATCCCGGCCGCCCCGGCGATCGTGGAGACGACGATCTGGCCGGGACTCGCGGAGACCAGCGCCGTCCGCAGCCGCGAGACCTCGGCGGCCCGCCCGGTGAACGCGGCCGAGTCGATCGGGAGCTCGGCCGGGGCGAAGACCCGGCGGGCGATCACCGACGGTGACGGCGCCGCCAGTACGGAGTCGTCGGCGAGGATCTGCCGGTGCATGCGGATCAGGTCCGGGCCGGGGTCGACGCCGAGCTCCGCGGCGAGCATCTCCCGCGCGCGCTGGTACACCGCGAGCGCGTCGGCCCGGCGGCCGGAGCGGTACAGGGCGAGCATGAGCTGTGCCCGGAGCCGCTCGTTCAGCGGGTCCCTGCGCGTCAGGGCCTCCAGATCGGGAAGCGCCTCGCCGTGCTGGCCCAGCGCCAGGCGGGCCTCCAGCGCGGCGTCCACGACGGTCGTCCTCAGCCGCTCCAGCCGCGCCGCCTCGCCGCGCAACGGCTCGGGCAGGGAGAGTCCCTCCAGGACCGCCTCGGCGCGCCAGAGGCCCAGGGCCCGGGTGCAGCGTTCGAGCGCGACGTCATTTCGCCCTTCGGATAACATCAGGCGCCCTTGGGAGGCGAGTTCTTCGAACAATCTCACGTCTATTTCACCGGGGGCCGCCCGGAGCACGTAGCCGTTGGAGCCCGCCTCGATCCGGGACGGCGAACCGAGCACCCGGCGCAGCGCGGAGATATACGTGTAGAGGTTCGACTCGGCGTTGACGGGGGCCTGTTCGCCCCACAACCAGTCGAGCATCCGATGGGTGGGGATCGCCTTACCGGCATTGAGCAGCAGGGCGGCGAGCAACACCCGCTGTTTGCGTCGCCCGAGGGCGATCGGCTGCCCATTGGACGTGCGAACTTCGATCGGTCCAAGAATCTTGAAATCCATCGGCATCACTCTTCAGCGCATACCACGCACCAGCATGAAACGTACAAATACGCATAAATCCTGTTTTACATAGCGACTCATGATCGCGGGCTTCAACCTTCTGACGGTACTCACCTGAAGGGAAGAAAAAGATTACGCGGGAGACACCCCCGAAGGCTCACACACCGGTGCGACGTCGCGTGACGCGTATCGTGATCGGCCCCCTCCGGCCACTCCGGCCAGGGGAATCCCAGATGGTGGAATGGTCGCGCCACGGACCCCGGTCGCGCCGCCGACGCCGCCCGCGCGTCGGCACCGGCCGACAGGGCCACCGGCCGGCGCCGGCGAACGCGATGAGCCTCCCGGGCGCGGCGTCGAGTCCACCGGCTTCGGGACGGGCCGCCGTGCGAGCCGGTGGAGGGGGCGGAGCTCCTCCGCCGCCCGCGCGCCCGGCGCCGGCGTCCACCGCTCCCGGGTCCGCCGGGTCCCGCCGGCCGGTCGTCACGCGGCGGGTCGTCTCACGGCCGGTCGTCACGCGGGCGTCCGGCCGTGCGGCCGGGGGAGCTCGAAGGGCCCGGCCGCCGTTCCGCGCGGTCCCGTGTCACCGGGCGGCCGGGGTCTCCCCGGCCCGGCGACGAGGGGGCCGGGTCTCCCGGCTCAGCCCTCCGCGCGCTTCTGGCGCTCGTTGTAGGCCCTCATCCGAGGGGGATAGCCGGTCAGCTGCACGTCGTAGACCGGCAGGGCCAGGTCGCGGGCCACCTTGCGGATCACCGCGGGGGAGCCGACCCGGCGCCGGGTCCACTCACCGTCGTCGGCGACGGCCACCGCCGTGGTGTTCGTCGCGAAGGTCTCGGGCTCGACGTAGAACTCGACGCCCCGGCGCGACTTCGCGAAGGCGATGAGCGCCTCGATGTCGGCGTCGGTCGTGGCGCGGTCGTACCTGGCGATCTTAGGCCCGCGCAGGCGCCTCAACCCATAGCGATCTCGCCATCTCATATTTCCTTGTATACCTCTCCTGCTCGTTCCATGGCGGAAGGCCAGGGATGGGTCTCAGGGGCTTATGGGGGTTCATCCTGATATACGGGGCCGACAATCTGGACGAGCATTGAGGTCGAAGCGGCGACGAAAGGGTATCGGTCTCATGGCAGGCACAGCGACACCAGCGGGCCCGGGGTACGGGGGAGTGCCGGCGACAGGTCCCCGGCCCGGCCACGCGGGGCTTCGGGTCAGCAACCAGGATCGTGAGCGGGTGGTCGAGCACGTCCAGGCGGCCTACGCGGAGGGAAGACTCGACAAGATCGAGTTCGACGACAGGCTGGAGCGGGCGATGACGGCCCGCGTCCACGGCGACCTCGCCCCCATCATGAACGAGCTGTACGGCACGCACCCGGCCCGGCCCGTGTCCTACCCGCCCGTCATGGGTCAGGGGCACCACGTCCGCCCCGCCGGGCGGGGTGACACCGGAGCCGAGCGGCTGGGCGCGATGGCGTCCCACCTGCTCCCGCTGATCGGCCTCCCCGTCGTCGGCCCGGCCGTCATGATGCTCACCGCGGGCAAGACCTCGCCCTACATCCGGGCGCACTCGGTGGAGGCGCTCAACTTCCAGCTGACGATGCTCGCGGCCACCATCGTGCTGGCGATCACGTTCATCGGCTTCGTCCTGACGCCGCTGCTCTGGATCGGCGGCGTGGTCCTGTCCGTGGTCGGCGCCGTGGCCGCGGCGGGCGACGGCGACTTCCGGTATCCCTTCACCCTGCGTCCGGTGAAATGACGCCCGCGGCGTCCCGGCACCAGCGCTGTCCCGGGAGCAGCGGTGTTCCGGCATCCGCGGTGTCCGCGGGATTGACGACCCCTCGGGGCTGACGGCCGAGGGGGACGTCAGAGCATGAGGGAGCGGACCATGTCGACGGTGTCGGCCTGGTCCGCCGTCTTGTCGGTGCGGTAGCGGATGACCCTGGCGAAGCGCAGCGCCATGCCGCCGGGATAGCGGCTCGACTGCTGCACGCCGTCGAAGGCGATCTCGACGACCGTCTCGGGGCGGACGGCGACCGTCCAGCCGTCGGTGGGACCCTCGGCGATGCCGAGGAAGCGCTCGGTCTGCCAGGCGAGCAGCTCGTCGGTGAGCCCCTTGAAGGTCTTGCCGAGCATGACGAACCCGCCGGTCAGCGGGTCGCGGGCACCCAGGTGCAGGTTGGAGAGCCTTCCCTCGCGGCGGCCGCTCCCCCATTCGGCGGCGAGGACGACGAGGTCGAGCGTGTGCCGGGGCTTCACCTTGATCCAGCCGGCGCCGCGCCGGCCGGCCGCGTAGGGCGTCAGGAGTGACTTGACCACCACGCCCTCGTGGCCGCTCCTGATCACGTCCTTGAAGAACGCCTCGCCCTCCGCGACGTCGCCGGTGACGAGGCGGGGGGTGACCAGCTCCGGGGGCACGGCGGCGGCGAGGGCCGCGTGGCGTGCCTCGCCCGGCAGGTCGAGGAGGTCGGCGCCGTCGACCCGCAGCGCGTCGAAGAAGAAGACGCTCAGCGGGGTCCTCTCCCTCGCGCGCGGCACGTCGGTGCGGCTGGACACGCGGCCCGAGGTGACCTGGAAGGGCTCGGGGCGCCCGTCGGCGCGCAGCGCGATGACCTCGCCGTCGAGGACCAGGTCGCGCGAGGGCAGGGTGCCCATCGCCTCGACCAGCTCGGGCACCTGCGCGGTGATGTCCTCCAGGGCGCGGGTGAAGACGGTGACCCGGTCGCCCGAGCGGTGCGCCTGGAACCTGACGCCGTCGAGCTTCCACTCGACGGCGACCGGCCCGCCGAGCTTGCCGAACGCGGCCTCGATGGAGGTGGCGCTCTGGGCGAGCATCGGCGACACCGGGTGGCCCACCTCCAGGTGGAAGGCGCGCAGCGCCTCGACCCCGCCCCCCAGTGCGGCGGCGCCGACGGCGGGAAGCCAGCCGCGCAGTGTCAGCGCCCGCCTGACCTCGGCGGACGGCACCCCGGCGGCCTTCGCCACGGCCTCGATCATCACTCCCTCGAGCGCGCCCTGGCGCAGCTCGCCCCGGAGCAGCCGCGACAGGAAGACCTGCTCCTGGCGGGTGAGGGAGCCGAACAGCTCGGAGACCAGAGCCTTGCGCGCGGCCTGCGAGCCGGGGCCGGACAGGGCCTTGATCCGGTCGAGGAGGTCGTGGACCCCGCGCAGGGTGGCGGTGGCGGCGAGCCGGGGCTCCGGCGGGTCCTTCAGGCTCGTCCAGCCCACGCCGACGTTGCGCTGCGGCAGCTCCCCGGAGAGGTAGGCGATGGCGATCTCCGCCTCGTCCGGCTCCAGTCTGCCGAGCAGCTCCGCGAGGTGGGCGGTCTTCGCCAGCCGGGCGGAGCTGGCGGTCACGGCCGCCGAGGTGCGCGCGAGGTCGATCAACAACACAATGGCCAGCTTAAGAGCTGCGCGCGGCATTTCGGTGAGGTGAGGCGCTGCTTTTCGGAGTCGTCGCGTTTCCGGGAAGGCGGGATTTCCCCTGAACCCCCCTGAACGTGAGATGACCGCCCGCTTAAGGCCGCTTAAGGTCGATCGGGGCTGGTCGGGGCGGATCAAGGTCGATCAATGCCGATCGGGGCACGCGGGGGACGGCACCGGACACGGGGGACACAGGGGACACAGTGGACGCGGCGGACGCAGTGGACGCGGCGGACGCGGATCGCGGGAAGGCGTACCGGCCGGAGGAACATCGGGAACGCGAAGAGAGCGAGGACACCGAGCCTCGGGGGCGCGCGGTGCACGCGGTGCGTGGTGCGCGCGGTGCGCGGAGGACGCGGCGGACCCAGAGCGTGCCGCGAGGTGTACGGAGGACGCGGCGGGCACAGGGCGGGCCGCGAGGTGCGCGGTGGGCGTGACGGGACACGCCGGGCGGGCCGCCCGTCGCCGGGAAGGCCCGCCCGTCCGTGCCGTCTCGCCCCGGGGCGTCAGCTCACGCCGAGCAGGTCCACGACGAAGATGAGCGTCTCGTTCGGCTTGATGCGAGCGCCCGCGCCGGCGCTGCCGTAGCCGAGGTGCGGCGGGATGGTGAGACGGCGGCGGCCGCCGACCTTCATGCCCGCGACACCCTGGTCCCAGCCCGCGATGACCCGGCCACCGCCCAGCGGGAACTGGAAGGCGTCGCCGCGGTTCCACGACGCGTCGAACTCCTCGCCCGTCGAGAAGGCCACGCCGACGTAGTGCACGGTGACCTGGTGCCCCGCCGTGGCCTCCGGGCCATCCCCTACGACGATGTCGACGATCTCCAGCTCCGAGGGCGGGGCGCCTTCCGGAAAGTCGATCTCCGGCTTCTCCAGTGCCACGTGGTTCTCCTTGATTGGATACGCGCCGGCCGATTTCCGACCGGCCGGACGACTCTACGGGGTCCGGCGCCACCACGAGAGCCATGGGGGGCCAGGCGGCCTCCGCGTCGCACTTCCGGAGAGTCACCCTTCCGGGGAATCGCCCTTCGGGAGAGCCGCCCTTCCGGAGAGTCGCCCTTCGGGAGAGTCGTCTTCCTGGGAGCCGTTCTCCGGGGAGCTGTCCTTTCGGGGAAAGCGGGCCGTTCTTCCCGGGGGCTTCCTGAAAGGCTTCGGGGGTGGGCGGCCTCGCGTACGGGGGCGGCCGGGCACGTCACCCGGGATCACCCCGCGCGAGGGCGGCGGTCATCGGCGCCGCGGGTGCCGGCGGCGCGGGGGGACATGCGGGGAGGCATGCGGAGAGTCGCTGGGGAGCGCTCTCTGAGAAAGAGAGTGACCCGCCCCGCGGGGAGTGTCAAGGGTTCGGCGCGGCGCCGTGGAACATGACGGAAACGCGACCTTAATGTGACCTTTCGCTGTGGGAACGCTCCATTCACCAGAAAATTTAACCTCGAAACCTGCGTGACCTGCGGAAATACTCAAAGGCTTGGGAGAGCGCTCTCCGTGAAAAGCTGATCGCCGAGCTCCCATCGGCGCAGGGGGGACCGTTGACACGTAACCCGCTTGGCATCAATCTGCTCAGGGAGCGCTCTCTCCATGATCACTTATGAGGACCCTAGGAGGGTTCCATGCGTAAGTTACGCCAGCGGTTCCTCGCCCCGATGGTCGCCGTTTCCGCCCTGGCCCTTGGCCTGACCGCCTGCGGCGGCGGTGACGCCGAGACCGCCGGGACCGGCGGAGCGGCCTCCGCGCCGGCCGAGAAGATCAAGCTGACCGTCGGGCTGTTCAGCGACTTCCACTACGCGCCGCTGTACGAGGAGTTCAAGAAGACCCACCCCAACGTGGAGATCGTGGAGCGCCGCGCGCAGTTCAACGACCACCACACCAACCTCATCACGCAGCTGACCACCGGCGCGGGCGCCGCGGACGTGGTCGCCGTCGAGGGCGGTTACATCGGCGCCTTCACCCCGGTGCCGGACAAGTTCTACAACCTCAAGGAATACGGCCTGGACAAGCGCCAGAGCGAGTACCTCGACTGGAAGTGGAAGCTGGGCGTCTCCAACGACGGCTCCTCCCTCCTGGGCCTGGGCACCGACGTCGGCGGCCTGGCCATGTGCTACCGCCCCGACCTGTTCAAGAAGGCCGGCCTGCCCACCGACCGCGAAGAGGTCGGAGCGCTCTGGCCGACGTGGGACGCCTACATCGAGACGGGCAAGAAGTTCGTCGCGGGCAAGGTGGAGGGCGCCAAGTTCACCGACGGCCCCGGCGAGCACTTCCGCGCCATGGTCGAGCAGGCCCCCATCGGCTTCTACGACGCCCAGTACAACATCGTCGCCGCCACCAACCCCGACGTGCGCAAGGCGTTCGACACCGGCGTGCAGATGATCAACGACGGCCTCTCGGCCAACCTCGCGGCCTTCTCGCCGCCGTGGAACACCGGCATCGCCAAGGGCACCTTCGCCACCATGGTCTGCCCGGCCTGGAAGACCGGCACGATCAAGGACCAGAAGCCCGGTGAGGGCACCTGGGACATCGCCGCGGTGCCCGGCGGCGGCGGCAACCAGGGCGGTACCCACCTGATGCTGCCCAAGCAGGGCAAGCACCCCAAGGAGGCCGCCGCGCTGATCGACCTGCTGACCAACAAGGACAGCCAGATCAAGCTCTTCAAGGAGGCCAGCGCGCTGCCCTCGCTGCCCGCCCTGTACGACGACCCGGCGGTGAAGGACTACGTCAACCCGTACTTCGGCAACGCGCCGATCGGCAAGATCTTCACCGACGCGGCCAAGGCGCTCAAGCCGCAGCCCGTGGGCCCCAAGGCCGGTGACGTCCTGCAGGCGATCGGCAACGGCCTCCAGCGGGTCGACCAGGGCAAGCAGAACGCCGAGGAGGCCTGGGCGCAGGCGCTCAAGGACGTCGGCAGGATCAAGTAGCCGCCCCGGCCGGCTGGTCTCGCACCGGTCGGCCACCTGCCCGTGCCTCCCGCCGTCCTCGCGAGGGGCACGCCTCCCGTCCCCGTAAGCCGCACGCCCGTCCCCGCGAGGGGCCGCCCCCGGTCCCCGTGAACGGCGCGCCTCCCGTGCCGGCGAGCCGTGCGGCTCCCGGCGCGACGGGCCGCGTGCCTCCCGCGACGGGCCGCACGCCTCCCGCCGTCCACCGAATCGCCGAAAGGAGCTGCCATGGCCACCCGCGCGCCCGATCGCCTGGCGGCGGTCCCACCGAACAGGCCGAAGCGGCCTCCCCGCCTCCGCCGCCACCTGGCCCACCAACTCGACGTCAAGGGCTCGCCGTACGCCTACGTGGCCCCTTTCTTCCTGCTGTTCTCCGCGTTCGGGCTGTTCCCCCTCGCCTACACCGCCTGGGTGAGCCTGCACGAGTGGACGCTGCTCCAGGACGAGCAGACCTTCGTCGGCCTGGAGAACTTCAGGACGCTGCTCGCCGACGACTACTTCTGGAACGCCACCTTCAACACCCTGTCCATCGGGGTGCTGTCCACCGCGCCGCAGCTGCTGCTCGCCATCTGGCTCGCCCACCTGCTCAACCGGCCGCTGCGGGCGCAGACCTTCTTCCGCATCACGCTGCTGCTGCCCAACGTGACCAGCGTGGTCGCGGTGGTGGTCATCTTCAGCCAGCTGTTCGGCCGTGACTTCGGCATGATCAACTGGGTGTTCTCACTGGTCGGCATGGACGGCGTCGCCTGGAACGAGGGGGTGCTGAGCTCCCACTTCGCCATCTCCACCATGATCATGTGGAGGTGGACGGGCTACAACGCCCTCATCTTCCTCGCGGCGATGCAGGCCGTGCCGCGCGAGCTGTACGAGGCGGCCACCATCGACGGCGCGAGCGGGATGACCCAGCTCCGCAAGATCACCATTCCGATGATCAAGCCCACGATCATCTTCGTCGTCATCACCTCGACGATCGGCGCGATGCAGATCCTCGCCGAGCCGCTGCTGTTCAGCTCCTACATCATCACCGGCGGGGTGGACCGGCAGTACCAGACGCTCTCACTGTTCATCTACGAGAACTTCACCAAGCTTGACTTCGGCTACGCCTCGGCCATCTCCTGGATGATGTTCGTCTTCATCGTGGTGGTCGCCGGCATCAACTATCTGCTCACCCGTCGCGGGAAGGGAGGGCTGTCGTGAGCGCTCACACCGCCGTCTCCGCGGTCCGGAGGCGCTCCGGCGGCGCCGCGCGCAGGCTCACCTACCTCACGCTGGCCGCGGTGGCGTTCTTCTCCATGCTGCCGCTCTACTACAGCGTCGTGGTGGCCTCCCGCGACAACGCGGCCCTGGCCGACGTGCCGCCGCCGCTGATCCCCGGCGGCAACTTCTTCGCCAACGTCGCCCGCGTCTTCGACACGGTCCCGTTCGCGCTGGCGATGCTCAACTCCGTCATCGTCTCCGGCTCGGTCGCGCTCGCGGTGATGTTCTTCTCCACCCTGGCCGGGTTCGCCTTCGCCAAGCTGCGCTTCCGCGGGCGCAACGCCCTGCTCCTGCTCACCGTGGCGACGATGATGGTGCCGACCCAGCTCGGCATCATCCCGCTGTACATGCTGATGGTGAAGCTGGAGTGGACCGGCACCATGTACGCGCTGATCGTGCCCGCGCTCGTCAACGCGTTCGGCGTGTTCTTCATGACCCAGTACCTCTCCCGGGCGCTGCCGACCGAGCTGCTCGAAGCGGGGCGGGTCGACGGCTGCACCACCTGGGGCCTGTTCTGGCATGTCGTGCTCCCGGCCGCCCGCCCGGCGGCGGCCGTGCTCGGCATGCTCACCTTCATGTCGGTCTGGAACGACTACTTCTGGCCGCTGGTCGTCCTGACCCCGGAGGATCCGACGGTCCAGGTCGCCCTGTCCACACTGGCCAGCGGATACGTCAACGACTACGTGCTCGGCCTGGCGGGTACCACGCTCGGCACGCTGCCACTGGTCATCGTGTTCGCTCTACTCGGCAAACAGATCATCGGAGGAATCATGCAGGGAGCGGTGAAGGGATGACCGTCGTCGGCACTCGGGGGGCCACCCTTACACAGGGGCGCGCTGACTTCCCCACCGGTTTCGTCTGGGGCGCGGCCACCGCGTCCTACCAGATCGAGGGAGCCGTGAAGGAGGACGGCCGCGAGCCCTCGATCTGGGACACCTTCTCTCGCACACCGGGAAAGGTCGTCGGGGGTGACACAGGCGACGTGGCGTGCGACCACTACTTCCGCCACGCCGACGACATCCGGCTGATGACCGAGCTGAACCTGGCCGCGTACCGCTTCTCGGTGGCCTGGCCGAGGGTCCAGCCGTACGGCAAGGGGCCCGTCAACACGCGCGGCCTCGACTTCTACAGCCGCCTGGTGGACCGGCTGCTGGAGGCGGGCATCACGCCGTACGCCACCCTCTACCACTGGGACCTCCCGCAGACGCTGGAGGACGCGGGCGGCTGGCCCGAGCGCGACACCGCCCACCGCTTCGAGGAGTACGCGGCGGCCGTGCACGCGCGGCTGGGAGACCGGGTCCGCAACTGGGCGACCCTCAACGAGCCGTGGGTGGCGGCCTTCCTCGGCTACGGCAACGGGGTGCACGCGCCCGGCAGGACCGACCCGGCGGCGGCCTTCCGCGCGGCCCACCACCTGTTGCTGGGGCACGGGATGGCGGCGCGCGCGCTCCGCGAGGGCGGCGCGGAGGAGATCTCGCTGGTCCTGAACCTGTCACCGGTGATCACCCCCGCGCAGGTGGACGACCCCGGGGCCGAGGTCTCGGAGGCGGACGCGGAGGCGGTCAGCAGGGTCGACACCCTGCTGGTGCGGCAGTTCGTCGAACCGGCGCTGCGCGGGGAGTATCCCGCGGAGTTCCTCGACATCGTCGCCCGCAACGGCGGCGTCGACCACATCTGGGACGGCGACCTGGCGACCATCAACCAGCCGATCGACCTGGTGGGCATCAACTACTACAACCCGTGCGTCGTGGAGGCGAGCCCCGGCGAGGCGGCCGACGCGGCGTGGCCGGGCACCGAGGACATCAGGTTCTGCCCCGCGGACGGCGTGCCCGCCACCGCGATGGGCTGGCCGATCGTGCCGAACGGGCTCTCCCGGCTGCTGGTGCGGCTCTCCGACGACTACCCGGAGGTCGGCCTGATCATCACCGAGAACGGCGCGGCCTTCGACGACGTCGTGGAGGACGGTCACGTCCACGACGTCCGCAGGACCGAGTACCTGGACGGACACCTGCGCGCCGTGCACGCCGCCATCGCCGACGGGGCCGACGTACGTGGTTACCTGGTCTGGTCACTGCTGGATAATTTCGAGTGGGCCGAAGGGTACCGGCGCAGGTTCGGGATCGTGCACGTCGACTTCGCCACCCAGCGGCGTCTGCTCAAGGACAGCGCGCTGTGGTACCGCGATGTCATCACACGTAACGGACTGTAACCGACCGTAGGGGAAGAACACGATGAGACGACCCACCCTGGAGGCGGTCGCCGCCCGTGCCGGGGTATCCCGGTCGACCGTCTCCCGGGTGGTGAACGGCCAGACCACGGTCACCGCCGACATCCGGGACCTGGTCATGCGCGCGGTGAACGAGCTCGGCTACGTCCCCAACGGGGCGGCGCGGAACCTGGTGACCCAGACGACCAACTCGGTCGCCCTGGTCGTCTCGGAGTCGCCGAACCGGGTGTTCTCCGACGACCCGATGTTCTCCACCGTCATCCGCTCGGCCAGCCTGGAGCTGGAGGCCGTCAACAAGCAGGTCGTGCTGCTGCTGGCCGGGTCGCCGGAGAGCCACGCCCGGGTGGAGCACTACATCGCCGGCGGCCACGTCGACGGCGTCATGCTGGTGTCCAGCCACGGGGCCGACCCGCTGCCGGTCGCGCTCACCCGGCTGCGCGTCCCGGTCGTCTCCTACGGCAGGCCCGCGGTGCCGGTCGCGATGCCGTACGTCGACAACGACAACGTCGACGGCGCCGCCGCGGCCGTGCGGCACCTGCTGGAGCGGGGCAGGCGGCGCATCGCCACCATCGCCGGGCCGCTGGACATGATAGGCGGCCAGGACCGGCTGGCCGGGTACCGCGAGGTGCTGCGCGACTCCGACCGCCGCTCGATCATCGCGGTCGGCGACTTCACCCGCGAGTCGGGGGCGATCGCGATGCGGCAGCTGCTCGCCGACGACCCGGAGATCGACGCGGTCTTCGCCGCGAACGACCTGATGGCGATCGGCGCGATGCACGCGCTCCGCCAGGCGGGCCGGCGGATCCCCGAGGAGGTCGCCATCGTGGGCTACGACGACATAGAGGCCGCCCGCTACACCGACCCGCCGCTGACGACCGTCCACACGCCGCACGCCGAGCAGGCCGCGGCGATGGTCCGCCTGCTGCTCTCCCTCTTCGAGGGCGGCCCGGCCGAGCCGGTGATCGTGTCCACGGAACTGGTCGTCAGGTCCTCCTCGTAGTCCCCGGCCGGCCCCCGGACCCGTGGCGCACGGCCCGGCCTCGGGACTCGCGGTCCCCGCCTGGCCCCGGACCCGTGGTCCCCGGCCCGGTCCCGCCGGTCCCGCGTCCGTCGTCGCTCGCCCGGCACCGGGCCGCCCCCGGGCGCCGGCGCCGGGGGCGGGGAGCCGGCGGTGCTCAGGACCCGGTCGACCCCCGGACGACCAGCTCGGTGGGGAGCATCACCTGTGACTTCTCCTCCAGGTCGAGGACCATGCGGGCGAGCCTGCGCCCCATCTCGACGGTCGGCTGCCTGACCGTGCTCAGCGGGGGCTCGGTGTAGGACGCGGCCGGGATGTCGTCGAAGCCGACCACCGCGACGTCGTCGGGGACCCGCCGCCCCGCCTGGCGCAGGGCCGGCAGCGCGCCCAGCGCCATCATGTCGTTCGCCACGAACACCGCGTCTATCTCCGGGTCGTCGGCGAGCAGCTGCCGCATCGCCGACGTCCCCGACTCGCGGGTGAAGTCGCCGACCGCCACGATGGAGCGGCGGTCGGAGTCGCGCAGCACGGCGCGGTAGCCGTTGAGCCGGTCGATCCCGGCGATCATGTCCTGCGGCCCGGCGATGGTGGCGATGCGCCGCCTGCCCCGCTCCATCAGGTGCCGCACCGCGCGCTCGGCGCCGCCCGCGTTGTCCATGTCCACGTACGGCAGGCTGCTGGGCACGGTCGGCCGGCCGCTGCACACCACCGGCACCCCGCGCCTGGCGAGGATGCCCGGCAGCGGGTCGGTGCCGTGCATGGACGCGATGACCACGCCGTCCACGTGGCCGTTGGTGGCGTAGCGCTCGACCCGCTGGTAGCCGCCGGTCATGCCGGTGAGCATCAGCACGAGCTGCTTGTCGGCCTCCTCGATCTCCATGCTGACGCCGCGGATGATCCCGGCGAAGGTGGGGTCGTCGGAGAAGACGCGGGTCGCGGGCTCGGGGAAGACGAGTGCTATGGAGTCGGCCCGCTGGGTGACCAGGCTCCGCGCGGCCTGGTTGGGCACGTAGCCCAGCTCCTCCACGGCGCGGTTGACCGCGTCGCGGATCTGCGGTGCCACGCGCGTGGAGCCGTTGACCACGCGCGAGGCGGTCGCCCGGGACACACCGGCCCGGGCGGCCACCTTCTCCAGGGTTGGCCGGGCCCTCACAGCCCGTTCCGGCGTACGACCTCGCTGTACCACAGCGCGCTGTCCTTGGGGGTGCGGCGTTGCGTCGCGTAGTCGACGTGCACGACGCCGAACCGCTTGCGGTAGCCTTCGGCCCACTCGAAGTTGTCCAGCAGGGACCAGACGAGGTAACCGCGCAGGTCGGCGCCGCCCTCGATGGCCGCGTGCGCCGCGCGCAGGTGCCCGTCGAGGTAGGAGAGACGGCCGGTGTCGTGCACCTCGCCGTCCTCGACGACGTCGTCGAAGGCGGCGCCGTTCTCGGTGATGATCAGCGGGGTGCCCGGATAGTCGCGCGAGAGCCGCAGGAGCAGGTCGGTCAGGCCGAACGGCTGGATCGGCCATCCCATCGCGGTCCGCGGCGCGTCGGTCCCGCCGAAGGCGATGCCCTCGCTGCCCGGGTAGACCGGGTTGGCGGGCTCGCCGGCGCGGGCGGTCACGGTCTGCGGGTGGTAGTAGTTGACGCCCAGCAGGTCGATCGGCTCGCCGATGACCTCCAGGTCCCCGTCCCGCACGAAGGACCAGTCGGTGAAGCGGCGGGCGCGCTCGACGACGTCGGCGGGATACTCCCCGCGCAGCAGCGGGTCGAGGAAGATCCGGTTCTGCAGGCCGTCGACGAGCTCGGCGGCCGGGGTGTCGTCGCCGATCACCGGGGAGAGGTTGAGCGTGACGCCGACCGTGGCGGCGCCGGAGGCGCGCAGCGCCCGGACGGCGAGGCCGTGGCCGAGCAGCAGGTGGTGGGCGGCGGCGAAGCCCAGCGCGGGATCGGCGAGGCCGGGGGCGTGGATGCCCGACGCGTAGCCGAGGAAGGCCGAGCACCAGGGCTCGTTCAGGGTGGTCCAGGTCTCGACCCGGTCGCCCAGCCTGCCGTGCGTGATCGCGGCGTAGTCGGCGAAGTGCTCCGCGACCTCCCGGTTGGTCCAGCCGCCGCGGTCCTCCAGGGTCTGCGGCAGGTCCCAGTGGTAGAGCGTCACGATGGGGGTGATGCCGTTGCCGAGGAGCTCGTCGACGAGCCGGTCGTAGAAGTCCAGGCCGCGCGGGTTGACCGGGCCGGATCCGTCGGGCTGCACGCGGGGCCAGGAGACCGAGAAGCGGTAGGAGTGCAGGCCGAGGTCGCGCATGACCGCGACGTCCTCGGGATAGCGGTGATAGTGGTCGCACGCGACGTCACCCGTGTGACCCGCGTGGACCTTGCCGGGGGTCCGGGAGAAGGTGTCCCATATGGAAGGTCCCCTGCCGTCGTCCCGGGCGGCGCCCTCGATCTGGTAGGCCGCGGTGGCGGCGCCCCAGACGAAGCCCTCGGGAAACCTCAGCACGCCGGAGTCCTGAAGGTCGTAGGACTTTTCGGCGGACATGGTCATGTCCTCACCGCCCCATTCTGTTCGGCTGTCACGTGAGAGCGCTCTCTGGAGCATCACGGTATCGCACAGATTGTGTCAAGAAAATTGAGACCGTAACCGTAATATCACAGTTCTTGACATCGCGTTGTGGGCAGACAATTCTTCCAGAGAGCGCTCTCACACTCCCCGGCAATTGTGTATATGGAGGAAGGTTCCATGTCGCTCCTCTCTCGGCCTCGGCGCACCGCCCTCGCGGCGGGCACCATCGGACTGGCGTTGGTCGTCACCGCCTGTGGATCCTCGGACCCCGCGCCGTCGGCGGGCGGCGGTGCCAGCGCCGCTCCCGAATGCGCCGCCTTCAGCCAGTACGGCAAGCACGAGGGCAAGACCGTCAGCATCTACTCGCCCATCCGTGACGTCGAGGCCGACCTCTTCGAGCAGGCGTGGAAGCCGTTCGCCGACTGTGTCGGAATGAAGATCACCTACGAGGGCACCGGCGAGTTCGAGGCCCAGATCCAGGTCCGCGCGGACGGCGGCAACCCCCCCGACATCGCCTTCTTCCCCCAGCCGGGCCTCCTGGAGCGCTTCGCCAAGGCCGGGAAGCTCAAGCCCGCCTCCGAGGAGGTCAAGAAGCTCGCCGCCGAGGGCTGGTCGGAGGACTGGGCCAAGTACTCCACCGTCGACGGCGTCTTCTACGGCGCCCCGCTGGGCGCCAGCGTGAAGTCCTTCGTCTGGTACTCCCCGAAGATGTTCACCGAGAAGGGCTGGACCGTCCCCAAGACCTGGGACGAGCTCATGACGCTCACCAACACGATCGCCGGCGGCGGCGTCAAGCCGTGGTGCGCGGGCATCGAGTCCGGTGACGCGACCGGCTGGCCGGCCACCGACTGGATCGAGGACCTCATGCTCAGGGAGGCCGGTCCCGAGGGATACGACGACTGGGTGAGCCACAAGACCCCGTTCAACGACCCCAAGGTCACCGCGGCGGCCGAGAAGGTCGGTGCGATCCTGAAGAACGAGAAGTTCGTCAACGGCGGCTACGGCCCGGTCAAGTCGATCGCCAGCACCGCCTTCCAGGAGGGCGGCGCCCCGATCATCGAGGGCAAGTGCGCCCTGCACCGCCAGGCGTCCTTCTACGCCAACTTCTGGCCCGAGGGCACCAAGGTGGCCGAGGACGGCGACGTGTTCGCCTTCTACCTGCCGGGCAACGACCCGGCGAAGAAGCCGGTGCTCGGCGCGGGCGAGTTCGTGGCGGCCTTCACCGACCGTCCCGAGGTCCAGGCCGTCCAGGCCTACCTCGCCGGCGCGGAGTTCCCCGCCGTCCGCATGAAGCTGGCGACCTACGTCACCGCGCGCAAGGGCGTCGACCCGGCCAACGCCCAGAACCCGATCGACAAGCTCTCCATGGAGATGCTCCAGGACCCGAGCACGGTCTTCCGCTTCGACGGCTCGGACCTGATGCCGGCCGCGGTGGGCGCGGGCACGTTCTGGAAGGGCATGACCGACTGGATCAACGGCAAGGACACCAAGACGGTCCTCGACTACATCGAAGCCTCCTGGCCTAAGTCCTGACAAATCCCGATGAGTCCGGTCCCGCGTGACGCGGGACCGGACCGTCGCCCGCCCGGCCCGATCCTTCCGGGAGATCCTCCGATGGACTTCGACTTCGCCGCCGAACTACCCAAAATCGTCCAGCTGCTGATCGGCGTCGCCGCGTTCCTGGTGGTGGTCGCGGTGGTCCTGCTGCTGGTCGACCGCGCTCCGATGCGGCGGCGCGCGTGGACCCACGCCACGATCCTGCTGCTGCCCGCCCTCGTGCTCCTCACCATCGGCCTGGTCGTGCCGGCCGTGCGGACCACCCTGCTGTCGTTCATGAGCGGTGACGGCGAGCAGTGGGTCGGCCTGGCCAACTACGCCTGGATGTTCACCCAGCCGGAGGCGGTGACCGTCCTGCGCAACACCCTCGTCTGGGTGCTGCTCGTCCCGCTGCTGGTGACCGCGATCGGGCTGGTCTACGCCGTCCTGGTCGACCGCACCCGCTTCGAGTCGCTGGCCAAGTCGCTGGTCTTCCTGCCGATGGCGATCTCCTTCGTCGGCGCGGGCATCATCTGGCGCTTCGTCTACGCCTACCGCTCCGAGGAGCAGGACCAGATCGGCCTGCTCAACCAGATCACGGTCGCCTTCGGCGGCGAGCCGCGGCAGTGGCTCCAGGACGCACCGCTCAACACGCTCTTCCTGATCGTGGTCATGGTCTGGATCCAGGCGGGGTTCGCCACCGTGGTGCTCTCCGCCGCCATCAAGGGAATCCCCGCGGAGATCGTCGAGGCCGCCAAGCTGGACGGGGCGACCCCGCTGCAGATGTTCTTCCGGGTGACGCTGCCGTCGATCCGCCCGGCCGTGATCGTGGTGCTGGTCACCCAGTCGATCGGCACGCTCAAGCTGTTCGACATCGTCCGCACCATGACCGGCGGCCAGTTCGACACCAGCGTCATCGCCAACGAGATGTACAACCAGGCGTTCCGGTACGGCGAGACGGGCAAGGGTGCGGCCCTCGCGGTCTTCCTGTTCGTCCTGGTGACCCCGATCGTGATCTACCAGATCCGCCAGCGCAGGGAGGCCGTCAGGTGACCCGGCGAGCAGGCCCGCACGGCGCCGCGAGCGCGCGGCGGGCGAAGGAGTCCACATGGCCACGTTGACCCAGACCGTGGTGCGGCCCGAGACGACGACCGCGCCGCAGCGCGTGCGGCGGAGGCTGAGCGGCCGGGTCGCCAGCGCCGTCGCGATCGTCATCGCCGTTCTGTGGACCACACCGACCTTCGGCCTGCTGCTCTCCTCGCTGCGCCCCGAGGACCAGATCAAGAACACCGGCTGGTGGACGTTCTTCTCCAGCCCGCAGCTCACGCTGGAGAACTACCAGGAGGTCCTGTTCGGCACCTCCTCGTCCTCCGGCCAGATGATGAGCTTCCTGATCAACTCGATCGTCATCACGATCCCGTCGGTGCTCTTCCCGCTGGCCCTGGCGACCTTCGCGGCGTACGCGCTGGCCTGGCTGCCGTTCCGCGGGCGGGAGTGGATCTACATCGGCATCTTCGCGCTGCAGATCGTGCCGCTGCAGATGGCGCTCGTGCCGCTGCTGTCGTTCTTCTCCGAGGGCGTGTCCGTCTTCGGCCTCCAGCTGATGCCCGCCTGGGACCTGGAGGGCCCGGCCAGGTTCGTCCAGGTCTGGTTCGCGCACACCTGCTTCGCGCTGCCGCTGGGCGTCTTCCTGCTGCACAACTTCATGTCGGAGCTTCCCGGCGAGCTGATGGAGGCGGCGCGGGTCGACGGGGCCAGCCACGGGAAGGTCCTGCGCACGATCGTCCTCCCGCTGGTCGGGCCCGCGCTCGCCACCTTCGCGATCTTCCAGTTCCTCTGGGTCTGGAACGACCTGCTGGTGGCCCTGATCTTCGCCGGGGGCACCCCGGAGAGCGCCCCGATGACGGTACGGCTGGCGCAGATGGCCGGCACCAAGGGCAACGAGTGGCAACGCCTGACCTCGGGGGCGTTCGTCTCGCTGGTCATCCCGCTGATCGTCTTCCTGTCGATGCAGCGCTACTTCGTCCGCGGCCTGCTGGCGGGCAGCGTCAAGGGCTGATCATCAAGGGCTGATCGCCAAGGGCTGACCGCTCCTCCGCTCCTCCGCCCCTCCGGCGCGACCCGGCGGGCGCCCCCCGACCTGGGGGCGCCCGCCGGGTTTCCCGTACGTGCCTCGGAAGGTTCTCCGGTCAGGAGCCGGGCCGCTCCTGGGCGGCCGACGCGGTGGAGCGGTCGGGGGAGACCGGCTGGGCGGGGATCTGGTGCTCGGCGGTGCCGGGCCGGGCCGGGGCGGGACGCTCCTCCGTGGCGGGCGAGGTGCTCGACGGCACTGCGGGGGCCGGAGTGGCCTCGGTGACGGGTCCGGCCGGGGCGTCCGCGTCCGCGTGCGCGGGGAGATCGGCGGTGGCCGGTCGAGGGGCGAGGTCGGGGGTGACCGGCCGCGGGGGGAGGTCGGAGGTGACCGGACGGCCGGAGACGTCGGGGGCGGTCGGCTGCGGGGGGACGTCGGTGGCGAGCGTCGCCGGGGGGACGGGGTTGCGGGGGAGGGTGGTCCCCGCCGCGGCCGGGTCGTACAGGCCGGCGGACGGGGGAACCTCGACCACCA
Organism: Streptosporangium sp. NPDC002524; assembly: GCF_040295985.1. NCBI lineage: Bacteria > Bacillati > Actinomycetota > Actinomycetes > Streptosporangiales > Streptosporangiaceae > Streptosporangium > Streptosporangium sp. NPDC002524. The sequence continues at coordinate 13,076 of NZ_JBEOWK010000021.1, read as the reverse complement.
CGGTGTCGGCCGGGCCGGGGGTCGACTCCAGGACGGCCCGCGCGTGGTCCATGTGCGAGGCCGCGACCAGCACGTCGTAGCGGCCCGCGACGATCGCGCTGCGCGAGGCGAAGTCCCGCTTGCCGCCGGTGAAGACGTGGTTGATGAACCCAAACGCGGCGCCCATCACGGCACCCCACAGGGCCGCCCAGAGCACGAGCACGAAGAACGAGAACGTGGTCGAGGTGAACAGGCCGAGGAACATCCCCACCACGGCGCCGAAGGCCGCGCCGCTCCCGGCCCCGGTGAGCGCGGCCCGCCCATTGGTCATCCTGCCGGTGACGGTCTCCTCGAGTTTCAGGTCGCTGCCGACGATCGCCACGTTCTCGACGGGAAATCCCGCGTCGGAGAGCGCGTCCACGGTTCGCTGTGCCGCGAGGTAGTTGTCGTAGCCTGCCAGGACCCTCCGGTCCACGACGACCTGCGTGTCCAGGCCGGTGGGCGTTCCATTCATGTCCGCTCGCCTTTCGGGGGTGGGAGATGGCTCGACGGGCCGACTACCCCGTGGCCGTAGGAGGATGCGCGCTCTCCGCCGGGATCTCCCCGCGAGTGACGAGCCCCGGGAACCTCAACCGGCCAAGGCTATGAATTGGGAAAGAAATCCGGACAATTTGGACATTGGTAAGGGCTTACCGTTAGGGTTCCTACGAGATGCGGGCGAGGGGAGGTACCGGTGCCAAGGTCGCGAAGGAATCGGAAATGATCGCGCTCATCGTGATGGTGGAGGTGGTACTGGTGCTCGCGGCCTTCGCCGCGGTGTACGGCCTCACCCGTTATCGGAACAGGCCGCTGTGGCTGGAGGAACGTCGCACGCCCGGCACCGGCGCCGACCCCGACGACCGGACGCCCCGGACCCGCGAGAGGTGACCCGCGAGAGGTGACCGGCGAGCGACCGGACGCCCCGGACCCGCGAGAGATGACCGGCGAGAGCGGGCGCCACGCGTACGGCGGCGGCGCCGCGCTCCCAGGGGTGGATCCGCCGCGGGCGGCGGTGCCGGGCCCCCGCACGGGAGGTGGCGCCGCGCCCCCACGCGTGGATCCACCGCGGGGGGTGCCCCGAGCCCCCGCGGTCGCGCTCCCACGGGTGGATCCGCCGCAAAAGGTGCCCCGAGCCCCTGCGGTCGTGCTCCCACGGGTGGATCACCAGCTCTGGTGGAGCGGCATCCCCTCGGTGTAGCCGGACGCGCTCTGCACGCCGATCACCGCGCGCTCGTGGAACTCCTCCAGGGTGGCGGCGCCCGCGTAGGTGCAGGAGGAGCGCAGGCCCGCCACGATGGCGTCGATCTGGTCCTCGACGCTGGGCATGGCCGGGTCGAGATACATCCTGGAGGTCGAGATGCCCTCCTCGAACAGTGCCTTGCGCGCCCGGTCGAAGGGGGAGTCCTCGGCCGTGCGCAGCCGCACCGCGCGGGCCGAGGCCATGCCGAAGTTCTCCTTGTACTTGCGCCCGTCGGCGGAGGTGCGGGTGTCGCCGGGCGACTCGTAGGTGCCCGCGAACCACGAGCCGATCATCACGTTGGACGCCCCCGCGGCCAGGGCCAGGGCCACGTCGCGGGGATGGCGGACGCCGCCGTCGGCCCACACGTGGCGGCCCAGCCTGCGGGCCTCGGCGGAGCACTCCAGCACGGCGGAGAACTGCGGGCGGCCCACGCCGGTCATCATCCGGGTGGTGCACATCGCCCCCGGGCCGACGCCGACCTTCAGGATGTCCGCCCCCGCCTCGACGAGGTCCCGTACGCCCTCGGCGGTGACGACGTTGCCCGCCGCGACGGGCACGTCCGGGCCGAGCGCGCGGACCGCCCTCAGGGCGCTGATCATCTTCTCCTGGTGGCCGTGGGCGGTGTCCACGACCAGGCAGTCCACCCCGGCGTCGAGCACCTCCTTGGCCTTGGCGGCCACGTCGCCGTTGACCCCGACGGCCGCCGCGACGCGGAGCCTGCCCGAGTCGTCGACGGCGGGCCGGTACAGGGTGGCGCGCAGCGCGCCCGTCCTGGTCAGGATGCCGACGAGCCTGCCGTCCGCGTCCACCACGGGGGCGAGCCGGTGGCGCCCCCCGTGGAGGCGGTCGAAGGCCTCGCGCGGGTCGAGCCCGGCGGGCAGCGTGAGCAGGTGGTCGGACATCACCTGGGAGAGCTGGGTGTACATGTCCACGCCCGAGCAGTCGCTCTCGGTGACCACGCCGGCCGGGCGGTTGTCCCAGTCGACGATGATGATCGCGCCGTGGGCCCGCTTGGGCAGCAGGTTGAGCGCCTCGCCGACGGTGTCGTGCGGGGTGAGCGTGAGCGGCGTGTCGTGGACCAGGTCGCGTTTCTTGACCCAGTCGACGACGTCGGCGACCACGTCGATCGGGATGTCCTGCGGGATCACGGTGATCCCGCCCCGCCGCGCGACGGTCTCGGCCATCCGCCGTCCCGCCACCGCCGTCATGTTGGCGACCACGACGGGAATGGTGGTTCCGGTGCCGTCCCTGCTGGAGAGGTCGACGGCGAGTCGCGAGCCGACGGAGGAGAGCGACGGGACCATGAAAACGTCGCTGTAGGTCAGGTCGTAGGCCGGTGCCATCTCATTAAGAAATTTCACATTGATCCACCTTATCCCGTGAATTGCCAGAGATGAGCGTTCCCCTTTTCCGGGTCTCCGAAGAGGACCGGGCAGGTCGGGCCGGAGGCTAAGATCCGGTTTGCGTGAATAAGTGGATGGCCATGAGGAGGCATTGTGATCGTGGTTGATCGGCCCGAGATGCTTGTCGTAGGCCATGCCGTACGGACGTCGAACGCCGACGAGATGGAGCCGGGCCGGGGGAGGCTCGGCGCGCTCTGGGCGCGGGCGGGATCCCCGGGGGCCTTCGCGCACGTGCCGGGACGGGTCGACGAAAACATCTACGCGGTGCTCACCGACTACGAGAGTGACCACCACGGCGCCTACACCCAGATCGTCGGGGTCGCCGTGCGCAGCGCCGCGGCGCTGCCCGAGGGCATGGTGGCGGTACGGGTGCCCGGGGTGCCGTCGTTGAGGATCGAGGCCCGCGGGCCGATGCCGGGTGTCCTGCTGGAGGCGTGGCAGCGGCTGTGGAAGCACACCGAGTCGGGGGGCACCCCGCCGAGGTCCTTCACCACCGACCTGGAGGTGCACCACCCCGGGGGCGCCGACATCTACGCGGCGGTGTTCTCCTCGATGGGCTGAGCGGGACCGTTCCCGGCGCGCCGGGCGCAACCGCCGGGTGGCCCGGTACGGCCCCCGTGACCGTACCGGACCCGCACCGGACCTTCCTCGCCGCCCCGGGATCCCGCCGCCGTACGGCCGCTCCCGGCCGTCCGCGTCCACCACGGGCTCAGTCGTCGTCGTCGGGCGGGTCGGGCAGCCGCCAGGCGGAGACGATCAGCGGGAGCACGAAGTGCGTCAGGAGCAGGGCGAGCGCCATGGAGACGATCGCGTCCGCCGGCATGGAGTAGTCGGGGCCCCGGGAGCTGCCCGCCACCAGGGCCGTGACGTACAGGACGGCCAGGATGCCCGTCGTGACCTGGTGGGCGACGGCGACGGTCCGCAGGCGCTCGCCGATCTGGCGCTCGTCCAGGTTGCGCTCGGACATCTCGACGACGCCGCGGGTGGCGATGTTGAGCAGCGTGACGGCGGGGAAGTAGATGACCATGCTGAGCGCCAGGAGCGCGAAGTCGGACAGGTCGGCGTCCTCGCTCGGCGCGTCGGCCCAGGAGAGGGCGACGTCCGCCCACAGGAGCACCAGCGAGAGGACCACCGCCGCGGCGATGAGCCGCCTGGCGCCCCGGGTGGAGTACCAGTGGCGGCCCTCCTGGCGCTCCAGGACCTCCGCGCGGGTCTGACGCCAGCTTTCCTTCCACGTGTTCATCGAATACCTCCGGGGGGAGAGCCCGGCCTCGCGGCCGGGGAGGGGGTCAGCTGACCCGGCCGCTGCCGAGCCGGGGGAACGGTTTGAGGGAGAACACGACTTCCAGCGGCACCTCGAAGTGCTCGGCGATCCTCATGGCGAGGAACAGGCTCGGGCTGTACTCGCCGCGCTCCAGATAGCCGATCGTCTGGTAGTGAACCCCCAGCGCGGCGGCCAGGTCCTTGCGCGATATCCCGCGCTCGGCCCTCAGCACCGAGATCCGGTTGTAGACGTCTTCCGCTGACATTTCGGCGACCCTCCCCGCTCAGGAGAGCCACACGGCTGATGGCGGTGACGAAGTGTGGATACGTAGTGCAGTACTCATGTGAATGAATGTAGTACAACTACTACATAAGAATCAACACCTACAACGAGCGGAGGTACGGCTACGGCGGGCGCATCCCTCGCGCCGGTGTCCCGGAAGAGGTGTTCAACGCCCAGAGGCGGCTGTCTCCCGAACTTCGGGGGACAGCCGCCTCTGGGTGTCGGAGTGGAAGACCCCGGGGCTCAGCCCTCCGGCTTCCACAGGGGCTCGGGAACCTCGAAGCCCACGTCCTGGCCCCACCGGTTGCGGTAGCTCACCTCGTGCGCCGGGCGGCGGGGCGCGACGCCCCAGCGGCCGGTCGGGTAACCGAAGGTGACCGCGCAGGCCAGGGTCCAGCCCTTGCCCTCGGGCACGCCGAGCACCCGCAGCGTCTCCTCGGCGTGGAAGATGCCGAGCACGCTGGTCAGCGCGCTGCCCACCCCGTGGGCGCGGGCGGCGAGCTGCGCGCTCCACACCGAGGGGAAGATCGAGCCGCCGGACGGGTCGTTGCGGACGAACGCGAACAGCAGCAGCGGATAGCCCTCGAAGTGGTCGGCCAGGTGTTTGGCCGACTTCAGCACGTTGAGCGTCCGGGTGTCGCCCTCGGCCTCGGCCTTCTCGCGCATCGGCTTGTAGTGGCCCTCGAAGAGCCGTCCGAGCGCGTCCCGGTAGAGGGGGCCGAGCCGCTCCTTCACCGCGAGGTCGTCGACCAGCAGGAAACGCCAGCTCTGCACGTTGCCGCCGCTGGGCGCGCGGACCGCGGCGTCCAGGATGCTCCGCTGGACCTCCTCGGGGATCGGGTCCGGCTTGACCCTGCGCATCGCCCTGGTCGTGTAGAGGGCCTCGAAGACGTCCATCCCCGCCGGCCCGCCCTCGATACTCGTGCTTTCCAAACCTTCCACGCCTTTCATGTCCGCCTTCGTCTCGTTGTTCGCGGGATTGCCACCCGCCGTCTCCTTGCCCGCCCCGGTGCCCCTCAGGCCAGCACCCCGGCCTCGCGCAGCCGCGCCGCGGTCTCGCCGGGCAGCCCCCAGGAGGACAGGTCCGCCAGCCGGGTGGAGGGGGAGAGGTCCTGCTCGGGCACGCCGATCAGGCGCGGCGCGGGCGCGGGCTGCCTGACCCCGCCGACCTCGACGAACAGGCCCCTGGCCTTGTTGTGCGGGTGGTCCGCGGCCTCGCCGCCCTCCAGCACGGGGGAGACGCAGGCGTCGGTGCCGTCGAAGACCGCCTCCCACTCGGCGCGGGTCCTGGACCGGAACGCCTCGGCGAGCCGCTCGCGGAGCGCGGGCCACTGCGACCTGTCGTTACGGTCGGGCAGGTCCTCCAGGCCCATCAGGGTGGTCATCTCCGCCCAGAACTGCGGCTCCAGCGCCCCGACGGCCACGTACCGGCCGTCGGCGGTCTCGTAGGTGTCGTACATCGGCGCGCCGGTGTCGAGCAGGTTCGTGCCGCGCGGGCCCCAGCCGCCGGTCTGCACGCCGTGGTGGAACATCGCGAACAGCGTCGCCGCGCCGTCCACCATGGCGGCGTCGATCACCCTGCCCTCGCCGGTCCGCTCCCGCTCGATCAGCGCCAGCAGCACGCCGTACGCGAGCATGAGGCCGCCCCCGGCGAAGTCGCCGAGGATGTTGATCGGCGGGGTGGGGCGCTCGCCCTCGCGGCCCAGCATCGAGAGCACGCCGGAGACGGCGATGTAGTCGATGTCGTGCCCGGCGGTCGGCGCGAGCGGGCCGTCCTGGCCCCAGCCGGTCATCCGCCCGTAGATCAGGCGCGGGTTGACCGCGTGCAGGTCGGCCGGGCCGATGCCGAGGCGCTCGGCGACCCCCGGCCGGAAGACCTCGACGACCACGTCGGCGTGGCGGGCCAGCTCCTTGAACGCGGCCACCCCCTCGGGGGACTTCAGGTCCAGGCCGACCGTCCGTTTGCCCCGGTCCATCACGTCGGGGCGCGGCCTGTCACCGGCCCTGGCGACGACGCTCGCGCGCTCGACGCGCAACACCTCGGCCCCGTGGTCGGCCAGCATCATCCCGGCGAACGGCCCGGGGGCCAGCCCCGCCAGTTCGAGCACGCGGACTCCGGCCAGCGGGCCCTTCCTGGTCACGTGCTCCATCGGCATTCTCCTCGGGTGCGTTCCTGGTCTCGTCGGGCACGGCGTGCCCAGGCGATCGCCTGGTCGCGGACACCGCCGTGCTCCCGCCCAAGTAGAACAACATTCGGCTTTCCATGGCAAGACACATCGCGAGGAGCCGCGTGGCGCCCGCGCGTGTATGGGAAACTTGCGCCCTCTCCGAATGGGACCTAGGGGTTTTGCGATGACATATCCGCACAGTGAACGGGTGGTCGCTGGGCGCTATCGATTGCTGCGAGAGCTCGGCAGGGGCGGGATGGGCGTCGTGTGGGAGGGCTACGACACCCTCCTCAACCGCTCGGTCGCCGTGAAGGAGGTGCTCCTGCCGCCCAACCTCTCCCCGGCCGAGCACCAGGTCCAGCTGACCCGCACCTCCCGCGAGGCCAGGACGGCGGCGAGGCTCAACCACCGCGGCATCGTGGCGATCTACGACGTGGCGGAGCAGGACGGCCGCCCCTGGATCGTCATGGAGCTGGTCAGGGCCCGCGGCCTGGACGAGGTCGGCCTGCTGCCGGTGCCCCAGGTCGCCGGCATCGGCCGCCAGGTCCTGTCGGCCCTGCGGGCGGCCCACGAGGCCGGGATCCTGCACCGCGACGTCAAGCCGAGCAACATCCTGCTGGACGCCGAGGGCCGCGCCGTGCTCTCCGACTTCGGCATCGCCGTGATCGAGGGCGACACCTCGCTCACCCAGACCGGCATGGTGACGGGCTCGCCGAGCTTCCTGCCGCCCGAGCGCGCCACCGGCACCGACGCGGGCCCCTGGTCCGACCTGTGGGCACTCGGCGCCACCCTCTACGCGGCCCTGGTCGGCCACGGGCCGTTCGAGCGCCGCGACGCGATCTCCACCCTCGGCGCGCTCCTCACCGAGGAGCCCGACCTCGGCGTGGTGCCCCTGGAGATGCGGGCGGTGCTCACCGGCATGCTCCAGCGGGAGCCCGCCCACCGGCTCACCGCGCAGCAGGCCGACGCCATGCTGGCCGAGGTCGTCAACGACCCGGCGGCCGCGGCCCGCCGTACCGGGGAGACCGCCGTCCGCCACGCGGGAGGAGGCGGAGGACACCGTACGGGCGGGACCGGCGGCCACCGCGCGGGCGGGACCGGGGGACACCGCACGGGCGGGATCCCCAACGGCACGCAGGAGAACTTCAGCCGCATCGGCAAGACCTCCCACGGCGCCGGGGGGCGGGACCGGCACGACACCAGGAACTCGGCCGTTTCCGGAGGCCGCGGGGGACGGCGGCTCCCGCTGATCGTGGGGGCCGTCGTGCTCCTGGCGGCCGGGGGCGCCGCGGCGGCCGTGGCGATGTCGCAGCCCGAGCAGCGGACGGTGGCGCGCTCCGCGCCCACCGTCGCCGAGAGCACGCCGGAGCCGGTGGAGGAGACCGAGTCGGAGACCCCCACCCCGACCCCCACCCCCAAGCCCGCCAGGACCAGGACGGTGACGTCCGCCGGAGGGCTGAAGCAGTGGCGGGCCCGCCCCCCGGAGAACTGGTCGATCAGCTATCCGGCCGGATGGACCGGCGACTGGGCGGCCGAGACGGGCTACACCCAGTGGCTGCGCCGCGACGGGGCCGCCCACCTGTCGGTGGAGCCGCTGGAGGGGGCGGCCGAGGGCCTGGAGTCGCTCCAGGAGACCGTCAGGGAGAGCGTGATCCAGTGGAGCGACATCCACTCCGAGGACACGGCCAAGATCCCCCTCGCCTACGGCGCCGGGCTCAGGTGGGAGTTCACCTGGACCATGAAGGACAGCGGGGGAGCCCCCTGGGCCACCGCCGGGGTGACCTACCACGAGGTGCGGAGGTTCGTCGAGGTGGGCGACTCGGTCATGGTGCTCAGCTGGACCACCCACGACGCCGACTGGGTCGCCCAGCAGGCCCTCATGACCCGCGTGTTCGACAGCTTCCACCCCCGCGGAGGGGAGTGACCCGCCCCGGAGGCCGCCCGGGTCGCCCGGGCCGCGCGCCCGGCGGCCTTCCCGCCCCGGGCTCCGGTCCCCGCCCTGAGCTCCCATTTCTTCCTGAGCCCTGGTTCCTGCCTTGAGCCCTGGTTCCTCCCCTGAGCTCCCGTTCCTTCCCTGGAGGCGAGTGACATGACCCAACGGAGTCCGGGCCCCGGCGGCCTCCGCCCCGGGGCGGAGGGTGACGCGCCCTGGAGGGTGCTCGCGCTGCCGCCGCTCCCCGAGGAGGCGGTACGCAACCTGCTCGGCTCGCTCGGTGACCGGGTCGCCGTGTCGGTTCCCGCGGCCCGCGACCGGGAGTCGCTGCTCGCCGCCCTCGGCGACGCCGAGATCGTGGTCGGCGACTGGAGCGGCGGCCTCACCCTGGACGCCGAGGCCCTCCGGGCCGCGCCTGACCTGGCGTTCGTCCAGCAGCCCTCCGTGGGCGTGGACGGCCACGACCTCGCCGCGCTCGCCGAGGCGGGCGTCCCGCTGGCCAACACCGCGGGGGTGAGCGCGATCGGGGTGGCCGAGTGGTGTCTCGCCGCCGCGCTCGCGCTGTCGCGGCGGCTGCTCGACGCCGACGCCGCGGTCCGCGCGGGACGCTGGCCGCAGCTGGACCTCGGGCCCGCCGAGCTGTACGGCTCGCGCGTCGGCATCGTCGGGTTCGGCCCGATCGGCGAGGCCGCCGCCCGGATGTTCGCCGCCCACGGATGCGAGGTCTCCTACTGGACCCGCACGCCGCGCGAGGTGCCGTACACCTACCGTGAGCTCGGCGAGCTGGTCGCCGGCTCCCAGGTGCTCGTCCTGGTCGTCCCGCTGACGGAGGAGACCAGGAGGATGGTCGACCCGTCCCTGATGCCCGCGGGCTCGCTGCTCGTCAACGCGGCGCGGGGGCAGGTGGTCGATTCGGCGGCGCTGCTGTCCGCGCTGGAGTCGGGGCATCTGGGCGGCGCCGCGCTCGACGTGTTCGACACCGAGCCGCTGCCGCCGGACGACCCGCTGCGCGACAGCCCGAGGGTCCTGCTCTCGCCGCACGTGGCCGGGGTGACCCCCCAGTCGACCGGCCGCCTGATCCGCTGCGTGCTGGACAACCTGGAGGCCGCGCTTGACGGCCGGCCCGTGGTCAACGTGGTGAACGGGGTCGACGCGGTGGTCGGTCGAAGATCGCGAGAAGGACGGTCGTAGAGTTTTCCCGTGTTTAACGCGCCCTGCCTGGCTCCGGAGACATCCGAGATATAACGTGCCTAGGGGCGATCTTTCCAACGAGGTCATGGGGGTGATTACCGTGCGACAGATGACGGGGATGTCGGCGCACCGTCAAGCGGTGGAGCAGATCAGGGAGTCCTACGCCGCCATTCCGGGGGACGCGGTGCCACGGCTCTCCAAGGCCACCACCAACCTGTTCCGGTTCAGGGACGGCGCCCGGTCGGCGAAGCTCTCGGCCAGGGATCTCGACCAGGTGATCGAGGTCGACCCGGTGGCGATGACCGCCGAGGTCCAGGGGATGACGACCTACGAGAACCTGGTCGACGCCACGCTCGCCCACGGGTTCATGCCGTTCGTCGTGCCGCAGCTGAAGACGATCACGCTGGGCGGGGCGGTGACGGGGCTCGGCATCGAGTCCACCAGCTTCAGGGACGGGCTGCCGCACGAGTCGGTGGAGGAGCTGGAGATCCTCACCGGCGACGGCAGGATCGTGGTGGCCCGCGACGACAACGAGCACCGTGACCTGTTCCGCGCGTTCCCCAACTCCTACGGCACGCTCGGCTACGCCCTGCGGATCCGGATCAAGCTCAAGCCCGTCCAGCCGTACGTCAGGCTGACCCACATCCCGTTCGGCGACGCCGACAAGTGCATGCTCGCGATGCGCGAGATCTGCGAGCACGGCGAGTACGAGGGCGAGCGCGTCGACTTCGTCGACGGCACGTTCTTCGGCCCCGGGGAGCTCTACATCACGGTGGGCCGCTTCGCCGAGCGCGCCCCGTACCTCTCCGACTACACCGGGATGCGCATCTACTACCGGTCCATCCAGACCAGGACCCGCGACTGGCTCACCGTCCGCGACTACCTGTGGCGCTGGGACACCGACTGGTTCTGGTGCTCGCGCGCCTTCGGCGTGCAGACCGCGCTGGTGCGGTCCCTGATGCCGCGCAAGTGGATGCGCTCGGACGTCTACCGCAGGCTCGTCGGCCTCGACCGCAAGTACGGGGTGATCGCCCGGGTCGACCGCTGGCGCGACCAGCCCGTGCAGGAGTCGGTCATCCAGGACATCGAGGTGCCCGTCGAGCGCGGCGCCGAGTTCCTGCAGTTCTTCCACGACAAGGTCGGGATGGCGCCGGTCTGGATGTGCCCGCTGAGGTCCACCGGCGAGTGGCCCCTCTACCCGCTGGAGCCGGGACGGCTCTACGTCAACTTCGGCTTCTGGGGAACGGTCCCCCTCCCCAGGGGACAGTTCGACGGTTACCACAACCGTCTGATCGAGAACCGGGTCCACGAGCTGGAGGGGCATAAATCGCTGTACTCCACTTCGTTCTACCCGGAGGATGAATTCTGGCGGTTTTATAACGGAACCGCCTACTGGCCGGTCAAGCGGGCATACGACGGGGGTGGCCGGTTGCTCGACCTCTACGACAAGTGTGTTCGGGGGCGTTAAGAGAGGCTGATTCTGTGTTGCTCGCAGAGATCTTCGAGAAGGTCATGGGGCCCGAGGCGGACGTGCGCTTCGTCGCCTACGACGGAAGCAAGGCCGGTCCGTCCGGCGCCGACATCAGTGTCGAGGTGAAGACCCCGGCGGCCGTCGCGTACCTGGCACAGGCCCCCGGAGAGCTGGGTCTGGCCAGGGCGTACGTGTCCGGCCACCTCGACGTCGACGGCGACATGTACACCCTGCTGTCGCGCATGTGGTCGCTCACCGTCAACGACATCCCGGTCGGGCAGAAGCTCGCGGCCGTCCGAGCCCTCGGGGTCCGCCCGCTGCTCACGCGGATGCCGCCGCCTCCGCAGGAGGTGCGGCGCAGCGTGCTCGCCCGGATGGGCAGCAGGCACGCCAAGCAGCGCGACGCCGAGGCGATCCACCACCACTACGACGTTTCCAACAGGTTCTACTCGTGGGTGCTCGGCCCCTCCATGGCCTACACCTGCGCGGTCTTCCCCGAGCAGGAGTCCACGCTGGAGGAGGCGCAGCTCACCAAGTTCGAGCTCGTCGCCCGCAAGCTGGACCTCAAGCCCGGCATGAAGCTGCTCGACGTCGGCTGCGGCTGGGGCGGCATGGTCATCCACGCCGCCCGCGAGTACGGCGTGAAGGCGCTGGGGGTCACCCTCTCGCGCCAGCAGGCCGAGTGGGCGCAGAAGGCGATCGCCGAGGCCGGTCTCGGCGAGCTCGCCGAGGTCCGCCACATGGACTACCGCGACGTACCGGAGACCGGCTTCGACGCCGTCAGCTCGATCGGCCTGACCGAGCACATCGGCAAGGACCAGCTGCCCTTCTACTTCCGCTTCCTGTACGACAAGCTCGTCCCCGGCGGCCGGCTGCTCAACCACTGCATCACCCGCCCGACGGGCACGGAGAAGACCCTCAACGCCGGCGGCTTCATCAACCGCTACGTCTTCCCCGACGGGGAGCTGGAGTCGGTCGGCTACCTGGCCCGCCAGATCGAGGACACCGGGTTCGAGATCCGCCACGAGGAGAACCTGCGCGAGCACTACGCGCAGACCCTCCGCTTCTGGTGCGCCAACCTCGACGACCACTGGGACGAGGCGGTCAAGGAGGTCGGCGAGGGCACGGCGCGGGTCTGGCGCCTCTACATGGCGGCCTGCGTGGTCGGCTTCGAACGCAACAAGATCCAGCTCCACCAGGTCCTCGGGGTGAAGCTCGACTCCGACGGCGCGGCCGGCCTCCCGCTCCGCCCGTCGCTCGACTGGCCCTGACCTCCGGAGAACCACCGGAAGACCCCGGGAACCCGACGGCCGAGACCCGGCCTCCGGCACCTGACACCCGGAACCTGACACCCGGAACACGGTTCACGCGGGAAGCCCCCGCGCGGGAGACGCTCGTACGGGATGTTCCTCTACGAGAATCCGCGCGGGCGCTCACGTGAGCGTTCACACCGGACCGTACGGCCCCCGTCTCGGACACCCCGAGACGGGGGCCGTACGGCTTTCCGGGCCCTTCTCCGCCCGGAGCCCGAGGCCCGGTGCCCGAGGCCCGGTGCCCGAGGCCCGGTGCCCGAGGCCCGGAGCCCGAAGTCCGGAACCCGAGACGACTCGAACGCAAATTCTTGCGCGATAATGACAGTAGATTTCATCGACATTTCTTACTATTGCGTTTGTGTATCGAGTCCTGTCAGGATGACGCAGGCGGCCCGCTGTCGCGCCGGGGACGACGCGTACCGCCCCCGTGCCTGTGGCGTGCGGTTTCCTCCTGGCCGGAACGTGTTCCGGCCGCCCGCGCGGGCCCCACCGGCACGGCACCCCCCGCCCCCCCGGATGGAGCGGCGAAGTACGGATGGCCGCTCCGGACGAAAGGAGTTCACGTGGCCGTTTCGCGTCGGAGGTTCATGACCTCCGTGGTGTCCGGGTCCGCTCTCGCCGCGGTGTCGTCGTCGCAGCTACTGTCCGCGCTGGGCAGCGCGGCCCATGCCGCCAGCCCGCCCGGCGACGTGGTCGGCAAGATCACCGTCGGCTACCAGGGCTGGTTCGCCTGCAAGGGCGACACCGCCCCCATCAACGGCTGGTGGCACTGGAGCGACAACATGGCCCAGCC